>JBEEFX010000066.1:0-13522 GCA_041166365.1 Acidimicrobiaceae bacterium
GACTTCCCGGCGCCGTTCGTGCCGAGTAGCGCGACGATCTCGCCTTCGCTCACGTCGAAGTCGACGCCGAAGAGGATCTGCACCGGCCCGTAGGCCATGTCGATGCCGCGGCACTGCAACAGGGGACCGTTGCCGATCGGCGGCACCGACTGCTCGAGCGTCGACGTGGCGCTCACGTACCCGCTCCCACCGGAGCACCCGCGAGTGCACCGCGCAAGAGGTCGACCTCGTCAGACGGTTTGTCCTCGCCGTCCTCGACTCGCTTGTCGGCCACGAGGCTCGGCACGAGGATGCCGCGCCGGTCGGCGACGCGTCGTAGGAACTTGTCGCGCGCCGTGAAGAGCAGCTGGCCGAGACCACCGGGCAGCAGGTACAGCACGACGAGCAGGCCGAAGCCGTTGATCGCCAACCGGAGGTCGCCGAGCCACGTCAACGTCTCGAGGTACTTGAAGAGCAGCACGCCGGTGATGGCTCCCGTGATGGAGCCGAGTCCACCGATGACCGCGGTCGAGAACACCGTGATCGAGTCCGCAGGGTTGAACGTGCCGACGGCCAAGCCCTTGATCGCCATGACGTTCAACGCGCCGGCGATACCGGCGATCGTGCCCGCCAGCAGGAAGCCCGAGAGCTTGATGTTGGTCGTGGGAACGCTGGCCGCGTCTGCTGCGCGCTCGTTGTCTCGGGTACCGATCAGCACGCGCCCGCTCCGCGCCTTGCGGACACCAACCGACGCGAGGATCGACAGGACCAAGAACGCCAGGGTCACCAGGTACAGGTGATAGTTGTCGTTCAGGTCGAACCGCTCCCACAACAACGGTCGCTTGATGCTGCTCTTCACGAACTGCGGGAACGTGTTCTGGTTGAGGAAGTAGTTGTCGAGCGCGATCGCGAAGGCCAACGTCGTGACCGCGAGGAAGAGGCCACGTATGCGGAGCGCCGGAACCCCCACGACGATGGCGATGAGCGCGCCCACCGCGCCCGCCGCGCCTATGACCGCGAAGAAGTCGGCGTTGTTGTTGGCGACGAGATTCGCCGCGACCATGCCGCCCACACCGGCGATCCCGAACTGGCCGAGGCTGATGTTCCCGCCCCAGCCGGTGAGGATCACGAGCGAGACGCCGATCATCGCCCAGGTGATGGCGTAACACAGCAAGAGCTGATTCGTCGCGTTCCACCCCTTCGGTATGAACACGAAGGCCAACCCCACGAGCGTGAGCAGACCGATCTTCGTCCAGCGGACCTCGGGCAGATGCCGAAGTTCCTCCGGGATGGGTTTCGCGACACCCGCCGCGGACCACGACGACGTGCCGCCTTCCTGCGCGCGGGACAGCTTCCCGCGCTGGAGGAGGAGGGCGCCGACGATGACGACGAGGTAGAAGACGTAGATCACCGAGGGCGAGTCGGCGTTGTTCCAGCGCACGACCTGATCCATGACCCCGAGGCCGACGCCCGCGGCGAAGGCGAGCGGCAACGAGTCCATGCGCGCGACGACGGCCGCCGCGAGCAACGGCAAGAGCACCGTCGGCCCGTTGGATGCAACGCCTGGTTTCACCCCGGCGAACGGGGCCTGGAGCATGTACGTGAGCGAGGCAAGGCTGCCGGCGATGACCCAGACGATCGTCGACAGCCGTCGCACGGGGATGCCGAGCAGCAGTGCCCGATCCACGTTCTCCGCCGCGGCGCGCACGCCGATCCCGGCATCGGTCTTCAACAGGAACCAGGCGAGGCCGATGATCACGACGGGCACAATGGCGATGATCAACATCTCGTCGCCCCCGAACGTGACTCCATCGAACTTGTAGCTGACGTCGAGCGGTGCGTTGAAGCCGCCGACCAGTGCCGTGAAGTGGATCTTCTGTGTTCCGATCAACTCCAACCCGCCGAGGAACTGCGCGAGGCCGATGCTCGCCACGGTCAACACGAGACGTGTCGAGTTCTGGAATCGACGGATGACAGCGAACTCGATCAGTGCTCCGATGAGGCCACCGGACACGACCGCGACCGGCAGCATCACCCAGTAGGACACGTGATGCTCGAGAACCATGCCGATGCACAGCACACCTACAAGGCTGCCGAGCGCGCCGTGGGCGAAGTTGATGAAGCGGTTGGCGCGATAGATCAGGATGATGCCCATCGCGCCGAGTGCGGTCACGGTTCCGCGCACCACGCCGATCGCGACGATGCCAAACGGTGCGCGGTCTCGCAGCCGCACCATTCCTGTCTTGCCCGTAGCGAGTGCGACGAGGACATAGAGGGCGATCGGCACGGCAATCGTCAGTAGGCGCCGCGTGCGCGCGTCAAGAGCCCGCCAACGCGTGAGGAGTTCGCTCACGGCGGGATCGGGCAGAGCGGGTCGCCGCCGGGAATCGAGCCCTTCACGTAGCGCTGGTGGTCCGTCTCGACGAATGCGCCCTTCTTCTGGTTGTAGTTCGACACCGCGTTCGGGTCCCAGCAGATCTCACGGACGTCGTCGGCCGTGGTGTAGTCGTGGTCGCTGAAGCCCCATGATCCTGCGGGGCCGAGTTTTCGCGGATACGCGAACATCCCGTCGCGGAACGTCTCCGGCGTGAGGTTCGGCCCTGCCATCTGCAAACCGATGGCCATCTGCGCCATCTGGTAGTAGATGAGCTCGACGCTGAAGGCCGGCTCGTCCTGACGGACGGTCTTGTAGGCCGCGTACCCGATCGACTGCTGCGGCGGGCGGGGTTCCGTCAGCGAGCTCACGCCGAACGCGTGCGCTGCGAAGTTCTGGTCCCAGAGCTGCCCGACGATGTCGGTGTCGGTGAGTGCCGTGCCCACGATGATGAACTCGGGGTAGTAGCCCTGGCTGTTGGCGCGGCTCGACAGGAACACCGGGATGATCGGGTCGCAGCCGCAGAGGATGGTGGTGACGCCCTGGCTCTGCATCTGGGCGATCAGGTTGGCGGCCTGGTTCGACATGGTGCCGAGGTCGAGCTGGTACTGCACGTTGACCCCGGGATCGCAGCCGGCGGCCTGCTGGGTCTCCCGAGCGACCTGCACCGACTCCTGGTACCAGGAGTTCTCAGGAGCGAACGACGCGAACTTGCGGGGTTGCCCCTTCAGGTTGCCGCCGGCGCGGTCGGCGGGCTTGCCGCAGAGCTTCTTGACGGCGTACTCGGCGGCGAAGTTTGCGACGTCGGTGCCCGCGCTGGCAATCGACCAGATGTAGGGCGCGTGCTCGTCGTGCCACTTCACGGAGAGGTAGGGGTCGCCGAAGCCGACGATGTCGTTCAGTGCGAGCGCGTTGGCGTAGGGCTCGGAGTTCGCCGAGAAGTCGGCGAACGATCCCATCGACTTGACCGTCGTCGCGTCAGCTTCGGCCTTGTCACGGCCCTTGCCCAACAGCTCGTCGGTGTTGGACCCGACGCCGTTGTAATAGTCCATGACGATCTTGCGACCGTAGAACTGGTAGTGGTCGTTGAAGTACTGAGCCAGCGCGTCGATCGTGCGCTTGAGGTCGTCGGGCGTGTCGGTGAGCGTGGCGCCGGCCAGCGCGGCGAGTGTCTGCTGGAAGCCCTTCTCGTTGAGCTGCCGGTCGGCGACGTGGATCTCGGTGGCGGTGACGCCGTGGTACGTCGAGCCGCCGTTGTCGCCGGAGAACGCGATGCACGGCGGCGAGTACGGGTCGCCGGTGACTTGGTCGGGGCGGTCGGTGCAGGGCGATCCGGGTACGACCGCGGTGCCCCCTTCCCCGGGGGTGGTTGCGCCGCCGCCGGCCGCGCTGTTCGCCGCGTTGGGATCCGTGGCGCCGGCGTTCGTCCCGCTGGCCGTGGAGCCCGCGGCGCGGTTGTTGGTCGTGTTGACGTTGGTGCCCGAGCCCTGAACTTTCGACGGGATCAGCAGCGACATCAACAGCAACGTGACGATGAGCACCGCAAGAGGCCCGTAGCCACGGAGGAGTCGCTGCCAGACGCTGAAGTACGTGCGGGGAGGGTTGGAGACGTCGTGGATGTTGGAGGCCAACGGGTAGCGCTACTCCTCGAATTGGGGGATCTCACGTTGCGCGCGGCGCATTTTGCGACGATCGCCTTCCGCCATGGCGGCAATCATGCCGAGCCCGGCCAGACCGACACCAGCGAGCGCGCCACCGCGCGCTCTGCCGAGCTTCTTCGCCGCGGCCGGTGTCACGGCCGCCGTCCCTGGGGGCGCGGCGGGTGCGGTGTTGCCCTTGAACGTCGCACCGGCGGTGCTGGGCGCGGCCACGGTGTTCGCCAGTGTGTTGGTGTTCGTGTTCGTCGTGTTCAGCTTCGGTGGTCCGTCGCACCCGAGGCAGAACGCATTTTCGTAGGCGTCCCCGGAGGAGGCCTGCACGCCGCCGAGGAGCACGCTGAACGAGCCGCCACCCGTGAACGGTCCGGACACGATGTCGAAGATCGTGATGTACGTCGAGTTCTTGCAACTCTGCTGGAGCAGCGCGTCGAACAGGCTCTGACGAACCGGCTGGACGCCTCCGAGGAGGGGAGTGAGGAGCGCGTCGCGGGTGGGGCTGGGGAAGATGGAGATGCCCATCGGCTCGACGAAGATCACGTCGCCGCTCTTGTACGCCCTGGGCGGCACGATCGACATCCCGAGCGAAGCGAGTGCGCCGTTGATCTGCACGAGCGCCTGGCTGGGATCATTGGCCGGCAGCGCCTGACCCTGGATCGACGCGCTACCGATCGAGAACACGCCGACCACGCCGTTCTCCGGGTCGGTGGAGCGCCAGGTGGCCTCCCAGTGCAGGCTGCTCATCTCGATGCCGGCGAGCGGGATCGAGATCCCGCTGACGTCGGAAATCGCTTGCGCCTCGCGCTGGGTCGCATCCTCCACGAGACCGGAATGTGCCTTTGAGATACCGCCGCCGATGTTGATGAAGCCGCCGATCGTCTGCGGCGCCGTGGTGGTGATGGCCTCGCCGTACGGCGTCGGCTGGGCCGATGCGTACTTGTGGGCCGGAGCCGGGACCTTGTCCTCGTCCACGTCCTGCGTCGAGTTCGGTTGCCGGGAGTCGACCTGGACAGCACTGGGCTGCTTCTCTGCCGGCAGGGACGAGGCGCTGCCGTCGCAGCCTTCGGCCGCGGCCGTCGAGCCGATGACGCCATAGTCGAAGGCCTGCGACGACGCCTGGGCGACCGTGTTCTGGTGGCCGGCGATCGAGCGACCGGTGGTGATCGCGAAGGACAGCGACCCGGTACGAGGGTCGACCTTCTCGGTCTCGGCAAGGGCGAGGCCCCGGCCCGGCTTCACCTCGGCCTGCGCCGGAGCGCCGGAGGCCGTCGGGCCGGTCGCGAAGAAGGTCACCGCCATGACACCGAAGGTGGCAATTGCTGCTCGGCGAGTGCGCCGGTAACCCGGTTTGTTCGTGTTCATGTGCCCCTCAACAACGGAGACCGTCGACAAAACTGGCGGATACTCACGGATTCGCCGTTGGCCTGGATCATCCCTTCCCTGCGGGTGACCCGAGTCACACTATGCCACCTGCGGTTCTTTCCGGCCGCGGCGCCGGTTGCTATCGTGCACACCCTTCGCGGACGTGGCTCAGCTGGTAGAGCACAACCTTGCCAAGGTTGGGGTCGCGGGTTCGAATCCCGTCGTCCGCTCCAACAGATGCAGGGTGAGGAGTCCTGTCTCACTCCGAAATGCGCCGCTCGGGCTGCCGGCGACCAAGAAGGGCGCCGACCTCGCCGCCTACGCCTACGGCGCGTCGCGTCGGTTCGCGCGGCGCCACCGCAGGACGAAGAAGAGGGCAACGGCCACGATGACCACGACGATCGCGATCGCGAGGACAGTGGATCCGGAGTTGTCGTTCTCGGACGACTTGGCGACGTCAAGGAGCAAGGTGAGCACGGCGACCTCCAGCGGTCCAGGTGGCGAACAGGACAACGAGAACGGGGAACTCCAAGTAGGCGTGATACGCAGCGAACGCTGAGTACACGGTGCGCCCGTCGGAATAGCCGACGGTCGCCGCCCCCACGACGGCCGCCGTTCCCACAGTCGCGATGACGAGGAGTCGGGCGCCCTGCAACCACTTCCCAGCCCGCGTCGTTGAGGACGCAGCCGTGACGTCGGGGGCGTGGCGGGGGAGCCACCAACACCACACCCCGTAGTGAACGAGTTGCGCAAACGCGAACAGGGCCAAGAGTCGTGTTGGCACGGCGCCGCTGCGCAGCGACGGCGGCGTCACGGTCGCGAGCGTCGTCTTGATGGGCACGACACCGGACGCGAGCCGAGAACCTGTTCCCGTTACGACATCCAATGCGCCGCCGAGCAACGCCAGGGGTACAACGATCATCCACACCGCGATGGCGGTCCTGACGTGAGACCGAGTCCGGCGCGACGCGACCGTCCGAGTCCAGTCCCATACGAACGCAGCCGCGACGACGTTGTGAGCGTGCGCGAGCACGACGAACCATGACACCGGGTCACTCCAGGCTGCGAGGGCGACGACAAGAGTGACGCCGACCAAGCCGGCGGCCCACACCGGCCGAGACGGAGCGACGACATGCACAAGGGCACCGACGACCAGCACGGTCCACAGGAGGATCTCGGCGCTCGGACCCCACGACTGGGCGGAGGCCAAGCGAACGGCGACGAGCATCAGCACGCCTGCTTGGAGAATGATGGCCGGGTGTCCGGACACCGCTGGTGGATAGCGTCCGATCACATAGCGCACTTCGAGAAGCACATGGGTCACGCCGACGACGAGCAGTCCGAAGACTGCGACATCGAGCGGTGCCACGATCGCGAAGACCAACGACGCGCCGACGATCGCGCCAAGCTCGGCCGCGGGTCGCGCCTGCATCGAGAAGGTCGTGACCGTGGGTTCACTGACTGAACCCGTCGCCCTCGGCGTGACGATCGCCATCGAAGCCCCCTTGTGCGCCGTCCTCGGCGCAGGCATTACCGGCCGACGCGACCGTAACCGGCGGGCCATCGTCGGGCTCGCGGTCGCGATCAACATCGCGACCCACCCGTTGGTCTGGTTCGTGTTGCAGCCAACGCTCGGCGTGTGGATTGCTGAAGGCCTGATCATCGGGATCGAGGCGATCGCCATCGTCTGGCTGCTCGGGATCGGCGCCGCGATCGCGCTGCCGATCTCGATCGTGATCAACGGCGCGAGCCTTGGCGCTGGTCTTCTCATCAGCTTGCGACCGCGCTGATGATGATCGACAGGAGTAGCGGGCTAGTCGTCGGCAAGGGTGCGAATAGGTTTGCGATCCTTCATCGTCGGATCGCAAAGCGTTCTTGGCGCGTGAGGTAGACCGCTCTTCGCTTGCACGCGTTCTGGCCGTGAACCTCGCGACACTGCGTCCGATCAGCGTTCATGCCCAGCCGCTAACTGATACTGTCGCTGCCGGTCGGGCACGGGACCTCCAAATGAGCGGCGAGAAGCGGAGGCGGAGAAGTGAAACGGCGGATGGTGTTGGGTTGCTGCGCGTTGGTGTTCCTATCCGCTGCGTGCGGGGGTGGCGGGAGCAAGAACGCCGCCAGCACGAGCAGCTCGTCGCAAAGCGCAACGAGCGCCGACGACTCGATCCTCCTTCGGGACGACTTGTCCAAGAAGAACCACGACTGGTCCGACGAAGAGGACCAGGACGTCTCCGTCCACATCGCTCAGGGTGGTTACCAAGTCAAGATCACCGGCGACACGGTGCTCAACCTCGAAGCGTCGGACGCCCCGAAGGGCGACAGCGTGAGCGTCGAGGCCGATGCCACCTTGAACGCCACGACGGTCGACACGCAGCTCGGCGTGTTCTGTCGCCGCAACGACAAGGGTGACACCCTCTACTCGGCCTCGATCTCGGCTGACGGCTTTTGGGGGATCTTCAAGCGGGTGAGCGGCAAGAGCACAGCATTGAAGACCGCCCCCGCCGACCCAGATCCCGCGATCAAGGGCAGCAAGGGCGACCATGACCTCGTGCGCTTGGACTGCGAGGGCGCGGCAGGCGACCCGGTCACGTTGTCGCTCTCGGTGAACGGCAAAGAGATCGCATCGACCACCGACGCCGAACCTTTGGACGTTGGCACGTTCGGGATTCGGATCGGCGGCGCCGGCACTGACGTGACTTGGCACGATTTCGTGGCCAAGAAGCTGCAGGGCTACAGCGACCAACCGGCCGGTGGCGCCTCGAGCTTTGGCGCGGTCACGTTCAAGGACGACTTCTCAGGTTCGAGCGATGTCGGTAATGCCTGGAACACGCCCGACACGGAGAACGTCACGTACACGGAGAACGGCGAGTACCGGATGCTCGTGAAGCCTGCCAGTTTCGTCGCGTTGAGCGAGCCGGACTGTTCGGTGAAGGTCGCCAAGAAAGCCTGCGACGCCTTGGACAAGATGGCTCAAGACGTGAGCGTCGAGGTCGACGCGACCCAGAAGGGTGGCGGCTTCACGACGGCCGCCGGGGGATACGGAATCGCCTGTCGTGCGCAGATGCGTACCGTCGAAGATCCACCGCCGTTCGGGGTGTTGTCTGGGTACGCGTTTCTCGTCGCGGGTGACGGGTCGTTCCTGATCGACCGGGTTGACAGCACCGGAAAGCAGACGGCGCTGGCCTCGGGTAGAGCGGGGTCGTTCATTCCAGGGGGAACGAATCATCTCCGAGCTGACTGCTCCGGGTCGGGAACGGTGCAGCTCGCGTTCTTCGTGAACGACGAGGAAGTGGGGCACACAGCGGACCTTCTGGATCTGAACGGGACCACCACGTTCACGCCGCACGTCGGACTCGTGGTCGCCACCAACTCAGAGGGCGGCCTCGACGTCAGCTTCGACAACTTCACCGTTCGAGAGTAGTGGGCTCGTCCGGCCGCTACCGTCCGCTTGTGAGCAGCCCGCGAGTGCCCGGTGGCGTCGTGCACAAGCTTCCACGAGACCTGCGCACCGCGCTGATCGGCAACCCCACGGCCTTCGATGCCTGGAAGGACATCACGCCTCTGGCCCGCAACGAATTCATCTGCTGGGTCGAGGATGCGAAGCAGGAGGCGACCCGACAACGCCGAATTCGGCGGACCCAGGAGGAGCTCGAGGAAGGCCAGCGTCGGCCCTGCTGCTGGCCAGGCTGCAAGCACCGCGAGCGCACCGGCCGATAGCGGGCTGCGGCTACAGGCCGACGAGCTTGAAGCTGTCGAAGGACGAGGTGAACGGGGATCCGCCGTTCGAGTGGTTCGTCATGATGCCGGCCCGGCTCTGGCGGCTGAACCAGCGCATCACGTCCGGCACGGCCGTGGCCGCGCCGAAGGTGACGGTGTCGGTGGCGTTGCTGGAGTTGATCCGGTAGGCGGCTTGCAGCGTGCCGGCGGCGGGGTCGCCGGTGATGAACAGGTCCAGGGTGGCCGCGCTCGGGTTGCTCAGCAGCACGGACGTGAGGATCTGGCCGACGCCGTTCTTCTCGAACCAGATCGTGAGGTGCTGCTTGCCGTCGCCCTGGCACTCCACCTCGAGCTTGAAGTAGTTGTCCTGGTCGGGGCCGACGTAGATCGCCTGCTGGTCCGAGCCGAGGTTGATGCCCGTGAACGGGCCCACGAGGCGGCTCTGGACCTGGAACTTCTGGCGGGTGCCGTCGAACCCGAGCTGCAGCGCGTTCTGTTGGGTGTTCACGCCGTTCGTGTTGCTGCCGGCCGTGCTGACGACCTTCAACACGCCGGCGGCGGTGTCGAGGGTGAGCTGGCCGGGCGCGTACTGCGTACCGCCGGTGTTCGTCTGGACGCTCGTGAAGCCGGTGCCCAACCCCGACTTGTCGGCGATCGTGCCCGCCTTCGCCGCGCCGAAGTCGAGGTTCAGGCTCGCGTCACCGGGAACCGCGGCCGCGGTCAACTCCGGCTGCGCGTTCCGCAGGAGCAGCACGTAGTCCTGGAAGTCCCAGTTCTTGCCGCTGCCAGCGCTCGCGTCCTGCCCGACGTCGTCCGCGACGAGCCATGTGTTCGGGATCTGGACGCCGTCGGCACCCTTGGCCGGGTAGAAGCGGAGGTCGTGCAGGCCGGCGGAGGCCAGCGCGTCGTCGCTGAAGTCGCCGTACTCGTCCCGCACGCCGAAGACGGACGAGGTCGTGAACGACGTCGTGGTGCCGGGCGTGATGGACGGCAGCAGCCGCTGGTTCTGGCCGCCGCTCGGGTCGCTACCGCCCGGGAGCGTGAAGAGCGTGTTGCGGGTGTTGGGGACGCCCTTCACGAACCAGTCGATCGGGCCGCTGGCGTACGTGTGGCGGCCCGAGAACTGCGCGACCGGAATGAGCTGCATCGGCGCACTGGAGTCGGCCCGCTTCCAGTACGGCGAGACGATCTCGTCGCCAGCGGGCGTGCGCTTGTCGCTGATGTAGTTCTTGGCCACCACGTTGGTGACGCCCGCGTTCGTTGTGGTGAAACCCAACGTGTTGAAGATGTCCTGGGCATTCGGCTCGTTCGCGCCCTCGTAGTTGGCGGCGTTCAGGCCCGACAACGCGACGGTGATGGAGGGGTTGCCGGAAAGGTTCGTGGCGATGGTCAGCGTCGCGTTGTTGTCGACGACCTTGGTCGACACGGGCCGGAAGTCGACGAGGACGTTGGCGGTGGCGCCGGCGGCGATCGAGAACGACTTCGGTTGCGCCGGGTCGACGATGAACTGGTTGCCGTCGGGGCCGGAGATCGTGAGGCCGGTGACCGACAAGGCGGTACCGCCGGTGTTCGTCAGCGTGAGGCTCTTCCCGGCCCTGGCCTCTGACGCGACCGTGCTGAACACGAGCCGGCTCGGCAGGCCGAGCAGATCATCCGGCGACGTCACCTTGAGGGCGGACGGTGGAGGTGGTGGCGGGGGAGGTGGCGTGCTGCCGCTGGTCACGTCGATGTAGTCGATCTTCGTGTTGGTGCCGCCGATCGCATCGATCGTGAGCCGCCCGTCGGCCACCGTCACCGAGGTCGTGACCGTGGTCTGACGTGCGCCGGGCGTCGGCGTGTAGTCGACGATCTTCGTGCCCTCGGCGTTGATCACGTGGCGGCTGTCCTCGAACCCGGGGTCACCGACCGCGACCGTGACGCCGTAGGTGCCGTTCGGCACGACGAGCTCCCAGCGGCCGGGTGTCGCCGTACCGCTCGCCGCCGGTGCCTGCAGGTGCATGAGCGTGTCGAGCCGCTTGTCGGCGGCCATGTTGCGCTCCCGGCCGAGACCGACCCGGGCCAGCGGCGCGCCGTTGAGGTCCTCCCAGCCGTAGCCGCGGGTGGTGTCGAACGCCGATCCGAAGTCGGCGGTGTACCCGGTGGGTGTGACCGTCGCCTGCGCCTGGAAGTTGACCTTGGCCACGATGGTGCTGGGCTTCGGCACGAGCACGTCGATGACGCCGCCGGCTCCGTCCGGGTCACGCCCGTATTCGCCCACGTAGACGCGTCCGCTGATCGGGTCGGTGGTGATCGGCAGCGGGTTGTTGAAGCCGCTCATCACCACCGTTCGCGAAACGGCGTTGCCGTTCGCGTCGAGCTGGATGGCGATGATGTCCTTGCCCTGCGAGTACTCCGTGACGAGCACCTGGCCCTTCAGCGCGCCACCGAAGACGTTGGACTTGAACTCCACGCTGCCGTCCGGTGACCGGTGCAGGCCGAGGTCCATGTCGGGCTGTCGCCAGTTCGCGTTGGGGGCCGTGCCGACCGGATACTGCGGCACCTCGAACGCGTCGGCACCGGACGTCGGATTGCCGCCGTTGATGCGGTACTCGCCGCGCGTCGGGTTCGGGTGCCCGTAGTACTTCCCGGCGACGATGCGGGTGAAGTAGTCGTTGAATGCCGGCAGGCCGGTGAGCGCGGGCGCGCCGCCCGCCGGATCCGCCGGCGTGTTGCCGGTGGCCGACTCGTTGACGGGCGCGTACAGCTTCCCGTTGCTGTGCCACAGCACGCTGAACGGGTTGCGCGTGCCGGTGGCGTACGTGGTGACCTTGGCGCCCGCGGCCAGCGGGTTGTACCCCTGCGACGTGTTGACGCTGTAGGGCACGGTCGTGATGTTGCGGTAGTCGATCCGCAGGATCGCCGCCGTCAACGGTTGTTCCGTCCGGTTGCCCCACGTCGAGTCCGGGGCGCCGTAGCCGTTGTTCGCGCCTTGCGCGAGATACATCGCGCCGTCCGGGCCGAAGTCCAGACCGTTGTTCATGTGGTTGCCGACCGAGCGCGGCAGGCCGGTGACGACGTCGGTGCGAACGAGGCTCGACGCACTCGTTCCGGTCAGCTTGGAGACCATGCCGGTGAAGTCGTCGCAGGCCGTGCCAGTCGCCACCAAGTCGCAGCCGAACTGTCCGTTGGACACCCACAACGTCAGGTTGCTCGCGGTCGATGCAGGATCGAACCTGATGCCACTGATCACACGTTGGAACTTGAACGCGGTGATCTCCGTGGGGGCGCCCGCCTTGTTCCCGTTCGCGTCGAGCGGGTAGGCGAGGAGCGCGCCGGTGCCGAACCCCACGTAGAGCTTGCCGTCAGGGCCCAACGCGAGCGCGGTAGGGCCGTCGCCGAGGTCGAAGGTGGACTTCGTGAACGTCACCGGCGATGGTTGCTGTGACACCGTCACGCCCGTCGCGAACGTCGAAGTGAACGGTTGATACGGGTTGCCTTGCGGATCCTCGAGGGCGGCCGTGACCTTCACCGTGTACATCGCGTTCGGTGCGAGATTCGCGGCCGGCACGAACGTCACGTTCGAGTACGCGCCGTCAGTGTTGAAGTAACCGGGAACAATCGCGCTGGTCGAGTCGAGCAACTGCACCCCACTCGCGTTCGCGGTGGTCGGGTCGACGCCGTTGCTGAGCTGCACGGTCAACGCCGAGTCGAGCGGAACACCGGTGGCGCCGTTCGCCGGGATCACCGAGACGACCGTGGGTGCGTTGCTGTTCGCCGGTTGCACCTGCACGTAGTCGATCTTGGTGTTCGTGCCGCCGATGGCGTCGACGTTGACGAACCCGTCGGTGACGGCGACCGTCACGCTGTTCACCTGGTTCGATTGCGCGGTCGTCGGCGTGAAGTCGATCGCGGTGATGCCCTCGACGTGGATCACGTTGCGGCTGTCCACGTGCGATGGATCACCTACGCCGACGGTCACGAGGTAGGTGCCGTTGGCGACCGACGCCTTCCATGCACCGGGGGTGTGCACACCCGGCGAGACACTCGGAAGCTGCATGTGCATCAACGTGTCGAGGCGCTTGTCCGCGAGCAGGCCGCGCTCGCGGCCGTTGCCGACGAGCGAGAGCGGAGCGCCCGTCGGGTCGATCCAGCCGTACCCGCGGGTGGCGTCATAGGGGAGGCCGTAGTCCCCGAGGTAGCCGGACGGCGCGGTCGTCGACTGCGCCTGGAAGTTCACGGAGAGTGGCAGCGCGACGGTGGGATCGGCCGCAGCCGGGACCGCCGTCGCGACGAGGCCCGCGAGCAGCGTGATGACCACCGCCACAGCGGCCAGGAATCGTTTACCCATCGAGTGCAAGCCCCCTACCCGGCCCCCAGAGTAAAGGAAAGTACGTACGCTGCGTGACCGTGACCGGCGCCGCCTGGGTCTTCCTCGTCTGCGCTGCGGTCGTCGCCC
>JBEEFX010000067.1:0-7714 GCA_041166365.1 Acidimicrobiaceae bacterium
CTCGGCCATCGGAGACCGGCAGATGTTGCCCGTGCACAGAACCAGGACGTCGAAGGAGGCAGCGATGGGATGGATTGTAGGCAGCCGACACCTGTTGCTTACCGTTGGGAAATGCCTCTCGACCCTCGAACCCCGGTGCTGATCGGCGGTGGCCAGGTCAACCAGCGCACGGCCGACGGCGATCCGGGCCGGGAGCCGGTCGACCTCATCGTCGAGGCGGCCCGCCTCGCGAGCGCCGACTCCGGCATCGCGAACGGGCACGTGCTCGCGGCAATCGATTCGGTCCGGATCGTCTCCCTCCTGTCATGGCGCTATCGCGATGCCGGCGCGCTGGTCGCCGAGCGGATCGGCGCGTCGCCCCGGCAGACCGCGATCACGACTCCGGGCGGCAACAGTCCCCAGTCGCTCGTCAACCGAACTGCGCTCGACATCGCCGCTGGACGCAACGATGTCGTGCTCATCGGCGGTGCGGAGGCGTGGCGCACTCGCATGTCGTTCCGCGCCACCGGCGATCGCCCGGCCTGGACGCAGCAGGACGAGTCGATCCCCGAGGCCGAGGTGCTCGGCGACGCGTTCACGATGACCCATCCGGCCGAGATGAACCGCGGGATCATCATGCCGGTCCAGGTGTACCCGCTGTTCGAGCAGGCGTTGCGCGCGGCGGCAGGCCGGTCGATCGACGACCATCTCGTCCACATCTCCGAGCTCTGGTCGCGTTTCAGCCTCGTCGCCGCGAGCAACCCGAATGCGTGGTCACAGCAGGCGTACACGGCCGAGGAGATCCGCACGCCGGGGCCCGACAACCGCTGGATCGGGTTCCCGTACCCGAAGCTCATGAACTCGAACAACAGTGTGGAGCAGGGCGCCGCGTTGCTGATGTGTTCCGTCGAGGCCGCCGAGCGAGCCGGCATCCCTCGCGAGCGGTGGGTCTTCCCGCAGAGCGGGTCCGACGCCCACGACACCGATGCACTGTCGCATCGCGGCGATCTGCACTCGTCGCCGGCGATCCGCGCCGTCGGACGCCAAGCCCTCGATCTCGCCGGCGTCGGTATCGACGACGTCACGCATGTCGATCTCTACTCGTGCTTCCCCTCGGCCGTGGAGATCGGGGCGTCGGAGCTCGGTCTTCCTGACGACGACCCGACGCGGCCGCTCACCGTGACCGGCGGGCTGTCCTTCGCGGGAGGTCCGTGGAACAACTACGTGACCCACTCCATCGCCACCATGATCGGCGTCGTTCGTGACGACCCGGGCTCCATCGGTTTGTGCTCCGCAAACGGGGGTTTCATCACGAAACACTCGATCGGCCTGTATTCGACGGAGCCGCCGCACGACGGCTTCAAGTGGTCAGACGCGCAGGACGAAGCCGACCGCCTCACCAAGCCGCGTGACGTGGCGCCGGAGGATCACGAGGGCGACGTCACCATCGAGGCGTGGACGGTGATGCACAGCCGCGAGGGTGCGCCCGAGAACGGCATCGCCGCGGCACTGCTCCCTGACGGTCGCCGGACGTGGGGCACGACGCAGGACCCGGACGTGCTGAAGGCGATGACCGTCGAGGAGTTCATCGGTCGCGCCGCCCACCTCGACGGCAACGGCGGCCTGCGCTTCTAGTTCTCGCCGAGGTCCATCTGGCGGAGGCGGTCGGTGATCTTGCTCATGATCGCCCGGCTGGCCTTCGGCATCTCGTCGAGCAGCTTGCGGAACTGAGACGCGTCGAGGGCGAGCAGCTTCATGGGTGTCACGGCCCGCACGGTGCCGACTCTCGGACGATTGTCGATCAACGCCATCTCGCCGATGAGCTCGCCAGGACCGATGCTGCCCTTGCGCTCTCCGGCCACCTCGAACGCGGCGTTGCCTTCGATGACGATGTAGGCCTCGGTGCCCGGTTTGCCCTGCTCCGTGAGCACGGCACCCTGCTCGGCCTCGATCTCTTCGACCAGCTCGGCGACCCGCGTCAGCTCGGCCGGCGTGAAGCCTTCGAACAGCTCGATCTTGGCCAGCCGCTCAGCTCCGTCATCGATCTTCTTCCGGAACGGCATGGTGTCCCCCCTTGGCGCGAACCGGGGTCACCGTAGCGCGGTCGCTCGGATCAGCTCCTCAGCGATCGGGCCGGCACGGAGGATCGCGATACCGGAACCGGTGGCGTCGACGACCGTCGATGCCACTCCGTCACACCGGCCGCCGTCGACGACGAGTGCGACATCGCCGATCAGCGCGGCCGCGGCCTCGCGGGCGGTCGCGGGCGTGGGCTCGCCGTGACGGTTGGCGCTGGTCACGGCGAGCGGGCCGACGCGGCGCGCCAGCGCCCGGATGAAGTCGTGGTCGGGCCACCGCACACCGACCGTGCCATCGCCGCCCCGGCGGTCCATCACGATCGTGAGTGGCCCGGGCCAGAACCGCCGAGCGAGCCGATCGGCCGCCCCCGACATCGACGCGACAGAGGTGGCCTGGTCGAGCGAGGCAACCAACACCGCGATCGGCATCGACTCTGGTCGCCCTTTCAGCGAGACCAGGATCTCCGTCGACGAAGGGAGTGCCGCCAGGCCGTACACCGTGTCCGTCGGCACGACGATCGGCTGACCGGCCCGCAAGGCGGCCTCGGCCGCGTCGAGTGCGGCCGAGTCGTCAAGGGCGAGGAACTCCGACACCACTACTGCTCAGGGGCTGCGCCCCCGCGCCCCATCACGGTGCGGCTGGCGGGCGTTTGCTCGTCTCGAGCTGCTCGATCGCTTCGCTCACTCACAGCATTACTCTCGCGCCGTGCGCGCTGCCGTCATGCGAAGCAAGCAACTCGTCGTCGACGACATTCCCGAACCCACGCCGAAGCCGGGTCAAGTCGTCGTGCGCACGCTGGCGTGTGGCATCTGCGGCTCGGATCTGCACGCCCTGCAACACGGGGACCTGATGGTCGAGATGAGCGAGCAAGCGGGCCCGATGCCCGAAGGGATGATGACGCCCCACATCATGGATCTGTCGCGCGACGTCGTGATGGGTCACGAGTTCGTCGCCGAGGTCGTCGAGATCGGTGAGAACGTGGGGAACAGCAATGTCGGCGACATCGTCGTGTCGATGCCCATGACGTTCGACGAGCACGGGATCTACCCGATCGGTTACAGCAACGAATATCCCGGCGGCTACGGCGAGTTGATGGCGCTGTCCGACATGCTCGCGATCCGCGTGCCGAACGGTCTCGCCGCCGACCATGCCGCGCTCACGGAGCCCATGGCCGTCGGCGTGCACGCGGTGAACAAGTCGCGCATCCAACAGGGCGAGGCTGCGGTCGTCCTCGGCTGCGGGCCCGTCGGCCTGGCCGTCATCGCCGATCTGCACCGCAAGGGCATCGAACCCATCGTCGCCGCTGACTTCTCGGCCAAGCGGCGCGACCTGGCCAAGGTGCTCGGGGCGCACGAGGCGGTCGACCCGCGCCTCGAGCCCGCCGTGGAGGCATGGCGCCGAGTCGACGCCCGCCACGCCAACCGGAACCTGGTCATCTACGAGGCCGTCGGCGTGCCCGGAATGATCGACGCCGCCATCGCCTCCGCCCCTCGCAACGCCCGCATCCTCGTCGTCGGTGTGTGCATGCAGCCCGACACCATCCGGCCGATGCTGGCCATCGGGCGAGAGATCTCGTTGCAGTTCGTGCTCGGCTACGACCCCATGGAATTCGCCGACACGCTCCGGGCCATCGCGGAGGGAGAGCTGACCGCCGCACCGATGATCACGGGTCACGTCGGCATCGACGGGGTGCCCCAGGCGTTCGCCGACCTCGCCGACCCGGAGGCCCACGCCAAGATCCTCGTGGTCCCGGCTTCGCGCGAGCGCACGTAGGCGTTCGAAGCGGTGGTCCTGATCTCTCGCCCCGAGCCACGCCGGCACTTCGCGCCAGCTCGTGGCCTGCACTCATGGAGAGGGCTGGCCCATCGGCCCGCCCGCTCAAGGATCGCCTCCGGCTGCCGATGGGAACCGGCCGAGTCCGGCAACGAAGGAAGCTGATGGCGAAGGTCAAGGTGCGCTGCACCGGATGCGGCGCCATGAACCGCGACGAGTTGTCCGACCGCTGCCGAGTCTGCGGCACGATCCTCGCCGACGCGGCCCGCCGGCGCGCCGCCAAGCTCGGCTCGGTCAGCGAGGGCCCGGCCTTCAGCGACCTCGTCGAGAGCGAAGTGGCCGCCTGGCAGGAATACGCCGAGGGCCGCAGCCGGCCTGGAGCGAAGTCCCGCCGACCCACGGAACTCGACGAGCCCGCCCCCTCCCGTCTGCCCTGGCGACGCGGCAAGCCGGCTTAGCGCCGCGGACGCAGCGCGACGAGCGCGCGTGGGCGGCCGAGGAGGTCCCCGCGGACCTCGGCGGCCTCGAACGATCGGGCGGCCAGTTCGACCGCCCGAGCGCCCTGCGTCTCACCGATCTCGAGCACGACGCCGCCCGACGACCGCAGCCAGGACGGCGCCTCGCCGAGGATGCGCTCGATGGCTTCGAGCCCGGTCGGTCCGGCGAAGAGCGCGTCGCGCGGTTCCCACTCCGCGACATCAACGGGCAGCGGATCATCTGCCGCCACGTACGGCGGGTTGGCAACGACGACGTCGATCGTGCCGGCGAGCTCCTTTGGCAGCGCGTCGAACCAGTCGCCGTGCTCGAGCCGCACGCTCGTCGCGGCTCGGCCGATGCCCGCGAGGTTCGCGCGCGCCACGTCCAGTGCGTCGCTGGACGAGTCGGTGGCCCACACGTCCAGCTTCGGTCGTTCGACGGCCAGCGACATCGCGATCACGCCTGAGCCAGTACCGAGATCGACCACGAGTCGGGCACCGAGCGTGTCGATCACATCGAGTGCGTGTTCGACCACGATCTCCGTCTCGGGCCTTGGGATCAGCACGCGCGAGTCGACATGCACGTCGAGCGTGCGGAATCCCCAGGAGCCCAAGACGTACTGGAGGGGTTCACCCGCCGCGCGCCGCTCGACCATCGTGTGGAAGCGCGCCAAGGTGACCGCGTTCGCCTCGCCGTCCAGGAAGGCGGTGAGCTCCGCTCCGTCTCGCCCACTGGCTTCCTCGACGATGCGACGCGCGTCGCGGGGATCACCGAGCCGGGCGGTCGCGTCGGCGAGCAGCCGGCGCCACGTGAGTTGGTCAGTCACCTGGGTCGGAGAGCCGGCGGGTCTGCTCGTCTTGGACCAGCGCGTCGGAGATCTCGTCGAGATCGCCGGCGAGTACCCGATCGAGCTTGTAGATCGTGAGACCGGGCACGCGGTGATCGGTGAGCCGGTTCTCCTTGAAGTTGTACGTGCGGATCTTCTCCGAGCGGCCGCCGCCACCTGTCTGCCCGCGGCGCGCCTCTGATGCTTCGGCCTCCTGCTCGTCCTGTCTCTGCTTGAGCAGTCGCGAGCGCAGCACTTGCAGCGCCTTCGCCTTGTTCTGGATCTGACTCTTCTCGTCTTGCATCGACACCACCAGTCCGGTCGGCTTGTGCGTGATGCGCACCGCGGAGTCGGTGGTGTTCACCGACTGGCCGCCGGGGCCGGACGATCGGTAGACGTCGATCTGCAGGTCGTTGTCCGCAATTGCAACGTCGACTTCCTCGGCTTCGGGCAGGACCGTCACCGTCGCGGACGACGTGTGGATCCGTCCCTGCGACTCGGTGACGGGCACCCGCTGCACGCGGTGCGGTCCGGCCTCGTGCTTCATGCGCGTCCAGACGCCGTCACCGCTGAGCGTGAAGGTGATCTCGTTGTACCCGCCCATCGGCGAGGGATCGGAGCCGAGCACCTCGAGCTTCCAGCCCTGTCGTTGCGCGAAGCCTTGATACATCTGAAAGAGATCACGGGCGAAGAGGTTCGCCTCCTCCCCACCCTCGGCGCCGCGGATCTCGACGATGACGTTGCGGTCGTCGTTCGGGTCGGTCGGCAACAGCAGGACCTTGAGCTCGGCTTCGAGCCGCTCGATGTCGGCGGACGCGATGTCGACTTCCGCTCGGGCGAACTCACGATCGTCACCGGCGGAGTCGGACAGCATCTGCTTGGCGAGCTCGAGATCGTCGGTTCGCTTCCGCAACTCGCGGGCCCGCGACACGATCGCGTCGAGCTCCTTGTGCCGCGTCGCGAGCTCGCGATAGCGCGACTGATCCGCGAACACATCGGGGTCGGCCAAGCGCGCCTCAACATCGTTGAACTCGGTCTCCAGACCGGCGAGGCGCTCCAACATGCAGACGAGGCTACGGGCTCAGCTGCGCCAGTCGCCGGGCAGGGCGACGACTTCGGCCGGGCGCGTCAACCGCTGGGCCAGTGCTCGGGTCGCCGCGTGGTCGTCTCGCTCCGGGACCACCAGCAGCAACCGCGCGCCGGGGTCCAACGCGAGGCGGGCTTCGGCCGCGGCGGGCACGAGATCGAGATCGACACCGACCGAGAGGACGACAACGGCGTCAGGTCCGATCGCAACCGCGATGTCGCGCTCGCGCAGGCCAACTCGCCGACGCGGAGAGGGGGCTGGCTCCAGGTGATCGAGACCGATGCGTCGGGGATCGTTGCGCAGTGTCCACCGCAGCCATCGTTCGGGCACGAGCTGGTTGAGCGGGTGCGGAGGCGCACCGGGACGTCGGTGTTCCTGCACGATCGCCACGACTCGCTCGAGCGCATCCGAAGGCGCAAGGTCACCGTGCAGCATCGCGGTGAGCTCGCGGTCGGCCTCGCCGACGCCGACCTCGAGCCGGCCGTGCGTGACGCGGGCGACTTCGAGGCCGCGCAGCTCACCGGCGACGTGATCGTGCTCGACGACGACCTCGAGGCCCGCGTGCTCGAGCAGCAGCCGGAGCTCGCCGTTGTCGTGCGCGGGGCCGGGCGGCGGGAAGGGCTCCGGATCGGTCGCGTGCAGCTCCGTTCCTTGCAGCCACCACACCACCGGCGGGTCGTCGAACAGCGCGGCCCGGCGGGCGAGCACGCCCGCATCGTCCTCGACGAGCAGATGGAGCTCGCTCAAGCCTTGCTGACGGCCCCAGGCCATGGCCTTGCCGAGCGAGCGGGCGGCGTCAGTCTCGACGAGCAGCCAGCCCCGCAGGTTCGCCGAGCACGCCGCGCCGCCGGGGAACGAGGTCCGGGTGACGGTCTCTTCGTCGAAGTGCGCCCGAACGAGCGCGGCGAGCTTCGATTGGAGGAGCGCCCCCCGGCGCCCCGGCTCGAGCGCGTGTTCCGGAGTTACGACGACGACTTCTTGCGGCGCCCGTAGCGACGCTCGAAGCGGTCGATGCGCCCACCCGAGTCAACGAGCTTCTGCTTTCCGGTGTAGAAGGGGTGGCACTCCGAGCACAGCTCGACGTGCAGCTCTCCGCCCTTGGTCGAGCGGGTCGTGAAGGTGTTGCCGCACGAGCAGCGGACTTCGGTCACGACGTAGTTCGGATGGATGTCGGCCTTCATAAGGTCTCGCAGTCTAGGGGGTAGATCAGCCAGAAATGGAGGGGGCCTTGGCCACTTCGGCCAAGAACTCGTCGTTGGACTTGAACGTCTTCATGCGGTCGATGAGCAGCTCGAGGCCGGCGCCACCGCTGCCGCCGCCCTCGCCACCCGCGAGGCCCGAGAGCACCCGGCGCAACTTCCAGACCATGTTGAGCTGGTTGCGGGCGAACAGCAGCTCCTCGTGGCGGGTCGACGAGGCGTCGACATCGATGGCCGGGTAGATGCGGCGCTCGGCGAGCTTGCGGTCGAGGCGCAACTCCATGTTGCCGGTGC
>JBEEFX010000068.1:0-17147 GCA_041166365.1 Acidimicrobiaceae bacterium
CGATGTCGCTCCAGCCGTTGGCCTGCACGTGGAACAGGTAGATGCCGCGGACCATGGCGGCGGAGTCGTTCGGTCCGTATGAGTTGGAGTTGACCGTGTGATGCAGCACCGCGAACTTCACGCTCGACGCGTAGGTCGGCCCGTCACCGCGAAGACTCTCGTCGGCGCCCCACTGCGCGCGCGTCGTGATGAGCGGGATCGGCGTGTCCGCACCGGCGGGTTTCACACCCACTCCGGTCGTCTTCGCGGGCTCGGGGTCGATCCCGTGCACCGTCAATCCGTGCGCAACACCTTTCGTGACGCGCACTTGGACCTTGCCGATGTTCTTGCCGAGCCAAGTCGGACCAGCCCACGTCCGCGCGTGGTGCTCCCGGCTCGACGTATCGGGGCCCTCGTCGAGCTCGCCGTCGAGGCTGATCCATTCCGTCCAGGCCGAGCCGACGAGACCACGGACGTCGATGCTCGCGGTGGTGCGTCCGGCCCACGTGAATCCCACCATCTCGGCGCCCATGCCGAGGTCGACCGTCTTGTCGAACCCCGCGACGGCGTCGTTCGGTTCGATGACGATGCCCTTCTGGGACAGCTTGGCTTCGGCGGTGTGCACCAGCGGCACGAGGGTCACCGCGGTGAGCAGTGCGGACGTGCCGAGAATGCGCACGAGCAGGCGGACGGCGAGCGCAACATGGCGAGCCAACGATTCGTGCCTCCAGGGAGTGCGGTCCGCCCGCGTCAGCAGCCTATTCGTCTGTGAGGACACGTCTCTGACACGCCCAGGTGAGGAACATGTAGCTGGGCTCGAAACCAGCTCGACGAGCCCGTTCACGATCGGCGACCGGGACGAGGTCGTTCTCGATCGCGCCGGACAGCATCCCGTTCACGTCGACCTCCGCAGAATGCTCGGTCGGCCAACATCGGGCACGGGTGCGCACGAGGTCGCACCACTCGTCCGGGCACAGCAGCTCGGTCTCGAAGCCGTGCGCTCTGAGCCGTTCGGTGAGATCGAATCCGAATCTCCAGAAGACCGGCGTGTCGTCGTCGTGGAACTCGGGCTCGACCGGTGGCGCAGTACGCGCTTGCAGGATCGGCACCTGGAGGAACATCCAGCCGCCGGGCGCCAGTACTCGGTGGACTTCGTCCAGCGCCCGATCGGTGTCGGGGACGTGCTCGAGTACGTGAGGCGTGAGGATCACATCGAGGGAACCGTCCTCGAGCGCGATGTCCTGGAGATCGATGCGAAGGTTGGCTCGGTGTCCGCGCTCGTCGAAATCGCTCGCCTGATAGTCGAACCATCGCGACATCGCCTTGCGGTATGGCTGATCCATGCGCGGACTGGTCTCGAGCACGCGCAGGCCGCGCTGGTAGGGCACGCGAGCGTTGAAGCAGTGCACGAGGAACCGGTCCCGGGCCACGCTTCCGCAGCGCGGGCAGAAGGCCGATTCGCTGTGAGCTCCCCCGCGAAAACCGGCGCCTTGCCATCCACACACGGTGCATTCGACGGAGGTGGACATCTTGCCGGGCGACGTCCAAGGCGGACGACTCCGCCACCTCCAGATCGGTGAGTGCACTCGGCGAAGCCGTCGAAGGACGCGCGCTAACACAAGCTCCTCACGAGCTCAGGGAGCGTCTCGCGAAAGTCCGGCAACAGCGGGAGCCCTGCGTGCCGGATCGCCGCGTTGTCGAGCACGGAGTTTGCCGGGCGAGGTGCCGGTCTCGGCGGGTCGAGCTCGGCGGTCGTGATCGCGCTGACGCGGTCAGGATCGTGACCGGCAGCAGCAAAGACCTCGCGCGCGAACTCGTACCACGAGACCGTGCCTTGGTTGGTCACATGGAACAAGCCGTTACGACGTTCCTGCGCGAAGCGGCGCAGCAAGGGAACGAGGTCGCTGACGATCGTCGGATGACCGCGCTGGTCGTCGACGAATGCGGGCGATGCGCCGTCCGCCGCGAGCCGTAGGAGCGTCTTCACCATGTTGTTGCCGTACCGTCCACACACCCACGAGATCCGTACGATCGTGTCGGACTCGGGATCCAGTGAGCGCTCTCCACCCAGCTTCGACCGGCCGTACACCGACGCCGGGTTCGGCACGTCGGATTCGACGTAGGGCGTCGGCTTCGTGCCGTCGAAGACGTAGTCGGTCGACAGGTACACGAGGTGGGCGCCGGCGGCGCGCGCTGCGTCGGCGACATGGCTCGTCCCGAGCGCGTTCACCTCGTGGGCGCGGTCCGGGTCGGACTCGCAGGCGTCGACCGCGGTCCACGCCGCAGCGTGCACGACCACCTCCGGCCGCTCGGCGGTGATGCGCCGCACGACCGCGTCATGGTCGGTGATGTCGAGGGCGCGATGATCGAGCGCGATCACGTCGTCGTCCTGCGCTTCGGACCACTCGCCGAGCTCACGACCGACCTGGCCGCCGGAGCCCGTGATGAGGAGGCGCATCAGCGCTCTTTCAGGGGACGCCACCACCACTCGTTGTCGCGGTACCACGCCACCGTCTCGTCGAGCGCCTCGTCGAGGGTGCGCTGCTTGTGCCAACCCAGCGCCGTCACCTTCGCGATGTCGACGGAGTAGCGCCGGTCGTGACCGAGCCGGTCCTCGACGTACTCGACCATCTCCTCCCCGACGCCGAGCAGGGCGAGCAACTTGTCCACCAGCACCCGGTTCGGGGTCTCGTTGCCGGCACCGATGTTGTAGATCTCGCCGGCGGCGCCCTCGTGCAACACGAGCAGGACGGCCGCGCAGTGGTCGTCCACGAACAACCAGTCGCGCTCGTTCAGGCCGTCGCCGTAGAGCGGGACGGTGCGACCGTCGATCAGGTTGGTCGTGAAGAGCGGGATGATCTTCTCGGGGTACTGATACGGGCCGAAGTTGTTGGTACAGCGCGTCACCGTGACGGGCAGGCCGTAGGTGTGGTGGTACGACAGTGCGATCAGGTCCGAGCCCGCTTTGGATGCCGAGTACGGCGACCGGGGCTCGAGCGGATCGCCCTCCTTCGACGACCCGATCTCGACCGACCCGTACACCTCGTCGGTACCGATGTGGATCACGCGAGCCATCTCGAGACGGCGCGCTGTGTCCATCACGATGTTCGTGCCGAAGCAGTTCGTGTTGATGAAGTCGTCGGGGCCGGCGATCGAGCGATCGACGTGGCTCTCGGCGGCGAAGTGCACCACGGCGTCGTGTCCGGCCATCGCGTCCTCGAGCGTTCCCGGATCGCAGATGTTGCCCTTGACGAACGAGTAGCGCGGGCTGTCGTCGACGTCCTTCATCGTCGACAAGTTCCCCGCGTACGTCAGCGAGTCGTACACCGTGATCTCGTCGTCAGTGTTGGCGAGCACATGACGCACGTAGTTCGAGCCGATGAAGCCGGCTCCACCAGTGACGAATTGCCTCACGTCACGTTCTCAGCGCGAAGTGCGGCTGCCATTGAGGCTCGATGTCGGATCGCAACGGGTTCGTCTGGTCGCGCTCCGACAGGATCGGGGCGCTGATCCCCCAGTCCGCACCGATCGCGGGATCGTCCCACGCCACCCCCAGCTCGTCGGCCGCGTTGTAGTAGCCGTCGACCAGGTAGGTGATCGTCATGTCGGTCAGCGCGCCGAAGCCGTGGGCGACACCAGGCGGAATGAACACGCCTCGGTGGAGGTGCGAGCCGTCCTCCTCGCGACCGAGGTCGAGCACCAGCGTCTTGCCGTCCGTCGGCGACCCTTCCCGAAGGTCGTGCAACACGACGCGGGCGCGTCCCTCGGGCACGTACCAGTAGTCCGCCTGATGCAGGTGATAGTGCAGCCCGACGACGGCGCCGGCCTGCCGATCGCCGCGGTTGCCCTGGACCATCTCGCGTCCCAACGGAAACCACTCTCGCCGGTAGGTCTCGACGAAGAAGCCGCGCGCGTCCCCGTGCACGACGGGGTCGACGATGTGGACACCGACGATGATGTCGGATTCGGTCACCTTGGCCATTGACGGATCACTCCAAGTCGATCGTGCAGTGGTCACCGAGCATCAGTCGTGTGGCGCTCGGCCGTTCGCCTGACCGGAGCACTTCGACATGGCGACCGATGAGCGAATCGGTCAGACGGGGCACTCCGACGATCCGGCTGTGTTCGAGGATCACCGAGTGCTCCACCTCCGAGTCGATGATCTCGCAGTCCTCGGCGACAGCGGTGAACGGGCCGATGTAGCTGTCGACGATCCGCGTGCGTGCTCCGATGATCGCGGGCCCGCGCACGCGCGAGCCGATCAGTTGCGCGCCCTCCTCGACGACGACGCGGCCATCGACGTGCGAAGCATCGTCGACCTTGCCGTCGATGCGTGTCTCGAGTGTCTCGAGCACGCGCCGGTTGCTCTCGAGCAGCGGATCCTTCTTGCCCGTGTCGAGCCACCAGCCTTCGAGGATCTCGTGGATCACCCGGTGGTCGTTGTCGATGAGCCACTGGATGGCGTCGGTGATCTCGAGCTCACCGCGCTCGGACGGCGCGATCGCCCGAACGGCCTCGTGAATCGCCGGGGTGAACAGGTACACGCCGGCGAGCGCGAGGTTCGAGGGCGGGTCGGCCGGTTTCTCGACGAGGCGGATCACGTGCCCGCCGGCGTCGACCTCGGCGACGCCGAAGCGCTGCGGGTCGGGTACAGGGCACAAGAGGATCTGCGCGTCGGGCGAACGGTGATCGCCGTCGAGCGTCGGCTCGTCGGCCTGGCGTTGCGCCGCCTCGAAACGTTCGACGAAACGCGTGACTCCCTGCTGGATCATGTTGTCGCCGAGGTACACGATGAAGTCGTCCTCGCCGAGAAAGTCTCGGCTGATCAACACGCAGTGCCCGAGACCGAGTGGGGCGTCCTGCTGGATGTAGGAGATTTGGACTCCCCAGCGACTGCCGTCGCCGACGGCCGCCCTGATCTCGGGGCCGGTCTCGCCGACGACGATGCCGAACTCGCGGATGCCGGCATCGATCATGTGCTCGAGGCCGTAGAACAGGATCGGCTTGTTGGCCACCGGCACGAGTTGCTTGGCGCTCGTGTGGGTGATGGGACGGAGCCGGGTACCCGAGCCGCCGGAGAGAATCAGACCTTTCATCGCCGGCAAAGTCTGGCAGAGCCGGGGGTCCCCTCCCGAACGCGGCCGCTCAAGCGGGACGCCGAGAATGCCGAAGAAATCGCAGCAAATCAGTTCCGGAGGGCGTTCCGCGGCCTCCGCTTCCCACGCGTCGAAGGGGCCCGAGTCATCGGGCCCCTCTCGCGTTCTCGGCCGTGTTCGGCCCGGCACCGAGGCTCACTACGCTGCGCCGATCATGCGGATCGCACTGGCAGTTGCCCTCCTGGCCGGGCTCGTTTTCGCGCCGCCGGCGGACGCCGCTGCGCCCCCCAGCGGCTTCTCGTCGACGTCGATCGGCGGTCTCTCGGGCCCGACGGCGATGGCCATGGCGCCGGACGGCCGCCTGTTCATCACCCAGCAGGGTGGCGCCGTTCGGGTCGTCAAGGATGGCGCGCTGCTCCCGACTCCCTTCGTGCAACTGACCGTTGACTCGACGGGCGAGCGCGGCCTGTTGGGGATCACGTTCGATCCGAGCTTCGTCACGAACCACTTCGTCTACCTCTATTACACGGTGCCTTCGCCGGCTCACAACCGCGTGTCGCGGTTCGTCGCCAACGGCGACGTGGCGACTCCGGGCAGTGAAGTGGTGATCCTCGACCTGAACAACCTCAGCACGTCGCCGACGCACAACGGCGGCGCCCTGCACTTCGGGCCCGACGGCAAGCTCTACGTAGCGGTCGGGGACAACGCGAACGGCGCGCAGGCGCAGACACTGACCCAACCGTTCGGCAAGATCCTGCGGCTCAACCCGAACGGATCGGCGCCGACGGACAACCCGTTCTTCGACGGTGGCGGGGCGAACTACGACTGGATATGGGCCTACGGGTTGCGCAATCCGTTCACGTTCACGTTCCAACCCGGCACCGGTCGTCTCTTCGCCAACGACGTGGGTCAGTTCACCTGGGAGGAGGTCGACGACGTCGTCCCGGGCGACAACTACGGCTGGCCGAGTCGTGAAGGCTTCTGCGCCGCAAACTCCACGGACGACTGCGGCCCGCCACCGGTGGGGATGACGAACCCGGTCTACGCGTTTTCGCACACGGAAGGCTGCGCGATCGTCGGCGGCGCGTTCTACAACATCCCCGACGACGCGCCCGAGCCGTTCCCCGCGAGTTTCAACGGCGACTACGTCTTCTCCGACCTGTGCAGTGGCTGGCTGCGGACCCTCGACGCGCCGGCCTACGACTCGGCGACGGATTTCCTGGCACGGGACACCTCCACCAACCCGGTCGACCTTCTCGTCTCCCCCGACGGGTCGCTCTGGTACCTCTCGCGCGGAACGAACGCCGTCGTGCACGTCCGGTACTTCGCGCCCACCTGGAACCCGGTGGAGGTCGTCCGACCCGACGGCGTCTTGGACTCCGGCCCGGCGGTCGCGGCCGTGCGCGGCGCTGACCGGATCGACTCCTTCGTTCGCGGCACGGACGGCGCCGTGTACTGGACCTCGCTCCAGGGCGGCGGCGCGTCGGCTTGGACGTCGCTCGGCGCCCCGGCCCCCGGGGCCATCGGGGAACCGGCGGCCGCGTCCATGGCACCCGGGCGACTCGACGTGTTCGTCAGGGGCGCCGACGGTCGGTTGTGGCAACGGTTCAGCACCACGGGCGGTTCCTCCTGGTCGGCGTGGTTCCAGGCCGTCCCCGACGGCGTGCTGGCGTCGAGTCCGGCGGTGGTGTCCTGGATGAACGACCGGCTGGATGTCACCGTGACCGGAACGGATGGTCAGATCTGGCAGCGGTTCTGGGACGGGTCGTCGTGGAACGCCGCGTGGTTGCCGCTCGGCGAGCCGCCCACAGGATCGGTGGTGGGCGCGCCCGCGGAGGCGAGTTGGTCACCCGGACGGCTCGACGTCTTCGTCCGCGGTACCGACGATCGCCTGTGGCAGACGTTCTGGGAGGGGTCGTCGTGGTCGGCGTGGATCCGACCGCCAGGCACGGAGACCGGCTTGCTGACCGCGAGCCCTGCGGCCGCGTCGTGGGGGTTCGGCGAAGAGACGGTGGCGGTGCGCGGCGTGGGCGGCGGCATCTACGCGACTTCGTTCGTCGACGGACCGCCGTGGACCGACTGGGAGCGACTCGGCGAACCGAGCGAGGTGGGCGTCGGTCCGCCGGGTGCGACTTCTACGGGATCCGGACAGATCCATGTGTTCGTGCGCGGCACCGACGATCTGCTCTACCGGTTCTCCTCACCGTTGTAGGCGGAATCCGAGGATCCGAGCCTGGACCCCCGAGTAGTCCATGACCGGCACGACGCCCGGACCGGTGATGTGGCACGCGGCGCCGGCGGCGGTGGGACCCATCGCATACGGCAACACGCACCACACCGTGCCACCCGCGTCGAGCGTCGATTGTGCGATCGATTTGGCGTCGGCGTACAGGTGCGAGTTGTCTCGGACGTCGCGTACAACCGTGACGTCCTGACCGTCCCGCGCGTCGTTCACGAGAGCGTCGTGCGTGTACCAGTGGGACATGAAGTGATACGAGAGCACGAGGTCCTTCTGGGAGGAGTCGTCTCGGATCACCTGAAGGTCCTGGCGAAGGCCGCGAGCGAAGACGAGATCTGGCTTCGGGTCCGACCGCGGTTCCCAGAAGGCGATCAGCGCGACGACGAGGCACAGCGCGGCGACAACCCGATGGGTTCTGATTCGCGTCACCATGTGGATCAACCCGAACGAGGTGAACGCGTACGCGAACAACACGAACGGGACGTTCACGCGTACCGGCGTGGCCGGCCACCCTTGGACGACGGAAGCGGCCAGCACACCCAACCACCCGACGTAGGGCAGGGCCGCCAACCACGGGAAGCGCCTCGCCACCAGCCAGGTACCGACACCGAGTCCGACGAGCAGGAGCACGCCGGCGAGCAGCCGGGCCATGCCCTGCAGCGAGGGAAATGCGAGCCGGAGCACTCCGTCGACGAAGAGGTCGAACGTGCGCGTCATCAGGCCGGTGAACCCGCCTGCCCCGTCGAGTCGTTCCGGCTTCCAGTAGTCCTGGATGTCCGAGGTCAGCGTGGGGCGGTAGAGCGTGAGGTACACGACGGCGCCGACGAAGGCCGTGGTCCCGACGGACAGCAACGCCACGTTGGTGTGGCGCAACCGCTGTCGACCGTCGCGGCGCCAGGCCCACAACGTGAGCCATGCCATCACCGCCGGCAGCGCGAACAGACCGCCGATCACGAAGACGGGCGACAGCGCGAGCGCCACACACGCGGCAGGAAAGAAACGACGGTCGTCGTCGAGGTGCACGCACAGCAACACGAGGACGCCCATGTACGCCGCTTGGAAGAAGTAATCGTGGAAGTACGAGGTGAGATCACTGACCGCAGGCAGCAGCGGGAGCACCGCCATCGCGCCCGCCGCCGTCAGGAAGGCGCGACGACGTTGACTCGAAGTGCCCGTCGGGCCGGCAACGGCGGTGAGGGCGCCGACGAGCGAACACAGAAAGATGACGAGACACCCGATGTCGACCAGACGCCAGCCGAAGGGTGAGTCGAACACCGGCCGCAGAGGGCGAAGCGCGACGACCCACCCGGCCGGCACGAACGCGTTCTGCAACCGGGCTCGCGCCATCCAGTCGCCCGACCGGATGATGTCGATCCGCCACATCTCGTCGAAGAAGTAGTCGAGCTTCATCACTCGCCAGCTGATGGCGAGGGCGACGCCGAAGAAGAGCACGCCACTCAATCCCACGAGCACAAACGGCGGCGCCATCGGACGCACGCTCGGAGTGACGGGTGGTTCGTCAGCCGTTTCGTCCGGCGGGGCCACCGTCAACGCCGTCACTGTCACCACGGTAATCCGAGGTGACCGAGCGGCCTCGGCACTACGTTCGCGGCGCCTCGAGCGGGTGCGGCATGCAGAGGCCATCGAGCTCGGACACGACGATGCGCTCCCGATTTTCCCACGTGATCTCGTTCGCGGGATCGCGTCGCACTTTGAATTCGCGGAAGCTCTGCTCGAGCGAGTCGTACGCGAGCAGGCGCCCGATGAGCGGGTCGCCGAGGTCGAGCAGCAGCTTGATCGCCTCGACGGCCTGCAACGAGCCGATGATGCCGGGCAGCACTCCCAGTACGCCGGCTTCGGCGCACGACGGGGCCATCTCCGCGGGCGGGGGCTCGGGCACCATGTCGCGGTACGTCGGGCCGTTCTTCGGATCGAACACCGTGACCATGCCTTCGAACCGGAAGATCGATCCGTGTATCACCGGGATGCCGAGCTTCACCGACGCGTCGTTCACGAGGTAGCGCGTCGGGAAGTTGTCGGTGCCGTCGACGATGACGTCGTAGCCGTCGAGGATCTCCATCACGTTGTCAGCACCGAGCCGCACGTCGTACGTCACGACGTTCACATCGGGGTTGATGAGCGACAGTGTCTTCTTCGCGGAGTCGACCTTGCGGTCGCCGATGCGCTCGAGGTTGTGCAGGATCTGACGTTGCAAGTTGGACGCGTCGACCACGTCCATGTCGATGATGCCGATGGTGCCGACACCCGCGGCCGCGAGGTACAGCGCGGCCGGCGAACCGAGCCCGCCGGCGCCGAGCAGCAACACCTTCGAGTCGAGCAGCTTCAACTGCCCTTCGATGTCGACTTCCGGAAGCAGGATGTGGCGCTGGTAGCGGTTGCGCTGCTCGGGCGAGAGCGAGCGGGGAACCTTCCAGTCGCGACCCTCGTCCTTCCATTTGTTGAACCCGCCGGCGACGGAGACGACGTCGGTGTAGCCCATCTCTTCGAGCGTCTTCGCCGCGAAGGCGGAACGCGTGCCCCCGGCGCAATGGACGATCAACGGCGTGGTGTGATCGGGAACGCGGGCCTCGACGTTGGATTCGAGGTTGCCCCTGGGGATGTGCAGCGCGCCCGGGATCGCTCCCTGCTCGTACTCGTCAGGCTCCCGGACGTCGAGCACGACCGCACCCGGCTGGGCCCGGAGGTCGTCCGCGGTGGCCGTGTCGACCTCTCGGATCTGTGCCTTGGTCTGCTTGAGGAGCTCTCGGAAACTGGCCATCCCGGGCTGAAACCGTACTCAGCCGGTCGACATTCCCACCAGGGATGGCAGCAGCTCGCTGATGGGGCCCCGCAGCACGGCGTCGGCGATGTCGTCCATCTCCGTGGGCTCGGCGTTGACGATGACGATGCGGGCGCCACTGCGCTTGGCGATGGGCACCACGCCGGCCACGGGGTACACGCCGAGCGTGCTGCCGACGGCGAGGAGCAGATCACACTCCCGCGCCACCGTGTCCGCCCGGATGAGGTCGTCCTCGACCAGGGATTGGCCGAACGAGATCGTGGCCGACTTGAGGATGCCGCCGCACGTGCGGCACGGTGGGTCTTCCTCGCCGGCGCGCACGCGGTCGAGCGCGCGTTGCATCGGCGCCAATTCACCGCACTGCATGCACACGACTTCGCGCGTGTTGCCGTGCACCTCGATGAGGCGGGCCGGATCGCTGCCGGCTTTGAGATGCAGGCCGTCGACGTTCTGCGTGATGAGCGCGAGCAACTTGCCGCGGTGCTCGAGCTCGACGATGGCGCGATGGCCGACATTCGGCTCCGACTCCCACATAGGTGACTCCACCCGATTGCGCCATGCCTGCTTCCGGACTTCGGGGTTCGCCATGTAGTGCGAGAGGGTGGCCGTCTTCTCGGCGGCGGGGTTCTTGGTCCACACGCCGTTCGGCCCGCGGAAGTCGGGGATGCCGCTGTCCGTCGAGATGCCCGCACCGGTGAGCACCACGATGCGCTCGGCCGCGTCGATCCAGGCGCGAACCTCCTCTTGACCCGGTGCATGAAAATGATCGAAACTCACTTAAACGATCTTCCCCTCCATGCGACCTCGCTCCTTGGAGGCATCCCAATGCTCGTCGCCGTCCACGACACCCCCGAGACCCTCACCGTCCGTCCGTGGCCTGATTCTGTGCTCGATCAAGTCGGCCATGATCCCCGATCTTCCTACGTCGAGCGATTCTGGCTGGGCGTGCTCGGTCCCAGCTCCGTCGTGTTCCTTCGCCGGCTCGCCGGCGAGCTCGAAGCGCACCCCGCCGGGTTCGAGCTGTCGTTGGCCGAAACCGCCAAGGCGCTCGGCCTCGGCATGAAGGGCGGACGCAACTCGCCGTTCCTGCGCACGATCGGCCGGTGCGCGCAGTTCCATCTGCTGCACCTCGACGCAAGCGATCGCGTGTTGCTCGCGCGACGCAAGCTGCCGCCGCTCACCCGCGGACAGGTGACACGGCTGCCGGAGCCGTTGCAGCTCCAACACCGCGAGTGGCAGGAGGATCCCGCGCAGCAGGACGAACGTCTCAAGGTCCGAGCGCGGCGCCTCGCGCTCAGCCTGCTCGAGCTCGGAGAGGACGTGGAGGGCGCGGAGCGGCAGCTGCACCGGTGGCGGTTCCATCCGATCGCCGCCCGCGAGGCCACCGCGTGGGCCTGGCGTCGTCACACCGAAGCGAAGGCCGCGGCCGACGCCTGGACCCCCGACGACAACCCCGCGGCGTGACGTCTCCCCCCTTTGCCGTTCTGGCGTCTGTTCGGCCCGCATATGGGCCGTCTGGACGCCAGAAAGGAAGGGACTACGGGCGCTTGTACGTGCGCAGCAGTTCGAGGATCGTGCGGACGCCGAAGCCGGTGCCGCCGGCGGACACCTCCGCGTCGTCGTTGTCGGCCCACGCGGGGCCGGCGATGTCGAGGTGGGCCCACGGTTGGCCGTCGGGCACGAACTCCTCGAGGAACAGCGCGGCCACGATCGTCCCGGCCCACCGGTTCCCGATGTTCTTCATGTCGGCGACCGTCGAGTCGAGGTCCCGGCGATAGCCCTTCCACAATGGCAGAGGCCAGATCGGTTCGCCGGCCGCGTTGCCGGCGTTGCGCACCTGCTCCGTCCACCCGTCGTGGTTGCCGAGCACGGCGGCGACCTTCTTGCCGAGCGCCACCACCTGGGCGCCCGTCAGCGTCGCGAGGTCGATGATCGCCGCGGGCTTCTCGCGACTCGCCGCGATGAGCCCGTCGGCCAGGATCAAGCGGCCCTCGGCGTCGGTGTTCAGCACCTCGACCGTCGTACCGTTCTTGTACCGGATGATGTCGCCGACGCGCTGCGCGTCACCGCCCAGCATGTTGTCCGTGATGGGGATGAACGCGCGCACACGCACCTTCACGCCGAGGTCCTTCGCCGCTGACAGGGCACCGACGATCGCCGCGGCGCCGCCCATGTCGCCCTTCATGCCGATCATGCCGTCGGAGGGTTTGATCGACAGACCACCGGAGTCGAACGTGATGCCCTTGCCGACGAGCGCGACCGTGGCCGCCGAGGCCTTGGCGCCGGCCGGCTGATAGGTCAGCTCCACCCACCTCGGCGGGTTGTCCGAGCCCTTGTTCACCGCGAGCAAACCGTTGTACCCGGCCTTGGCGATGGCCGCTTCGTCGAGCACCTTCACGCGCAACTTCGACTGCTCGGCGATCTCCTGGATCGCGTCGGCGAACACCGGCGCGGTGAGCGAGCCGCCCGGCTCGTTGACGAAGTCGCGCGCGAGCTTGACGGCTTCGGCGATGCGGGCCCCGCGGTCGAGCGTCGCCGCGGCCCTCGCTCCTCCGCCGCCGACGACCGACACGCGCTCGATGCGATTCGGCTTGGCCTTCGACCGGTACTTGTTGAACTGGTACGCGCCGAGCTCGAAGCCTTCGGCCAACGCCTGCGAGGGCGGCAGCGTCGTCGCGACGTGCTTGCACCGCGCCGCGATGCGAGCGGCGCTCGCGGCCGCGCGCCGCACCACGTCGTCGCTCACGCCGCCATTGCTCTGGCCGAGCCCGACGAGCAATCGACCAGGCAGCAACACGGACTGCCCTTCCTTTCCTTCGAAGCCCGCAGCCGCGACCGTCGGGTCCTTCGGCACCGCGTCGGCGGTCACGCCTTCGACGAGGAGGTCGACTTTGGCCGGGACTTCTCGGACGAGTTCGAACTGCATCAGCTGCGGGTCTCCTTGGTCGGTAGCGACTCTCCCTCTTGCCAGCGGGCCATCGTCCACAACAGGTCGGAGAGTCGATTGAGGTAGGGCACGGCGTGCGAGCCCTCGGCCGCGACCGCCAGTGCGTGACGCTCGGCCCTCCGCACGACGGTGCGAGCGACGTCCAGCAGCGCACCGATGCGCGTCTGGCCGGGCACCACGAACTCGGTCGGTGGCTCGAATCGGGCGGAGAGGTCGTCGATGCGGTGCTCGAGGGCGGTCACCATGCCGTCGGTCACGAGGCTGGCCCCGTCGACGAGCTTGTGCCGGTTCCCCGGATCCGTCGCGAGCTCGGCCATCAGCACCCACAGATCACCTTCGAGCGCGATCAGCAACGCATCGATCTCGCTCCCGCGCGCGCACTCGGAGCGCGCCAGCCCGAGCACCGCTTGGGCCTCGTCGACGTCGCCGTAGGCCGTCGGGGCCGGGCCATCCTTCGGGACGCGGCCCCCGTACAGCAGCCCGGTGGTGCCGTCGTCGCCCTTCCGGGTGTAAATGCGCATTCGGGAGCGCAGGTTAGGCCCCGTAGACTTCACCGGATGTCTGCGGCAAGGCCTTCGTACCTGGACGCGGCGCGCGAGCGCGTCGTCATCTTCGACGGCGCCTTCGGTACGTACATGCAGCAAGAGGGCCTGACGGCCGACGATTTCGGTGGACCGGCGCTCGAGGGGTGCAACGAGATCCTCGTGCTCACCCGGCCGGACCTCGTCACCAAGATGCACGAGGACTTCTTCAAGGTCGGCGTCGACGTCGTGGAGACGGCCACGTTCGGGGCGTTCGCGGTCCCCCTCGGCGAGTACGACATCGCCGACAAGACCTACGAGATCAACGTCAAGGCCGCGCAGCTGGCCCGCGAGGTGGCCGACGGCTACGGCCGCTACGTCGCCGGATCGATCGGGCCCGGCACGAAGTTCGCGTCGCTCGGCCAGATCCGCTTCGCCGAGCTGCGGGACGCGTACGAAGAGCAGTGCCGCGCGTTGCTCGAGGGCGGTGTCGACTTGCTGCTCGTCGAGACGCAGTTCGATCTGCTCGGCTTGAAGGCCGGCGTCATCGGCGCCCGTCGGGCGATGGTCGCGATGGGCCGCGAGGTCCCGATCCAGGTGCAGGTCACGGTCGAGCTCACGGGGCGCATGCTGCCGGGCACCGAGATCGCCGCGGCGTTGTGCGTGATGGATTCGATGCGGGCCGACGTGGTGGGGTTGAACTGCGCGACGGGTCCGGCCGAGATGACGGAGCATCTTCGGCATCTGTCGCAGCACGCGCGGATGCCGATTGCGTGCATCCCCAACGCGGGACTCCCGTCCGTGGTCGACGGCAAGATGCACTACGACCTCACGCCCGAGCAGCTGGCGGACTACCACCATCGCTTCATCACCGAGCTCGGCGTGCACGTGGTCGGCGGTTGCTGCGGCACGACGCCTGAGCATCTGCAGGCCGTGGTCGAGAGGTGCGCCGACCTCACGCCCGCGCGTCGCGAGCCGGAGCACGAGCCGGGCGCAGCATCGATCTACTCGTTCACGCCGTTCGCGCAGGACATCACGTACTTGTCGATCGGCGAGCGCACCAACGCCAACGGCTCGCGCAAGTTCCGCGACGCGATGCTCGAGGGCGACTGGGACTCGTGCGTGCAGATGGCGCGCGAGCAGGAGAAGGAGGGCGCTCACGTCCTCGATGTCTGCGTCGACTACGTCGGACGCGATGGCGCCGTCGACATGGACGAGATCGCATCGCGGTTCGCGACGCAGGCGACCGTGCCGCTGGTGCTCGACTCGACCGAGTCGCCGGTCATGGAAGCCGGGCTGCAATGGCTCGGCGGCAAGGCCATCCTCAACTCGGCCAACCTCGAAGACGGCGAAGGTGAGGGCACGCGCTTCGATCGGGTGATGCAGCTGGCCCGGGAGTACGGCGCCGCCGTCATCTGCCTGCTGATCGACGAGGAGGGCCAAGCGCGCGACGTCGAGTGGAAGATGCGCGTCGCCCATCGCATCCACGAGCTCGCCACCACGCGCTACGGCCTCGAATCCACGGACCTGATCTTCGACGCGCTCACGTTCCCGCTCTCGACCGGCGGCGAAGACCTGCGCGGCGACGGCATGGCCACGATCGATGCCATCCGACGCATCAAGGCCGAGCTCCCCGGCGTGTCGACCGTGCTCGGGCTGTCGAACGTGTCGTTCGGGCTCAAGCCTGCCGCTCGCCACGTCCTGAACTCGGTCTTCCTCAACGAATGCCGCGAGGCCGGGCTCGACTCCGCGATCGTGCACGCGGCGCGGATCATGCCGCTCAACCGCATCCCGGACGACCAGGTGAAGGTCTGCCTCGACCTCATCTACGACCGGCGCGACGCGGCTGCGGGCTACGACCCGCTCCAAGCGCTCATGGCGTTGTTCGAAGACGTCGAGGCCACGACGGCCGTCAAGGAAGACCGTTCGGAGTGGTCGCTCGAGAAGCGTCTGTCCCAGCGGATCATCGATGGTGATCGCGACGGGCTCACCGTCGATCTCGACGAGGCCCTCGCCAACGGGTTCACCGCGCTCGACATCATCAACGACGTCCTGCTCGAGGGCATGAAGGTCGTCGGCGAGCTCTTCGGCTCGGGCCAGATGCAGCTGCCGTTCGTGCTGCAGTCGGCCGAGACCATGAAGGCGTCGGTCGCCTACCTCGAGCCCCACATGGAGAAGGTCGAGGGTGCGGGCAAGGGCTCGATCGTCCTCGCCACCGTCAAGGGCGATGTCCACGACATCGGAAAGAATCTCGTCGACATCATCCTCACCAACAACGGCTACGAGGTGCACAACCTCGGCATCAAGGTCTCGGTCACCGAGATGATCGACAAGGCCCTCGAGGTCAAGGCCGACGCCATCGGCATGAGCGGGCTCCTGGTGAAGTCGACGCTCATCATGCGCGACAACCTCCAAGAGCTGAACTCGCGCGGGCTGTCGGAGATCCCCGTGCTGCTCGGTGGCGCGGCGCTCACGCGCTCGTACGTCGAGCGCGATCTGCGCGACGTCTACGACGGCCGGCTGTTCTACGGGAAGGACGCGTTCGAGGGCCTGAACGTGATGGACCGGCTCGGCGCGGTGCGCCGCGGCACGACCGAGGACGATCCGGACTGGGGCCGAGTCCCCTCCGAGTCGCGCGTGCCGGCCCGCTCGTCGGCCTCGGCTCCTCCGGCCGCCGCCGACGTCCCGGCGCGCTCGCCGGACGTCGAGGAAGACAACGAGATCTTCGTGCCGCCGTTCACGGGGTCGCGCCTCGCCAAAGGTCTCGCGATCGACGACATCGCGGCGTTCGTCAACGAGACGGCGCTCTTCCGCAATCAGTGGGGCTACCGGCCCGAAGGGGGCGAGGACGACACCGCGTTCAAGGAGCGCATCCGTCCGGTCCTGCGCGACGAGCTGGCCAAGGCCAAGGCGAACGACCTGCTGCAACCGGCAGTCGTCTACGGCTTCTTCCCCGCGTCGGGCGACGGCAACGACGTGGTCATCTGGGAGGACGACTCCCGCGACCGCGAGCGCATGCGCTTCGCGTTCCCCCGTCAGAGCAAGGCGCCGTTCTTCAGCATCGCCGACTTCGTCCGTCCGATCGAGACGAGCGAAGTCGACTACGTGGCGTTTCACATCGTCACGATGGGCCCGGCGGTCTCGGAGGCGACGGCCAAGCTCTTCGCCGACGACCGCTACAACGAGTACCTGCATCTGCACGGTCTCGGTGTCGAGATGGCCGAAGCGCTCGCCGAGTTCTGGCACCGACGCATCCGCGAGGAGTGGGGCTTCGCTGACGAGGACGGCCCGTCACTCGCCGGCCTGTTCCGCCAGCAGTACCGCGGCGGCCGGTACTCGTGGGGCTACCCCGCGTGCCCCGACCTCGAAGACAACACCAAGGTCCTCGAGCTGCTCGAGGGCGAGCGCATCGGCCTCGAGTGCTCCGAGGAGACGGGCTACCAGTACCAACCCGAGCAGACGACCTCCGAGATCATCCTCCACCACCCCAAGGCCAAGTACGTCGTCGCCCGCTGACCGTCGGCTCCATCCTTCATCCAACTATCCGGCTCACGTCAGTGGTTTC
>JBEEFX010000069.1:0-4261 GCA_041166365.1 Acidimicrobiaceae bacterium
CGTTCGCGGACTGGTCGCTCCTCGCGCGCGAGCAGCTACGACGGCAGTACCTCACGGTGGTCGATCTTGCGGCGACCCTTGCGGCCGATGCCGGCATGCCTGATCTGGCCGTGGACATCCTCGAATCCGGTATCCGCCACGACCCGTACGACGAGAGCCGGTACCTCCAGCTCGCCGACCTGCACGACGGTGCGGGCCACGCCGCGGCGGCACGCGTTCTCCGTGAACGCGCCGCGCACGTGTACGAGGGGCTGCACTGATCCCTACGGGCGACAGAGGATCTCGAGATCCTGTTCGTCGATGGCAAGGGTGTCCACGCTCAACGACGGGTTGGTCCCAGCCGGATACCAGTGCCCATCCCAGCCATAGTCGTGGAACTGCCCTGAGGTGAAGGTCACCACGCTCGTTCCGGAGTCGAAGAGGAACGCGCCCTCGTCACCCCCGTTGACGGAGTAGGTGCCCGCTCGCGGGATGTCGACAAAGCCGAAGTACGCGCCGGAGTTGTGGCACACGTAGTGACCGGTCGGCGGCCCGCCACCCTCGACCGGCGCCGGCTCCGTCGTGGTCGACGACGCGTCGTCCGAGCTCGAGCTCGAACGAGATGATGACGAGCGTGTGGTCTGGGGCGCCGACGTGGACGATGTGGCGACGCGCGGTCCCCCGTCGCTACACGCGACCAGGAGCATCGCGGTCGACGCCGTGACCAGCATCCGGGCCGCTGACCGCTTCACGCGCTCACCGCCAGCGCGGGCATGCGGTGGGCGACGACGAGCAGCTGGTCCTCACGGTCGATCATGCGGTCCGCGGGCGGGTTGAGCTCGAAGGCGCCTCCGTTGTGCGCGATACCGACGAGCAGAGCGTCGAAGTGGTCCTTCACCCATCCGAGTCCCTCGCGAACCGAGGTTCCCGCCAACTCGGGAGGAACGGTCACCCGGTAGAACTCCTCTCCCTGCGGGTGCGTGAGCAGATCACTGACCACGCCGCTCAGGCCGTGTGTGGCCGCCGAGCTGGCGAGAAGCGCGCCGGTCAGCTCCGCGCTGACGACCATCTCGTCGACCTTCGTGCGCGAGAAGTGACTTCGATTCTCGGACCGCACGACCTCGACGCACGTGTAGCAATTCGGATTGAGCGACTCGACGGCGAGACAGGTGAGCAGCGTGCGGGCGTCTCGCGACGAGTCCGAGACACCCGCCGCCTGCGACTCGTCGGCGAGGATGATGGCGGTGTCGGCCAAATTGATCCCGGCGCGGGCCAGGTCTTCGGCGTCGCTCGGATCGCCCGAGATGAAGTCCGCCAGACCCTTTGTCGGGTCGTTCTCGAGCGGGGCGAGGACGACGACGGCACGCTGCTCGTGGACTTCCTTCGCCCGGAGCTCGCGGATGATCTCCGCCCCCTTCCCGCTCCAGCCGCAGATGACGATGTGCCCTCTCGCTCGGGTGGATCCCATGCCCTTTCCCTTCTGGACGACGGCGGCAACGAGCCGCGACGAGATGCTGCCGGTGACGAACGCCACCAGGCTGATGCCGGTCAAGCGAACGATGTAGTAGATGGTCACGCCGCCGGCGGAGTTCACCGTGAACACGCTGAAGCCTTCGACGAGCGTGCGGAAGAGCCAGATGTACGCGTCGACCAACGAGTTGATCGCGGTGCCCTTGCTCGACCGTTCGAACAACCACATCAGCACCGGGCACACCAGCAGGACGGCCACGCTGACCAGACTCAGCAGCAGCAGGCGGTTGCTCAGACGCTCCAACATCCGACCGGTCGACGCGGCGTTGCGCCTCATGACTCGATCGCCTCCTCTTCTTCGATGTCGATCGGGCGATCGACGAGCGCTCCCGCGAGAACGAGCAGGAACAGCGCGTACAGCAGCGGGTAGCCGAGCAACGCCACTCCGTTCGAACCGAAGCCTTGGAATCGCGCGAGCTCGGGAACGTCATGGCTGGCCGCGAACCAGTTGAGCAGCGCAACCGAGAACAGCGAGTATCCGAGATACAGGAACGTGCGGCTCGACCTCGGAAAGCGGGCCGAGTCCTCATTGGCCCAACCGCCGGCCGTGAGGAACCCCCAGATGAGTCCGAAGGCCACGAATCCCACCCCCGCAAAGCCGAGCAGCGGAGCGAACGGGTCCGACACGAACTCGAACTGGCGGAGCAGCGCGGCGAGCAGCACGACGAAGAGCAGCCGTTCCGCACGGATCTCGGTCAGCTCACTCCGGGCCAACCACCACAGTCCGAGCGCGAGGAAAACCAGCATCCAAGCGAGATCGAGGTTCTCGGGGCCGCCCCATTCGAACCGGTTCAACACATTCACATGCGTGTACAGCTGCTGCAGCAGATCGGTCATCCCGATCGCGCCAACGAAGATCGCGACCGGCCGAGACCCGCGGCGAGCCAGGACGAGGCCGATCGAGGCCAGCAGAACCCCGACGATCGACCGGTACGCCGTCACGACGTCGGAACGGCTGAAGAAGTCGGCGACCGACCCGATGCGCTGGATCAGACGGATGTTGTTCACACCGAAGTAACCGAGGCATTGCAGGAGCAACAGCAGGGGAACGAGCACGAGGCTCAGGCCGGAGTACGCGACCCCGAGCGGCAGACGGATGCTCGCCCGCTCGTGGGCGACCTTGTCCTCACCATGAGCGACACCGGCACGGGTGCCGGTCATCCGCCCGGCGAGGATCCAGTAGCTCCACAGGAGCACGACCAGCACCAGCGCGCCGAGCGCCGGGTCGAGCGCGGAGAAACCGCCGTCGCTCACGAGATTCACGGTCTCGCGTCCCAGATCGTGGACGCGCCACCCGACCAGCGCGACGAGTAACACGAACACCCACGGACGAGCTACCCGTCGGTCGATGAAGCCGATGACCCATGTGCTCGCCTGTGCACCGAAGGCGATCACATCGAGACCCGCCGCGAACAGCAGAGGTGCGGCGAGCAGCACGAGGAAGCCCAGCAGGATCGACAGTCCTTGGATCGCGTACCCGTACCCGCTCAGCTGATCCGACCGCACGAGTGCGTTCTCGCTCACTGCATACGCGACGGCCACGAGCAGGAACAACACGCCGAACTCGGCCGCAGGCTTCGGTGCTGCTCGCCAACGGACGACGAACACGACTGCGACACCGACCAACATGACCCATCCGGGCCAGACGGTGGAGTGCCCGAGGTGATGCACGCTCTGCGCAAGTCCTTGGAACGACACGGCGATGCCGGCGTACAGCGCGAGCACGCCGATGCGCACCGGTACCGCGGCGTGCAACGCTCCGGCAAGCGCCAAGGCCGAGCCCAACGCAAACAGCAGGAACGTGACGGGTACCAGGGTGTCGGGAACGAGGGTGCCTCGGCCACTGAGCCCGCCCGGCATCACCAGCAAGTGGACGTCGTGACGCAAGACATCGCCGACCGCGAACGCGACGATCGTGGCGAGAAGCACCACCGACGCGACCACCACCACGACCTTCATCGCCGCCGTGAATCCTTTGAGGCGGATGACGCCATCGCGCAGCGCGGCCCAGACGAAGTCGCGGGCGATGCCGCTCGGGACAGACCAGGCGAACGACACCGCGCGCCTCGGAAGTGACCGTTCGACGGTGTCGACACTCGCTGCGGTCATGAGGCCTCCTTCACGCCGAAGATCGTGCTGCCCCCGGGGATGACCACCACTCCGCCGACCTCCGCGGGATGCTGGGCGACGCTGATCGCGTTGATCGACGTTCCGAAGCCCTGGAAAGACGCCGTCACTGTTCCGGTGGCATCGAGGACGGCGACCTGTCCCGACTGCAGTGCGAACCACGCGCGCTCGCCGATCGCCGCGGGCCCGCCCAACACGCTCGACGGGAACTCCTTGTGCCACAGCTCCGTTCCGTTCCCGCCGTCGTAGCCGTGGGCCGAGCCGTTGAACGAGCTCAACACGATCGTCTGACCGAGGTCGATGAGCCGGGAAAGCGGTAGGAGCCCCTGTCCCGTCGTCGTCGCGGACCACGCGAGCGCGCCGTCGGCGACGTTGACGGCGATGAGTTGGCCGTCCGCGGCGTTCGGAGGCAACGTCGCCGCGAACAGCATCCGGCCGTCACTCGACCGGGCCATCCCGCCCGACGGGTTCTCCACGGCCGACGTCCAGCGCGGCGCGCCGGTGGCGAGGTCGTAGGCGGCGACCGGGCTTCCGGCGAACACGACACCATCGCCGATCAGCGGCTGGCCCTTGGTCGCAGCCGGTGTCGTCGGCGCCGTCCACAAGAGCTGACCCGAATCGAGCG
>JBEEFX010000070.1:0-3222 GCA_041166365.1 Acidimicrobiaceae bacterium
GGCTCCTGCCCCTGCGATCCCATGGCAGCTCGAGCAGCCGACCTCGAAGAGCTCCTTGCCGCGCGCGGCGGCGTTGCCCTGGCCTCCCGCGGGCCGCTCGAGCAGCAGCAGGATCGCCGCGCTGGCCGCGAGCACGAGCCCTGCGACCAACACGGCATCGCGTCGCTGGGCCCGCGTCACTTCAGCACGTAGATCGTCGCGAACATGGCGACCCACACCACGTCGACGAAGTGCCAGTAGTACGCGCACACCTCCACGGTCGACGCCGAAGGCATGCGCGAGGACCGCCCTCCGATGGCACCCGCGACCGCGCCCATGAACAGCAACCCGCCGATGACGTGAAGGCCGTGGAAGCCCGTCAGCAGATAGAAGGCCGAGCCGTAGGCGTGGCTCGAGATGCGGAAGGTGGCGTCGGCGTACTCGAGCGCCTGGTTCGACAAGAAGACCGCGCCGAGGAAGGCGGTGAACGCCAACCACCTGATCGCTCGCCGCCGGTCGTCCCGCTGCGCGGCCTTGACGGCACCGTGCATCGTGAAGCTCGATGCGACGAGTACCGCTGTCGCGATCGCCGTTCGCCCCGTGGCGAGCTCCACCCCTTCCGGCGGCCACGTCGTCGCCGCGGATCGCAGCGTGAAGTACGCCGCGAAGAGGCCCGCGAAGAACATCAGCTCCGACGCCAGCCACACGACCACGCCGACCCCCAACGGCGACGCGCGGCGGTCGTCCCGTGCGCCGGTGACCGCGGTCATCTCGAGCGGTCTAGCACGGTAGGTTGCCGGTCGTGCTCCTCGTGGGAGTCGCGCTGGGTCTCGTCTATGCGGTCGCGGTGCGGCACGTACCGAGACGATGGCCGTGGACGCGAACCGCTCCGTTCCTTTCGGGGTGCACGGTGCTCGTGGTCGCGGGGGTGCTTCCCGGCACCGGGTTCACGGCCCACATGACCGAGCACGTGTTGATCGGCATGGTCGCGCCCGTCCTGCTGGCGCTCGGGGCGCCCATCACGCTCGCCCTGCAGGCGACGGATGGTCGTCGGCTTCGGGGATTGCTGCGGTCTCCGGTCGTCCGGGCGATGACCCATCCGTTGGCCGCCTGGCTGCTGTTCGGGGCGACGCTCGTTGCCCTGGTGTTCTCGCCGCTCCTCCAGCTGTCGGTCCGGAACGACGCGATGCACGCGCTCCTTCATGCCCACTTCCTGCTCGTCGGAGCACTTTTCGCGGCGACGTTGCTCGCGATCGACCCGATCCCCCATCCCCTGCCGCACGGCGCTCGGCTGCTGGCGGTCCTGCTGGCGGTGCCCTTCCACGCGTTCATCGGGGTGGCGCTGCTCACCGCTCGGACGCCGTTGTTCCCGGACGTCTATCCGGCACTCGACGATCAGCGATCCGCGGCTGCGGTGCTCTGGTCGTCGGGTGAGCTGTTGACGCTCGCCGTTGCGGGAATCGTCTTTGCCCAGTGGTGGTCAGCGGAGCAACGCGCCGCCGTTCGGCTCGACCGCCAGCTCGCGTCTCGAGCCTGAGTAGCGTCGCCTTCGTGCGCGACCTGGTGGACGCGGTCGACCGAGCCGCGGCCGAGACCGGCTTCTCGGGTCTCGTACGCGTCGACCGGAGCGGCGACACGGTCTTCGCAGAGGCGTACGGCCTTGCCCATCGCGGACACTCCCTCCCGAACACGATCGACACACAGTTCGCCATCGCCAGCGGCGTGAAAGGGATGACGGCACTGACGGTGATGTCGCTCGTCGAGGACGGACGGCTCGAGCTCAGCACGACCGCACGGTCGGTGCTGGGCGACGACCTTCCGTTGATCGGTGACGACGTCACGATCGAGCACCTGCTCGCCCACCGATCAGGAATCGGCGACTACCTCGACGAAGCCGAGTCCGGAGACATCGCCGACTACGTCATGCCCGTGCCCGTCCACGAGCTGGCGACCACGGAGGACTACCTCCGCGTGCTCGATGGCCACGAGACGAAGTTCCCGGCCGGCGAACAGTTCGCGTACAACAACGGCGGGTTCGTCGTGCTGGCGTTGATCGCCGAGCGACGCGCCGGCATCCCGTTCGCCGATCTCGTAGACCAACGCGTCTGCATTCCCGCCGGCATGCGCGACACCTCGTTCCTTCGCTCCGACGAGCTCACCGGACGTGCCGCCACCGGCTACCTCGCTGCTGAAGGCCTGCGCACCAATGTCCTGCACCTGCCCGTGCGGGGAACCGGCGACGGGGGGATCTACACCACCGCCGCGGACGTCCACGCGCTGTGGGACGCGTTCTTCGCGGGACGGATCGTGTCGCGCGAAGGGGTCGAGGAGATGACACGTCCACGCAGCGACGTGCCCGCGGAGTCGAGGCGGTATGGGCTCGGGTTCTGGCTCCACGAGACCCGTGACACGGTGCTGCTCGAGGGCTTCGATGCCGGCGTGTCGTTCCGCTCGGCGCACGATCCCCCCGGCCGCCTCACGTACACCGTGCTGTCGAACACGTCGAATGGCGCGTGGCCGATCGCCCGCCTGATTGCCGAGCAACTCACGGCGTGACGCGTCTGTTCGACGCTCACGTCTGCCGGCTGATCAGGTCGCCGCCGCAACCTTCAGGAGCTGGCGCTCCAGGTCGGGGTCGCCGACAAACGACGTGAGCGCGCCGTCGCGCGCGCAGGCAGCGGCGACCACGACCCCGTCGCGGCGGGCGACCACGACTCGCTCCGCGCCTTGGCCCCCGCCTTCGCCGTCGCTCCGTTCAGCCATGAACTCCGCGACCTCGGGATCGGCGACGGACGATGTCGTGATCTCCGTCTCGATTCCACCGCGGCCAACGATCAACGCCGGTTCGAACCGGGCCTCGGCGATCGGACGCCACACCCGGTCGCCCTCCTGCAGGAGATGCACCGACTCGAACGTGACCTCCACCTGGTAGTCGGCCAGCGCGACCAACGCCGCCTCGATGCGGGCCGGCGTGGTGCTCTCGACCAGCGTCACGTGCGGAACGAACTCGTGCTCGACCTTGCGGGACAGCGGCCCGGTGAAGACCCGCTCGCGGATCGCCCGTACGCGGTCCACATCGCCGCCGACCGAGAGGTACACGACGGGGTTCACCGGATGGAAGGTGACCGCAGGGCCGAGTGTGACGACCAGCGGTGAGGACGACGCGGCCGCGACCCGCACCTGAGCAAGCGCGGCTCCCATGTCCGTCACCCGAACGTTGACCGGCGGGACGAGCGTCAGATG
>JBEEFX010000071.1:0-15136 GCA_041166365.1 Acidimicrobiaceae bacterium
CGGGTCGGTGTCCGGCGCGAGGTAGACCACGACCGTGATGGTGTCCTTGGTGACACCCTTCGCCGTCGCGCCTCCGTTGTCGGCGGCGTTGGCGAAGCACTCCGGTGCGAAGAAGTACGGCATCTTCAGCCGCCCGGTGGTGGTGTCGCACTTGTCGGAGAACGTGAGGTCGGTTCGACTGCCCTTCTGACTGAAGGGGATGGCTCCTGTGGGCAGCGCAACCGCCCCTGAAGGCGAGCTCGACCCGGACGACGTGGCGTTCGTCTTCTTGTCATCTCCGCCCGAAAGCACAACGACTGCTCCGATGATGGCGATCACCGCGACGATCGCGATGATCGGGCCGTAGCGGCGAAGGTTGCTGCCTCGCTCCGGTGCTGAACCTGCGCTGCTGGGTTGCATGTGCGATACCCCTCCTACGTTGGGATGGAACTGCGTTCGATGGCGGCGGCGGACGTCCCGAGATACGACTCGACGACCTGTGGTGCGGACAGGACCGACTCGGGATCGCCGTCGGCGATGACCGATCCTTGGTCCATGGCGATGATGCGGTCGGAGATCGCCCGAACGAGCGGCATGTCGTGCTCGATGACGACGAGACTCGCGCCGGTTGCCTCCCGAATGCGCGTGAGCATGGGTACGAGCGCTTCCGTTTCCCGTTGTGCGATGCCCGATGATGGCTCGTCGAGGAGGATCACCGCGGGACGGTGGGCGAGCAGGCAGGCGAGGTCGACGACCCGTCGCGTGCCCGTGGACAACTCACGGACGAACTTGGACCGGTACGTTCCGAGGCCGAGGAGGTCGACGAGCTCGGCGACCCTCACGTTGATCTTGCGCTCGGAGTCGTAGGCGTTCGGCAGCCGCAGCGCGGCCGACACCGGGTCGCGTACCTCGATCCAGCGCTCACAGGCGACCGCAATGCACTCTTCGACGGTGAGCGACGAAAAGAGCGCGGCATCCTGGAACGACCGTCCGAGCCCCCTCGACGCGCGCGCGGCTGGACCGCGGTGGCTCACGTTCTCCCCACTGATGGCCACGAACCCCGAGTCCGGACGCGTGTATCCGGAGATCAGGTCGAACAGTGTGGTCTTTCCTGCGCCGTTCGGCCCGATGATGCCGACGACCTCACCCGGCCGCGCGGCAAAGGACACGTCGTCGACTGCTCGTATGCCGCCGAACGCCACCGACAGCGAGCGGGTCTCGAGCACCGGCGCCTCGCTGTGGTCCACCGACGCCGCCACGCGCTCAGCGCGTTCGTGCACCCGGCCGTCGAAGCCGGCGCCGGCTCCTTCGAGGAAGACGGACCGCAGCACGTCGGGGCGCTCGAGCAGTTCCTGCGTCGGCCCGTGGAACCGGACCTCACCCTTCTCGAGGAAGTAGGCCGTGTCGGCGACGGTCAGCGCGACGTTCACGGACTGCTCGACGAGGATCACTGTCGTGCCGTCGGCGCGCATCGCGTCGACCAACGGGAGCAGCTGGGCCACGACGACCGGAGCCAGCCCGAGCGACAACTCGTCGATCATCAGGAGCCTCGGCCGACACAAGAACGCCATCGCGAGCGCGAGCATCTGCTGCTGTCCGCCCGACAGATCGCCTGCGGGGTCGTTCGCTCTCGTTCGCAGAACCGGGAAGAGCCCGTAGACCTCGGACAGGGCTTCTTCGTTCGTCCGACGGTCGTGCCGTTGCAACCAGGCCGCAGTGCGCAAGTTCTCACCGACGCTGAGCGTGGGGAAGACACCGTGCCCGCCCGGGACCTGTCGTATCCCGAAGGCCGCGATCTCGTTCGGCGGGGCGTGCGTGATCTCGCGACCGTCGAAGATCACCGCGCCCCGGTCGGCTTCGACCGTTCCCGAGATGGCTCGCAACAGTGTCGACTTGCCTGCTCCGTTCGTGCCGAGCAGCGCGACGCAGCTCCCCTCCTCGATCTCGATGTCGACGTCGAAGAGCACCTGCACGCTCCCGTAGGACACGTTCAAGCCTCGAACCAGCAGCAGTTTCGAGCGCCCTTGGCGCCGCTCGTAGAGGACCTCGGACCGGGCGGCGGCGCCGCGCCACACGTCGGCGATGTCTTCGTTGATCGTGTCCTTGGTCGTCGCGATGATCAGTCCGCCGATGAGGAACACCGGAACCATGAGCAGCATCCCGGCTCGCAGCCCGAAGCGATCGCCGATCGCGCCGATGATCGGCAGCACGGCCAGCCCGGGGACGACCCAGAGCGATGCCACCGAGAAGCCCATCGATCGAGCGCGGGGAGGGATGGCGAGCGACAACGACGCGAAGATGCCCGGCGCGAGGATCGCGACGAAGGCGGTGATGACGATGTTGACCGCGACCGCGAAATACACGTTCGGAGCGAAGGCGAAGGCCACGAGCGCGGCCGACACGACGAGTGCGGTGTGCGAAAGGAACCGCAGCACCTGATCCGGACCCTTGGCCATCAGTCGCGTCGCGATGCGCGCTCCGATGATGAGCCCGACGAGCTGGGCCGGTTCGACGGCGGCGGCCACGAAGCCGCGGGCTTGCTCGTCGAGATCGAAGAGCTGCTCGTAGAGGACGGAGGCGAGCGACGCGAACCCGATCAGCGCCACTGCGAGGAACGGCAACGAGTACCAGATCCGGCGCAGGCTCTCGATCTTCCAGACGATTCGCCACGCTTCGGCGAAGCTCGGCGCCTCCTCCTCGGTGAGCGCCGCTTCCTCCGACGCGCCCATCGCACGGCGCTCGTGGGCACCTCGGATCGGCTCGCGCATCCTCCACGCCAGGACAACGAAGAGGAAGGTGGGAAAGGCGAAGATGATGAAGGGCCAACGCCAGCCGAAGCGGTAGCCGATGACGCCCGCCACGAGCGGACCGATGCACGCGCCGACGGCATTCGCGGCGCGATGGAAGGAGTAGACGCGCGGCCGCGAATCGATGTCGTAGTAGTCGGCGATGAGGGAGTTGTGGGTCGGGTCGACGACCGCCTTGCCGATGCCCGATCCCGACCGCGCGATGGCCAGCACCACAAGGGTCGACGCCAGTCCGGTCATGAACGAGAAGACGCCCCAGACGGCCGCACCGATCCAGGCGATGCGCACGCGGTTCGAGCGGTCGGCCAGGCTGGCGATGGGTACCTGCAGGAGCAGCGCGCCGAGCGACACGACGCCGACGAGCGTGAGAACTCCTTGGAGACTGAGCCCGAACTCGTCGCGGATGTTCGGGAGCAGCACCGCGAACGCGGTGCGATCGAGCTCATCGACGGCATTGAGGCCGAACAACACGATCAACGGGAAGACCGCGGCACCCCCGGTCATCGCGAGCAGCCTCCGGCGGATCACGGATGGATTACCACCGGTTCGTCGGCCAGCGGGATCTCGTCGACAGCGATGTCCGACGCGCGCCCGGCGGTTGACGCCGCCAGTCCGGGCGCCTCGATCTTGTGCGTCACCGCGACGTGCGCCAGCCATCGGTCGCGCAGGCGATACACCAACCCGCCGAGCCCACCCGGCAACACGAGCAGGATCGCCAGTACTCCGACACCGCTGGCCACGAACTGCCACTCGGTCGGCAGGAACCACTGCGTGCCTTGTACGTACAAGGCGCCGAGCACGGCGCCGATCGGAGTGGTGACGCCTCCGATGATCACCATCGTGAACACGAGCAGACTTTCGAATGGCCGGTACGGCTGGGTACCGACCGCCTGTTGATGGTGCACGAACAGGCATCCCGCGAGCGATGCGAGCGCGCCGGACAGTGCAAACGCGACGAGTCGCGTGCGCGTCGCGTTGAGACCGTACGCCTGCGCTCCCCGCTCGTTGTCGCGCATCGCGAGCAGCGCCCGTCCTGTTCGGCTCTCGCGCACACCCCGCAACCCGAAGAGGCAACCCACCAGGACAACGAGCACCACGTAGTACATGCCGGTTGGTGAATCGATGTCGATCTTTCCGAACAACGGCGGGCGCGGGATGCGCTGCGATGGCGTGGGCACCCACCCGAAGAAGTCAGGGTTGAGGAAGTACGACGTCGTCGCCAGCGAAAACGCCAATGTCGTGACCGCGAGATAGAAACCGCGTCTTCGCAGCGCGGGCAGCCCTACTGCCACCGCCACGACCGCGCCCACCGCCGCGCTCAGCAGGAGAGCCAGACTGAGATCGAGACCCCACTCCTCGGTCGCCTTGGCACCGAATGTCGCTCCGATGGCGAAGAACGCGATCTGGCCGAGTGAGATCTGTCCCGCCCAGCCCGTCAGCACGACGATCGACAGGCCGAGGATGGCGTAGATGCCGAGGGCGGACGCCTTCAACGATCGATCGACCGACAGCACATTCGGCAGCACCACCAACGCGATGGCGCAGGCGGCACCGAGCGAGAAGCGCGCGATCCGGACCACCGGGAGCCGAGCGAGCTCGGCGGGTATCGGTCGCACGTCGTCGGCCGAGCGCCACGTCGACACGGAGCCCTCGTCGACGCGCTCCGCTCCGCGCCGGCTGAGGAACAGTGCAGTCACGATGATCGCCGCGAGAATCGGATCGAGGTACAGCGGACTGTCCGCGGTGAAGCTCACGGCGACCTCGAGCACGCCGAGCGCCACCGCATTCGCGGCGATCGCCGGCAGGTTCGTCATGCGGCCGAGCACGAGCGCTCCGAGGGCACGGAGCAGCACCCCGACGGACAAGGCCGACGCGATCGGCAAGCCCACGATGCCCGCCCGCAAGAAGATGGCGGTGAACGCCAACACGGCCGAGATGCTCCACACCACTGTCTGCAGTCGCTTCACCGGGACCCCGAGGAGCGCCGCGCGATCGGCGCTGTCAGCGCTCGCTCGGATCGCGACCCCGAAGTTGCTCCTCCGAAGGAACAGCGCGAGCGCGATCAGCGCGATCGGCGCGACCACCACGGCGATCATGTCGTTGGCGTTGAACACCACGGTGCCGATAGAGAGCTCGGCGTCGAAGGGAGGATCGAGGCGCTTGCCGAGCAAGGGGAAGGTGGCGCCCCACAGCTTCGGCATGAGGAGCGCGCTCGCGGCCAGGAGTTGCGCGAGACCGAGGGAGGCAACCGTGAGCAACAGCCGGGGCGACTTGAAGAAGCGACGGATGATCACGAGCTCGACGACCGCACCCAGCACGACCGCGCCGACGATGCCGGCGCCGAGCGCGAGTCCGTAGGACCATCCCCAAGCCGACATCAGCATGACCATGAGCACCACGGGCACCGTGCCGAGATCGCCTTGGGCGAAGTTCACGAACCGGTTCGAGCGATAGGTGAGCGCCATCCCCATGGCGATCAACGCCGTCAGCAGTCCGACGATGATCCCGCGCACGAAGATGCCGAGGGGCACGCCGAAGAACAGCTGCTGGATGAGCACGATCGCGGCTGCCAGCAGATAGGGCATCGCACGGTCGAGGTCTGGGACGGGCAACGCAGGCTTGATTGGTCGCGTCGCTCTCGCCGACAAGCATCCCCCCGGGACGTCACTCAAAGGACAACGTGCACTGTGCCACGCCTGGCGCGACTACGTGGCTCGTTCCCCGCCACCCGCGTAGGGTCGGCGTCGTGAAAGTTGACGGAGGCATCACATTCGACCTGGCGCAATCCGGGCAATCGGCGCGGGACGCGGAAGCCGCGGGCTACGACGGCGTATGGGCGGCGGAGACGAGCCACGATCCGTTCCTCAACCTCTTGTTGGCCGCAGAGGCGACCGAGCGGCTCGAGCTGGGAACGAGCATCGCCGTGGCGTTCGCGCGGAGCCCGATGACCACCGCCGTGACCGCGAACGACTTACAGACCTACTCGGGCGGCCGGTTCATCCTGGGCCTCGGCTCGCAGATCAAGCCGCACATCACGAAGCGCTTCTCGATGCCGTGGTCGCACCCGGCGGCGCGCATGCGCGAGTTCGTGCTGGCGATGCGCGCCATCTGGGACAGCTGGCACAACGACAGCAAGCTCGACTTCAAAGGCGACTTCTACACGCACACGCTGATGACGCCGTTCTTCAACCCCGGGCACAATCCGCACGGCGCCCCCCTGGTCTTCCTGGCCGGTGTGGGCCACTTGATGACCGAGGTCGCGGGAGAGGTGTGCGACGGGTTCCTGTGCCACGGCTTCACCACCGAGCGCTACCTGCGCGAGGTCACCATCCCAGCGCTGGAACGAGGGCGGGCCAAGGCCGGCAAGACAATGGAGGGCTTCCAGATCGCGGGGCCGTCGTTCGTGGTCACCGGTGAGAACGAGGAGCAGATCGCCAAGGCGGCCGAGGGAACCCGCCAGCAGATCGCGTTCTACGGTTCGACACCCGCGTATCGCGGCGTGCTCGACCTCCATGGCTGGGGCGGCCTCCAGGACGACCTCAACAAGATGTCCAAGGAAGGCAAGTGGGTCGAGATGGGCGCACTCATCGACGACGAGATCCTGAACACGTTCGCCGTTGTCGGGGAGCCCGAGCAGATCGCGCCCGAGCTGAAGCGTCGGTACGGGGACGTGATCGACCGCATCAGCTTCTACGCGCCGTACAAGAGTGATCCCGAGCGCTGGTCGCCGGTGCTCGACGCCCTCCGCGCCGCCTGATTCGTCAGACCGGCTCGAGGTCCTCGCTCAAGTACCGCTGGCGGCACAGCGACCGCTGCAACTTGCCCGACGACGTCTTCGGAAGCGACCCGGGCGCGACGAGCACGACGTCCTTCGGTGGCAATCCGATCGCGGCCCGCACGCGTTCGACCACCGAGCGACGCGTCGAGGCGTGGTCGTCACCCCGGGTTTCCGCCACGACGACCACCCCTTCCTTGCCCTTGGCGGCGACGCCGAACGCGATCACGTTGCCCGCCCGCACCCCGTCGCTCGTCGCGGCAGCACGCTCGACGTCTTCGGGAAAGACATTGCGCCCTCCGACGATGATCACGTCCTTGATCCGCCCGCACATGACGAGCTCGCCGTCGAGCACGTACGCGAGGTCGCCCGTGCGGAGCCAACCGTCGTGGAACAGCTCGGCGGTGAGATCGGGCCGCCCGAAATAGCCAGGGGTGACGGAGGTGCCGCGGATCTCGAGCTCTCCCACCTCACGGTCGAGACGGGCCGTTCCCGTTTCCGGGTCGACGACACGAATCTCCAGTCCCGGAACCGGCGGGCCGAGCAGCGCGAGCCGCCGAGCACCATCGGCATCAGGCGCAACCGGCGCCGCATAGCTCTCGGTCTCGAGCACGCGCCGGTCCACGGCGTCGGTGCGCAGGCCCGACAGCGGCTTCGGGAACGTGCCGGCGATCATCACTTCCGCCATGCCGAACGCCGGGAACACCGCGCCGGGGCGCATCTTGAACGGCGAGGCGGCCGCGACGAACCCCTCGACCGTGTCGGGATCAACCGGCTCGGCACCGTTGAGCGCGAGCCTCAGTCGCGAGAGGTCGATGTTCGACGCGTTGCGCAACGCACGGGTCGCCAGCACCCACGAGAAGTTCGGACCGGCCGTGGCGGTGCCGCCGTACTCGGACAGCCACTCGAGCCATCGGATGGGAGCGCCGAGGAAATCCTGGGGAGCACCGATCACCACGTCGATGCCATGGGACAGCGGGAGCATGCAGAATCCGACGAGACCCATGTCGTGGTACAGCGGCAACCACGACACCATCACGTCGTCCTCGACGACTTCGGCCGCGATCACGATCGCGTCGAGGTTGGCGCAGATCGTGCGGTTCGGGAGCATCACGCCCTTGGGGTCGGCGGTCGACCCGCTGGTGAACTGCAGCACGGCGAGGGCGTCCGGGTCGTCCTTCGGACGCTCCAGCTCCGCGCCGGTCACCTTCAGGCGGCTGACGTCGTCGAAGAGCTCGCCCAAGCTGACGGTTGACGGGTCGCCGGGCTGGGGCTCGATGAACGGCGCCAGATCAGGATCGACGACCAAGAGATCGACCCGCGCGCTGGCGATGCGCACGCGGGTCTGCGCCGCGAACTCCTCGATCGAACCCAGACGCATCGGCAGTGGAAGCACGACCAGCGTCGCGCCGGTGAGCCAGACCGCCTCGATCGCGGTGTAGAGCTGACGTGTCGTCGGTCCGAGCAGGGCGACATGCGTGCCTGGCCACACCCCGCGGCGCTGGAGCACGGCGCCGAGCGCGCGGGCCTCCTCGTGGAGTTGGCCGAACGCGATCACCTCTGCTCCGGACGGGTTGACGAACGTGGCCGTGGCACCGGAGCCGGACGCGGCCTCGATTCGGGACGCGAGCGATGGCATCGAGGGTCCGACCCGCCGCGTTGCGATCTGGTTACGCGACGATGTTCACCAGTTTGGGCGGTTTGGCGATCACCCTCGACGGCTCGACCTGCACGGCGTCGATCGCCAGCCGAGTGGCCTCGTCCGCGCTGACGTCGGGCGCCACCTCGAGCTTGGCTCGGACCTTGCCGTTGACCTGCACGATCATCGTCACGGTGTCGACCGTGGTCATGGCCGGATCCGCCACCGGCCAGCGGCGTTCGTGAACGTGCTCGCCCTCGTGACGCCGGGCCCACAGCTCGGCGGTGATGTGGGGCGCCATCGGAGCAAGCAGTTGCAGCAGCGTGTCGATGGCGAAGGGTGTCGAGCCCTGCTTGTAGAGCAGGTTCGTGAATTCCATGAACGCGGCGACGGCGGTGTTGTAGGACCATCGTTCGAACTCACCGCTCACTCGCTCGATGAGCCGGTGCGCCGCCCGGTCGACCTGCGTGATCGCGTCGCCCGTCGCGGCGGCCACGGCTTCGGAGGTGGGCTCCGCCAGGCGCCACACGCGGTGCAGGAACCGGCTGGTGCCTTCGATTCCCTTGTCGTTCCAGTCGATGTCGTCGGCGGGCGGACCCATGAACAGGATGAACAAGCGCAGCGCGTCCGCGCCGACCGTCTCCACATAGTCGTCGGGAGACACCAGGTTGCCTTTGCTCTTCGACATCTTGCCGCCGCCGAGGCGAATCATCCCTTGGGTGAACAGACGACCGAAGGGTTCGCGCAGGCCGGCGGGCACCATGCCGAGGTCGGCCAGCGCCTTCGTGAAGAAGCGCGCATACATCAGGTGCAGGATCGCGTGCTCGACCCCGCCGATGTATTGGTCGACCGGCATCCAGCGCTCGACCGCGGACTTGGAGAACGGAGCGTCGGCGTTCCACGGATCGCAGAATCGGAGGAAGTACCACGACGAGTCGACGAAGGTGTCCATCGTGTCGGTCTCGCGCACGGCCGGGCCGCCGCAGATCGGGCAGGTCGTGTTCAGGAAGCCTTCGTGGAAGCGCAGGGGCGACTCCCCGGTCGGCCGGAACTGGACGTCGTCCGGCGCCACGATCGGCAGCTGCTCGTCGGGTACCGGCACTGCGCCATGTTGCGGGCAGTAGATGATCGGGATCGGACAGCCCCAGAACCGCTGACGCGACAACAACCAGTCGCGCAATCGGAAGTTGACCTTGCGCTCGCCGATGCCCTTGTCTTCCAGCCAGTCGATGGCCTTCGCGATGGCGTCGGCTTTGTAGAGGCCGTCCAGCCACTCGCTGTTGATGGCTGGTCCGTCGCCGGTGTACGCCTCGCCGTCCCAATCATCGGGCGGTTGCACGGTGCGGACGATGGGCAGCGCGTACGCGGTGGCGAAGTCCCAGTCGCGCTGGTCCTGGCCCGGAACCGCCATGATCGCGCCGGTCCCGTACGTCGTCAGCACGTAGTCGGCCAGGTAGATCGGCACCGGCTCGTCGTTGAACGGGTTGATGGCGTATGCGCCCGTGAAGACACCGCGCTTGTCGAGTCCGCCGTCGCTCGACAGACGCTCGACCTCTGACTCCTTGCGCACGCGCGCCACGAACGTGGCGACCTCGTCGCGATGCTCCGGTGTCGTGATCTCCTCGACCAGTGCGTGTTCGGGGGCGAGCACACAGAACGTCATGCCGAAGCTGGTGTCAGGACGCGTCGTGTAGACGCGAAAGCGCTGACCGATCGGGTGGCCCTGCTCGTCGCTCACCTGCATCTCGAACTCGGCGCCCTCGGATCGACCGATCCAGTTTCGCTGCATCGTGACGACCCGCTCCGGCCAGTCCAGCTGGTCGAGGTCGTCGAGCAGCTGCTGCGCGTAGTCGGTGATCTTGAAGAACCACTGCTCCAGCTCGCGCTTCTCCACCATGTCGCCCGACCGCTCGCAAGTGCCATCGGCCAGCACCTGCTCGTTGGCCAGCACGGTCTGACAGCCCGGGCACCAGTTCACCGGCGCCTTCGCCCGATAGACGAGGCCGGCCTCCATGAAGCGCAGGAACAGCCACTGCGTCCAGCGGATGAAGTTCGGATCGTGACTCTTCACGAGACGACGCCAGTCGTACACCGCGCCGATCCGCTGGAGCGACGACGACAGCTCCTCGATACGAGCGTCGGTGAACGGTCTCGGATGCTCCCCACTTCGGATGGCTGCGTTCTCGGCGGGCAGGCCGAAGCTGTCGAACCCGATCGGGCTCAGCACGCCGTAGCCGTTCATCGTGCGGTAGCGGACGATCAGATCACCGAAGGTGTAGTTGCGCACGTGACCCATGTGCGCGGGGCCGGACGGGTACGGGTACATCGACAGGACGTAGAAGGGCGGACGCGGATCGTCGTTGTCGACTTGGTACGTGGCCGCGTCACGCCAGTGGTCCTGCCACTTGCGCTCGATTGCCTGTACCTCGTACCCGTCGTCCATGTGGCGGGCGATCGTACCGGCGCCGGTCTGTCAAGACCCCAGTGGTAACGTGACCAACCCTTCGGGGCTGTAGCTCAGCTGGCTAGAGCGCCTGCGTGGCACGCAGGAGGTCGTGGGTTCGACTCCCATCAGCTCCACTTCGCATCACGGCTGTGGCAACACGCACGAGTAGCCGTACAGCGCGGTGGGCTGGTAGCCGGCCATGCCCGGGTTCGTGCCCGGCGTCCCGAACCACTCGTCGAGCATGGGCGCGACGACCGTCGGAGCTGCGGGATCGCCGCCCTTGCCGATGCGCAGCACGTCGAGCCCGCGAGCGGGATCAGCGGTGTAGACGATGTCCTTCGCTCCGGGAACCCAGTAGGCCCCCCACGTCGCGCCATCCGTCGGCAGGTAGTAGCCGATCTGTCGGATGTTGCTCGGATTGCGAACGTCGAGGAACCGCACGCCCTGCTCGTACCACCCGACCGCGGCCACGCCGTTGCGGTACTCGAACCAGTGCGACGAGCAGTTCACCGTCGCTGGCGCCTTGGAGTCCTGCGCCGTTCCGCCGGCGAGATAACCGTTGAGCTCGGTTTTCCAGGTGTCGAGTGGCTTCATGCTGCCTCGGCCCGACGCGATCTTCCACGTCTCGAACTTGCCTTGCCCGTTGCAACTCCCAGGCCGTTCGTCATCGCCGTTGGAGTCGATGTAGTCCTCCTCGGTGACGAGGAGCGTGCTTCCAGCGCGCTTCGAGTTGTGCAAGATGAAGTCGTTGTACGGGGAGCTCCGGCCGGTGAAGTCGATGTTGACTCCTTCGACTCCCGACGACGTCACGAGCTTCGGCTTCAACGGGTCAGCCGTGAGCCGGTAACCCGCGAGGCCACCGCCTCCGACCTGCCACAGCGTGCCGGTCGAATCGCGCTCGGTGTCATGGGAGACGACGAAGGCCGGGAGCTTGTCGGGGTTCGGCCCCACCGCGGCGTACGACGTGAACGAGCCAAGCGACTTGGGCGCGGCGCGGTTGCTGAGGTCCACGACCTCCACGTCGTCACCGCCGTCGATCCACGCCTGACTGCAGTCGGCGTCCACGAAGTTCGCGATGTGCCCGGGACCGCGACCGGTGCCGGTCAAACCCAACGGAAGGCTCGCGAGCAACTTGGGTGCGGCCGGCTGGGCGATGTCGATGACGTACAAGATGCCGCCGAGATCCTTCGCCTCGCGGTCGTTGGAGATCAGCAGGGTGTCACCACACAGGTCGACGTCCTCGTTCTCGAAGTGGGGAAGCGCGAGAGCACCGACCGGTGTCGGCGAAGCCGGTTTGCTGATGTCGAAGACGGTGAGCCCGGCGGTCCAGCTGGTGGCGTACGCGTAGTGACCCTTGAAGTTGATGCCTGCGTAGCTCCCGGGCACGTTCCCGACGAGCTGCACGTTCGGTGAGGTGCGCAAGGGCGGCACACCGGGGGTGCCCTGGGCAGGCCCGACGAAGATCACGCTGGCGACCAGGACACAGCTCGCTATCAGAGCGCGACGCATTCGTGACTCCCCTCAGTTCACGCCCCGTAGTTCTTCTACCTGGTCGCGGTGGATTCCTCCCACGCGATGCGGGGGACGTCCGACCAGAGGCGCTCGAGCTCGTAGTAGTCCCGTGTCTCCTGGAGGAACACGTGGACCACGAACTCTCCGTAGTCGACCAGAACCCAGTGCAGGTCGTCGAGGCCTTCGATCCGCAGCGGGCTCGGTCCGCCTGCGTCCCGGATCTGCAGCTCGATCTCTTCGGCGATGGAGCGCACCTGCCGTGTGTTCGTCGCACTCACGATCACGAACGAGTCCGTGATCGCCAAGACGTCGCCCACCGACAGCACCACGGGGTCGACGCCCTTCTTGCTGGCCGCCGCCTGTGCCGCGAGCACCGGCCACCGGTCCTTCGGTTCAACCACCACCGCTCCCCGTCGTGATCTGCAGTCCTCGCTTGTCGACAAGGTCTTTCCCGATGATGACCGTGACATCCTCCGAATCGGCTGGGGTCGTGCTCTTGGTCGCCTGTCCGACACCGAAGAGCTGCTGCAACTCTGCCGCAGCGCTGGCGAACGCGTCGTCGTAATAGACGATCTCCGTCGTGGCGTGGTCGAAACGGTCGGCGTTCCCGACGATGGTGATCTGCGCATCCGCCGACACCAGCGAGGCGCCGAGAAGCTTGACGACGTCGACGGGCCCGACACCACTCAACAGGCGGACCCGAACGCGATCGCCCGGGTTGGCCGGCGTGGGCAACGGGACGAGCGACGTCATCAACGCGGCCACGCTGTTGGCGTCGGGGAGAAAGGTCACCGCACCGCCACTCGACGGCTGGGGAGTCACGGGGAGCGAAGCAAAGCGCACGTTTCCCTTCGACAGTCCGCGCACGTAGCGGCCGAGTCCGGATGCGGTCTCCCCCGGAACCACGTTCGGGTTCGAGGACGACTTCGCCGAGGCCAGCCACGCTTGCCACACCAACTGCTGCCGAGTGAGGCGATTGAGGTCGCTCTCCTGCGGGTTGCGAACGGTGAGGTACCGAACAACGTCGGCCGCTTGCAGCGTCAGCTCTCCCGCCGCGAAAGCCACCTGGCTCCTGCCACTCGAATCGACCGTGACCAAGCGGTCCGGGTTGTTGATGGTCAGCGGTGCCGCCGGAGCGACGAACGTCGTGAGTTGCTCGTCGCTCATCAACACGACCTCGTCGAAGCTGAGGCCGAGGACGTTGGCGGTGAGTTGGCTGAGCTCGGATGCCCCGTTCGCTGCGTAGGCCGCCGCCAGCGTCGTCGTCGCGCTGCTCGCCGGCTTCGTGGTCGTCGTCTTCGAGGACGAAGAGGATGTGGATGTCGTCGTGGTCGTCACCAGTTCATCGGTCACCGTGTCCACCGGGACGAACAGCACACCGCCACCCGTGTCGCCGCCGTCCAGCGACAACACGGTGATGCCGGACACGCCGTCCGGATTCGTCTGCGCGAACAACAGCACCGGTGTGGGCGTGACGTTGGCCTCGTAGTTCGCGCGGGTCGGATCGTTCTCAGCGTCGACCTTGCGCCCTTCGGTGGTGTTGAAGACCTTGCGGTACCCGACGTACCCCAACGCCGGGATCGCCGCCGCCAGGAGCACCATCGCAGCCAGCACCCACGCCTGCTGCAGCCGGCGCTCTCGCTGCCGGCGGGCGCGGTTTCTCGCTCGGGCCCCCGTTCCGGAGGGCGGCAACTCGACAGTGAAGGACGGATCAGTCGGCGGTCCGTCAGTCATCGGCGACTGAACGATAGAGGTGGCGGTCGCGGATGCACTCGATCACTGCCGGGGTCAGCAGGTAGTCGAGCGGGCGGCCGTCGGCGATGCGTGCCCGCAGGTCCGTGCTCGACACCTCGAGGCGCGGCGTCTCGAGGTTCTCCCACGCCCATCCCGGCGGCGGGGTGCCGCCCTCCGCGCCCGGTCGGGTGGCGACGACGACCGTCGCGAGTGTGCGGACTTCCTCGCCGCGCTCCCACGTGGGCAGTCCCGCGGCGGCGTCGCTTCCGACAACCAGGAACAGCTCGCGCGTCGGATCTTCCTCGCGCAACGCCGCGAGTGTGTCGGCGCTGTACGACACGCCGCCGCGATCGATCTCCAATGCGCTCGCCTCGAGCCCTTCGACGTCCGCGACCGCAGCTTCGACCATCGCCAACCGGTCCGCCGCGCTGGACACGGCGCGCGCGTGGGTCTTCTGCCACGGGTCGTGCGCGACCACGAGTAAGAGCCGGTCGAGACGCAGGGCATGCCGCGCGTTGACGGCGACCACGAGATGGCCGACGTGGGGCGGGTCGAACGTGCCTCCGAAGATCCCTAGGCGCTCCCCCATCAGCGGTGATGCTCCGCCGTCAGGCGCTCCACCAAGGTCGTGAGACCGGCAGAGATCCTGACCTCGTACGGCGGATCCGCCGGCGACAACGACCGCACGCGCGGCGGGAGCGCCGCGATCGCATCTCGGCAGCGCACGCGAACGACGTCCAACGCGTCGGAGCGAGCGGCGGCGAGCAATGGCCGCCCGTCGTGGCGCTCGTCGTCCAGACCGAGCATGTCGAACCCGTCGCCTCGCCACACTTGCTTGCGTCCGGGCAGCGTCGCCTTGCCTTCGGACAGCTTCAGCCTCGGTCCGCGCTCGTCGTCGACGAGCTTGTACACGACACCCAAGGACGGAGCGTCCGCACTCGTGCCCATCCGCGTCCCGACGCCGAACGCGTCAACGGGTGCCCCTGCCGCGACGAGCCGACCGATGCGGTGCTCATCGAGATCGCCGGACACCAGAATTCGGATGTGGGAGAGGCCGGCGTCGTCCAAGATCGCGCGGACCTTACGCGAGAGCGCGTCGAGATCCCCCGAGTCGAGCCGCACACCCGCGATGCGGATCCCTTCCTGCTCGAGCTCACGGGCCACGTCGACCGCGTGATGGGCTCCTTGCACCGTGTCCCAGGTGTCGAGCAGCAGGACGGCGTTCGTCGGAAACGTCCGACAGA
>JBEEFX010000072.1:0-7925 GCA_041166365.1 Acidimicrobiaceae bacterium
GACGGCGGGCTGAACACTGCGGTGACGCTGGGCCCGCCGCGGAAATTCACGTCGACGCGTGCCACCCCGTCGCGGCCGGACTCGATGTAGCAAACGGCTTTGCCCTGATACGGCGCCGCTGGGGCGCCGCCTTTCAGCCGCGCGACGAGCACATCGGCCACCGTGCCCGCCTCTCCCTCGGCGATGGCGCCGGCCCTGGGCACCGGCGCGCTGGTGATGTCGCCGACCGCGTACACATCGGGAAACCGTGTTGCGAACGTGGCGGGGTCGACGGCGATCCATCCGTCGTCGGTGAGCCCGGACTCCACTACGACGGGCGGCGCGCAATGCACCGGGACGCCGAGGAAGAGGTCGTACGACAGGTCACGACCGTCGGCGAGGTGCGCGACCTTCGTAGCGGGGTCGAGCCGGTTCACCAGCGAGTTGGGCCAATACTCGATGCCGCGCTCGGCGAGCATCGCGACGATCGCAGCCGACGCGTCCTGCGAGATGGGAATCGGCGCGGGCAGCGGGCTCACGAGGTAGATCGTGACGGCTCCCCGCACGCCTCGCTCGGTGAGGTAGTCGTGCAGCATGAACGCCGCCTCGTTCGGAGCAGGCGGGCATTTGAAGAAGCCGCCGAGCACTCCGATGACGGCGATGCCCGAGTCGAAGGACGGCAGCACGTCGCGCACCTCGTTTGCGCCGTCGGGCGAGTAGAACTCGTAGCCCCCTTCGACCAGTCCCGGAGTCGCCGCGGGATCGAGGTCCGCTCCCAACGCGACGACGAGGATGTCGGCGTCGTAGGTGCCCTTGTCCGTTTCCACACGACGAGTGTGCGGCTCGATCGAGATCACCGTCTCTTGACGAAACTCCACGCTCGGCTTTGCGATGTCCCGGTAGTACAGCCGCACCTCGTCGAGTTTGCGGCGTCCGAACATGACGTCGAGCTTCGAGAACCCGAAGATGAACGAGTCGTTCTTGTCGATGAGTGTGACTTGTACGTCGTCGGCGAGCTCCTCGGAGAGGCGCGTCGACAGCTCGAGGCCGCCGAATCCCGCTCCGAGAATCACCACGTGTGTCGGCATGGGCGCACGTTACGCCCGCGCGCCCATCGGTGATCGCGCGACTGCGACGACCGAAGAGCATGATGGAGCGATGTCGCGCTGGCTCCCGCGAGGACGAGTGCTGATCTTCCTCGTCGCCGTCGTGGTCGTCGGCACGGTCGTCGGGATCCTCGTGGCCCGCAACAGCGATGACAAGAAGCCCTGCGTGAAGACGTTCATCGATTTCGCGTCGGATCAGGACCGGCCCAACAGCGAGGCGTTCGCCATCTTCATCGCCGAGCAGGAGGAGAGCCGGCTGCCGTTGACCGGCTGGTCGCCGACCTCGGAGACGGCTGACGAGTCCGTGTACACCAGCGACGTCGCCGGCCACTGGGAGGTCAAGGTGAGCCGAGGAGCGGTGCGCGAGTACTCGGGGTGTCCCAGTTAGCCGAGCGTGAGACCGGCGGCCACGGCGGCGCCGAGCTCCCAGCACGCCTCGAGCACGTCCTGCGACGGGTGGCCGAGCGCGAGCACGGGCTCCTGCACGCGGCGCCATTGCAGCCCCGTCGTGATCTTCTCGACGGCGTGGACCGCGCCCGCCGTGTCGTTGTTCCCGTGCACGTAGATGCCGTAGGGACGGCGCACCGTCGCGTCGAGGCACGGGTAGTAGATCTGATCGAAGAAGTGCTTCAGCGCCCCCGACATGTACCCGAGGTTGGCCGGCGTCCCCAACAGGTAGCCGTCCGCTTCCAGCACCTCCGGGACGGTTGCGCTCAATGCCGGCCTCGATGTGACGGTGACACCCTCGATGCGGTTGTCTGTCGCACCGGACATCACGGCCTCGAACATGGAATGCAGGGCGGGCGAAGTGGTGTGATGGACGACGAGCAGTGTCGGCATGTGCCGTGAGCGTGACATGAGGAGACAGGAATGGCCAGCAGCACCGTCAAGGACTTGTTCGCCCGCTACGCCAATGTGCTGCACCGGGCGATCATCAAGGGCACCGGCGGCCGCATCGGCGGCACCGGCTTCGGGATGCCGGTGGTCATCCTCACCACGACCGGTCGCAAGAGCGGCAAGGAGCGGACCACCATGTTGACGTCGCCCGTGCACGACGACAACCGGGTCGTGCTCGTCGCGTCGTACGGCGGCGACGATCGCCACCCGGCATGGTTCCTCAACCTGCGCGACAACCCCGACGTCGAGCTCGAGATGCGCGGCAAGAAGCGACCGATGCGGGCGCACGTGGCGTCGACGGAGGAGAAGGACGCGCTGTGGCCCGATGTCACGGCGGCGTACAAGGGCTACGCGCAGTACCAGACGAAGACCGAGCGCGACATCCCCTTGGTGATCCTCGAACCGGTGTGACCGTGTGGACCCGTCCGGGGTGTCGGCGGCAGTTCGGACGGAACGAGCAGTCGCAGGAATGCGCGCCGGCCGCACCCATCACGTCGTGAACCTCCGCACACCCGAGAACGTCGACCGCGACGTGTGTGCTTGGCTGACGGAGTCCTACATCGATTCGTCCTCCTGATGGCGTGCGCGCTGCTGGTTCCGGCCTGCGGCGATGACCGCGTCGCGCCTCCCGGCGTGGTGAGCTCGGCCTCGATGTCGTCCTCATCGGCGCCGCTCGCGACGGCGACGCTGCCGGTCGATCCCGAGGAGCTGGCGGCACGGTTGCAAGCGACTGTCGACGCGTTCGTCGCCGGCCAGCACGTGCCGTTCAGCGTCGTGGTCGTCGACCTGTCGACCGGTGCCCGGGCCACGCACCTCAGCGACAGGCAAGTGCCGAGCGCCAGTCTCTACAAGCTGTTCGTCGCGCGTGAGTTGCTGCGCCGCATCCAGGCCGGAACGCTCGAGCGGGATGCCGCCGCGGGTGACGGTTCAGGGCGCACGGTCGACGAATGTCTCCGAGCGATGATCGTCGTGTCCGACAACGCGTGCGGGGTCGCGGGTCTCACGATCGTCGGGCGCGGTGCGCAGAACTCCTCGCTCCGACGCGACGGCTACCTTGCGACGTCGCTCGCGGCACCGCAGCAGACGAGCGCCGACGATGTCGCGCTGTTCTTCGAGCGCGCCCGTGAGGGCACGTTGCTCGGACCGGGCAGCGACGCGCTCTCTGCAGAGCTGTATCAGCTGCTGCGCGAGCAGCAGGTGAACGACCGCCTGCCGCTCGGCCTTCCTACCGGCACGCAGATCGCCCACAAGACCGGCGACATCCGGCAGTGGGCCCACGACGCGGGAGTGATCACGACGTCGCGGGGCGACGTCCTTCTGGCCGTGCTGAGTGGGCCGTGGGCGTTGCCGTGCTGCGATGCCGATCATCCCGGCGAGGCCGAGCGGGTCGCGTTCGGGGCGATCGCGGAGCTCGGAACCGCGATCTACGACGCCGCCAGCACGTAGATCACGGAGGGCCGAGAGAGGTCCAGCCGAGCCAGGATCCGTTGAACGACTGCCGGTACAACTTGGCATCCGTTCCCTGCCCGAACGCTTCGAGCAGCCCGTTGCCCGGTGAGGCGAGCTCGGGGGCCGACAGCAACAGCCCGCCCCGGGGCGCGTAGCCCGACCACGAGGACCCGTTCCACGACCTCACGTACATCTGGGCATCGCTTCCGCGCACCGCGACGTCGATCCGGTTGAGACCCCACGACACCGCGGTCGGTCCGGCGCTCAGCACGCCGCCGAAGCCTTCGAAGCCCGACCAGTGCGCGCCATCCCACCACTGATGCCAGAGGCCGTTGTCCGTGCCGCGCACGAAGACGTCGAGGCGGTTCGGTCCCCACGACGCCACATCCGGATCAGCCGTGAGCACACCACCGAGGCGAATGAAGCCGGACCACGACGAGCCGTTCCAGAACATCGTCCACAGACTGTTGTCCGTGCCGCGCACGAACACATCGATCCGGTTCGGGCCCCACGACACTGCTGTCGGTCCAGAGGTGAGCACCCCACCGAGCCGTTCCCAGTTGGCCCAGTTGGTGCCGTCGCCGGTCCACCGGTGATACAGCGCGTTGTCCGTGCCGCGGGCGAAGAGATCCATCCGTCCGCCGCCCCACGACGAGACGTCCGGATCCGACGTGATGATGCCGTCGAGACTCGTCCACTGCGACAGTCCCGAACCGGTGATCGTGCGGGTCCACATACCGCCGTCGTCGCCCTTCACGAAGACATCCGTGCGACCAGGGCTCGGCGACACCGCGCCCGCGCCGCTCTGAACGGTCCGGAAGTAGGCGAACGCGAGCGGACCGAGGTTGAGGCGTCCGTGACCGTATTGGTTGTCCGGCCCCGGGGGTCCGGCGTCGGCGCCGCGATCCATCAGCAGGTTCTGGATCTGTTGGGGAGTCCCCTTGGGCCCCGCCTGTTTGACGAGCGCCGCGGCGCCGGCGGCGTGCGGCGCGGCGGCCGACGTCCCGTAGAAGCCGGCGTGGTTGTTGCAGAAGCCGGAGAACACGCCGCTCGCCACGTCGTTGCTCACGCCGTCGGGCCCGCTCAGGTCCGGCTTCATCCGACCGTCGATCGTCGGGCCTTGGCCGCTGAACGGCTCCAGCGAGCCGTTCGCGTAGCAGTGCGCACCGACCGCCATCACGAACGGGGACGTCGCCGGTTCGCTCACGCTGCCGTCGACGCGCACCGCCTGGAGGTCCTCCTCCTGCCCTTGGAAGTACAGGTCGACGCGCGGGGTGATCGTGGTCTGGGCGGTGCTGCGGAAGATCACGAGGAAGTAGGTCTGCGCCGAGCCGGTGTCGTTCGGGAACGCAGCTCGCAGCGTCGGAGTGGCATTCACGTTCGGGGAGCCGAGCTGGCAGCCGACCAGGCCGAGTTGCGAGATCTCACCCCGGAAGAAGCACATGTCGAACGTCTGGTTCGAGGTCGGCCAGGCATCCCACTTCATCCCGACATTGGAGACCGCGCCGGCAGCAAGCGTGTACGAGTACGTCTCCGTGCCCTCCGGACCCGGAGATGGCGTCCCACCGTTGATCTCGACCGCCCCGTCGTTGTCCCGATCGAAGGCGCTGAACTGGTAGTGACCCAGCGCTTCGTTGCCGGAGGCCACCGACCACAGCTGGCCGCCCTGCCGGCCGAGATAGACCGCGGCCGCCGGCGTCCCGGCCACGCCCGTGCCGTCGCCGCGACCACCGAGCACGTCACCGATCGACGCGTTCACGATCGTGACGCCCTCACCGTAGAGATAGTTCGCCGCGCTGGTCATGTCGGCGTCGGTGAAGACACAGACCAGATAGAGGGTCGCGTTGGGCGCCATCTGGTGCACGATCTCGGCCACCGCGGTGCCGTGGTCGATCGGCGGAAGCGTGCCGTTCGGACCTCGCCCGTCGAAGCCCACCATGTTCGGCCCGCAGAAGTTTTGCGTTTTGATCGACGGCAGCGCAGGAAGCCGGCCGGCCACGCTCTCGGTGGTGTACTTGTCGAAGCCGACGTCGACGATCGCCACCTTCACCCCGGTGCCGTCGCGACCGGCGTCCTGCCACGCCTTCGCGCCCGTGGCGCCGAGCCGGTTGACGCCGACGTTGTCGACGCCCTCGGAGATGACATCCGGTCGCAGCGTCTGCGGGCGCATGACGAACGCGACGCGTTGATCGTCGGCCAGAGCGCGCAGCTGTGTGCGGTCGACGTTCGCGACCACGCCGATCGAGCTGGTGGTGCGCACCTCACCGCCGACCGCCTCGACCGCGGCACGCACGGCGTCGACGTCGGGTCCCTTCACCTGCACCAGCGCGCTGGCCGTCTTGGCGGACGCGGCGCCCGTTCGGTTCTCCAGGCTGATGCTGTTCTCGGGGTCGAGGTCAGACGAGAGCTTCGGAGGCGTGTGGCTCGACGGCCGTGAAGGCCAGCCCGGCGAAGGCGAAGGCGAAGAAGGCGCGGCGCGGACAGGGGACGCGGCCACCACCCCTGCGACGAGGAGCAGGGCCGCGAACGCCGCCGTTCGTCCGCGCCTTGCCATCTGCGTGCGAGAGTACCGGCCTATGAAGGTTGGTGCATTCGTTCCTGTCGGCACCCTCAACGCCAACCCGGAGTTCGTGGGGGCGCTCGGCCCGACGCTCGAGGACCGCGGCTTCGAATCCCTGTGGGTGGCCGAGCACGTGGTGCTGTTCGACGACTACGACAGCCAGTATCCGTACGCGGACAGCGGGCGCTTCCCCGGCGGGGGCGACTCGGGACTGCTCGAGCCGATGACCGCGCTCGCCTACGTCGCCGCCACGACGACGACGTTGCGGCTCGGCACCGGGATCTGCTTGGTCGGGCAACGCAACCCCGTCTACACCGCGAAGCAGGTCGCGGATGTGGACGTGCTGTCCGGCGGTCGGGTCGACTTCGGTGTCGGCATCGGATGGCTGCGCGAGGAGTTCGAGGCAGTCGCCATGCCGTTCGATCACCGAGGGGCACGGTCGGACGAGCACCTCGCGGTGATGAAGGCGCTGTGGACGCAGGATCCGTCGTCGTTCGACGGCAAGTACTACCAACTGCCCGAGTGCCGCATGTACCCCAAGCCGGTACAGCAGCCGCACCCGCCGATTCACGTCGGCGGTGAGAGCGACGGTGCGCTGCGCCGCGCGGCGCGGCTGGGACAGGGATGGTTCGGCTTCAACCGCTTGCCCGATCAGGTGCCGGAGGCGTTGGAGCGACTCGACACTGCGCTCGCCACGGAAGGGCGCACGCGCGCGGACATCGCGGTGAGCGTGTGCCCGTACTTCAATCCTGTCGACGCCGACGCGATCAAGCGGTACGCCGACATGGGCGTCGATCGCGTGATCCTGGTCGTCTTCGGCGTCGATCGCGACGGACTCGTGCGCGCCGCTGACGATGCCGCCGCGCTGGTCGAGGCCGCTTCCGGCGCATGACCGAAGGCTCGACGCGCGCCATCGAAGCGCCGATGCAAGGGACGGTCGTGTCCATCTCGGTGGCCGATGGCGATGTTGTGCAGATGGGGACACCGCTGCTCGTCATCGAGGCGATGAAGATGGAGCACGTCATCACCGCCGACGTCGGCGGGACCGTTCGCGCGATCAGCGCGGTGATCGGCGTGACGGTGTATCCCGGCGATGCGCTCCTGCTCGTCGAGGAAGGCGGCGCGGCTTCTCACGAGAGCGCCGCCGCGGCGGCGGTCGACCTCGACACGATCCGCCCGGATCTCGCCGAGGTGCTGCGCCGCCAGTCCTTGACTAAGGACGACGCCCGGCCGGCCGCCGTCGAACGCCGACGCAAGGTCGGTCTGCGGACGGCCCGCGAGAACGTCGCCGACCTCTGCGACCCGGACAGCTTCGAGGAGTACGGCTCGCTGGTGATCGCCGCGCAGCGATCGCGGCGATCGGTGCAAGAGCTCATCGAGCAGACACCTGCTGACGGGCTGGTCGGCGGCATCGGCCGGGTCAACGGCGGCCGCTGCGCGATCGTCTCCTACGACTACACCGTGCTCGCCGGCACGCAGGGCCACCGCAACCACGCCAAGAAGGACCGGTTGTTCGAGCTCGTGGAGCGTCTCCGCCTACCGGTGGTGCTCTTCGCGGAGGGCGGCGGCGGCCGCCCGGGCGACACCGACCATGCCGGAGTGTCGGGTCTCGAGTGCATGGCGTTCGCACTGTTCGCGCGCCTCAGCGGCCTGGTGCCGCTCATCGGTGTGGTCTCGGGACGGTGTTTCGCCGGCAACGCCGCGCTCCTGGGGTGCTGCGACGTGATCATCGCGACCGAGAACTCGAACATCGGCATGGGCGGTCCGGCGATGATCGAAGGCGGGGGGCTCGGCGTGTACGCGCCGGAGGATGTCGGCCCGATGTCGGTGCAGGCGCCGAACGGCGTCGTGGACGTGACGGTGGCCGACGATGTCGACGCGGTGCGCGTCGCCAAGCAGTACCTGTCGTACTTCCAAGGTCCGACGCCGGAATG
>JBEEFX010000073.1:0-7273 GCA_041166365.1 Acidimicrobiaceae bacterium
GCAGGCCCGCAGCCTTTACGGAACTTTGATGTCGATCATCTGCGCCGCAGCGCGCTCGTCTCGTCGATGTCCTGACCCGGGCCGGTCACCTCTCGAGTCGCCCCCCGAATGGAACAGGGGTGGTGACTGCTCGTCGCTAGGCGCGCCGGGCGGAACGCTTGGCCGTCGATGCCGTCCTGCGGGCGGCGCGCGTCGCCGTCGTCCCGGTGCTCTTCGCGGCCTTGCTCGCGCTGCGTCGAGTCGTCGTCGCACGCCGCTTGGCCGTGGTCGCGGCCCGCTTGGCGGCCTTGGGCGCCGACGTCGCCTTCCGAGCCGACGTCGCGGTGCTCTTGGCCGACGCCTTCGCGGCGCGGCGGTTGCTGGTGGCGCCGCGCTTGGCCGCCGCGGTCGTGCGCTTGGCACCGTTCGTCGCCGAAGCCGCCGTCTTGCGAGTTGCACGGCCCGAGCGCTTGGCGCCGCGCTGTGCTTTTCGGGCGATCTCGATGACGGCCTCCGTCGCATCGGCGCCGTTCGCGCGCACCTGGGCGGCGGTCTTTCGAGCAACCTTGGATCCCGTGGGCGACACCTGAGGCTTCTTGCGGCCGAGGACCGTCGCGATGATGTCGCCGACCGCGGTGACGCCCCCTTGGGCGAGCCCACTGACCGTGTCCGAGATGCGATCCGCGACTCCGGCGGCCGTGCCGACGATCATGTTGCCCGGCGGTGCATCAGGCGAACGGGGATGCGGATGTGTGGGTGCCGTCTTCTTCGCGGTCGCCATGAGGTCCCCCAAGTCGTTCAGCGAAGTCCGGTCCAGCACCTTGCGTACCTTCGGGAAGAAGTCGTTCTCCTCTTCCTTGACGTGGTGGCGCACGTTCTCGATGAGCACGGTGACCTTGGCCTCGAAGCGCTCGTCGGTAGGCGCCATCGTTTCGAGCTCCGACAGCACCCACTTCACGATGTGGTGTTCCTCGAGACTCTCGAGGGCGATGTCCTCCGTGCGTGGGACCGTCGCGCGAGCTACCGGGTAGAAGAACTGCTCCTCGATCGCTGCATGCGTGGAGAGAGCCTCGATGATGCGATCGGCGATCTCACGTTTTTGGGTGTGCGCCCGGTCGCCTGCCTTCTCGAAGCGTTTGAACAATTGCTCGACCGTCTTGTGGTCGTCCTTGAGCATGCTGATCGCGTCCATCCGGACCCGTTACCCGACGCGAGTCGCCAACAGACGCTCGCAGGCGCGCAGCCTGCGTCGATACGTGTTCCGTGCTCGAAGACCGCACAACGGCCTGCCTCGGTTGCCGTCATCGCCGTCGCCGTGGTTGCAGCAGGGATGTGACCTTCGATCGGACGCTGCGACTACGGACCGGGTTTGGTCGTCGTCGTGGTCGATGAGGTGGTGCTCGTGGACGTCGGGGGCGTTGTCGTGGTCGGCGGAGGCGCCGTTGTGGATGGCGCGGAGGTCGATGTCGTCGTCGCGCCGTTGACGGTGAAGGTTGCTTCGGCGACCGGCTGCGCCCCGGCCCCCAAGTCACACCAGGCCTGCACCTTCTGCGGACCGGGGGACGCGTCGACCAGCACGGTCAGCGTCGAACTGCGTTGATCGTCGACGGACCCGGTCTTGGGCGGTGACTGCGTCGAGCCGATGGTGACATACCAGCCGGCGACGCATTGCGCGAAGCCGGTGCCCTTGGCGGTGATGCTGGAACCGGGGTCTCCGCTCGGCGGGTCGACAGTGAGCGTCGCCGTGTCGGTCGGGTCCGCGAGCAGCGCGGCCGGAGGAGCAGGGAACTCTGCCACCGGCACGTCGGCGAGCGCACCGGTCATGAACTTCTTCCAGATCTGAGCGGGGAAGGTGCCTCCCGTGACGGCAACACCGTGCACGTTGTCCATCGGCTTGCTGTTGCCTTCGGGATACCCCATCCACACGACGGCGGCGTAGTTCGGGGTGTAGCCCGCGAACCACGCGTCGCCGTTGTTCTCGGTGGTCCCGGTTTTGCCGGCGACAGGACGGTCGAGCTTTGCCGATGTTCCTGTTCCGCGCGCGATGACCTGCTGCAACACGAAGTCGACGAGGTGAGCGGTGTCGGGCTTCATCGCCGGCGCGGTCTTCGGGTGCGGCTCGTACACGGTACGGCCATCCGGTGACTGGACCTTGGCGATGGCGAACGGTTCGACGCGCTGACCCTCGCGGGCGAAGGTCAGGTACGCGTCGGCCATCTCCAAGGGCGACACGTCACCGGTGCCGAGGGTGATCGACGGCTCGATTGGCAGGTCCGACGTGATGCCGGCGGCGTGCGCCAGCGCAGCTGCCTTGTCGGCACCCACTTGCAGCACGAGTTGCGCGTAGACGGTGTTGACGGAGTGCACCGTGCCGTCGATCAGGTCCGTGGCGCCGAAGCTCTCGTTGCCGTAGTTCGACACCGTCCACGGTCCCGATGACGTCGGCAGCGTAATCTGTGGCGGCGCGGGGAACATCTGCTTGACGGTCCCACCGCCTTCGGCGTTGGCCGCGAGCACGAACGGCTTGAACGTGGATCCGGCCTGCCGTCCGCTTCCGCCGCCCTCCTTGCCGCGCGCCAAGTCGACTTTGAGCGTGTTGTAGTCGCGTCCACCGACGTAGGCACGAATGGCACCGGTTTGATCGAGGGCAACGAGAGCCGCTTGCGGATCGTCGGGCTGGTTCAGCGTCTGCGCGATGGCGTCCTCGGCTGCTTTCTGGTCGTCGAGATCCAATGTCGTGGTGATCTTCAGCCCGCCGCCGTAGACGGCGCTCTCACCGAACTGCGTGATCGCCTGTTGGCGAACGAGGTCGACGAACCATGGCGCCACCATCGCGTCGACCTTCGTCTCCTGGTTGCGATCGATCGCACCGATCGGCTGCTGCTTCGTGGTCGACGCGTCGGTGGTGCTCAGCTTGCCTGCCGCGGCCATTGCCTCGAGCACGAGGTCGCGTCGCTGCTGCGCTTCCTTCGGGTGGGTAGAGGGCTCGGCCGTCTCCGGGCTACGCAACAGGCCGATCAGCAATGCCGCCTGGTTGAGGTTCAGCTGCGCGGCCGTCGTGTTGAAGTAGACGTGCGCGGCCGCCTGGATGCCGTACGCGCCACGCCCGAAGTACACGATGTTCAAGTAGCGCTCCAAGATGTCGCGCTTGTCGTGGGTCTGCTCGAGCTTGATGGAGAGCACGCCTTCCTTGGCCTTGCGCCACAACGACCGATCCGACGTCAGATAGCTGTTCTTCACCAGCTGCTGCGTGATGGTGCTACCGCCCTGCAACGACTCACCTCGCACGTCGTGCCACAAGGCGCGGACGGTGCCGCCTGGGTCGATCCCGTGATGATCGAAGAAGTGCCGATCCTCCGCCGACACCAACGCGTCGACCACCACGGGAGCCACTTGGTCGAGCTTCACGGGCTCGCGCAGGCCGTTCTGTTCGAACACCGCGATCTGGCGGCCCTTGGCGTCGAGCACCGCCGACGAACGCACCGGCGGCAGGTCGTTCGGCAACTTCACCGTGAACCACAGCACCAGGAATGCGATGAGCCCGAGCAGCACCACACCGCCGAACCCGCACACCGGCCACCGCGCCCACCGCCAATGACGAGCGAACCGCCGGCGGACCGTGAGCGGCCGGGCGTCCTCTGCAACCGCGTCAGGGCCGTCGGCTGCGGGATCGGCGGCGGCGGGTTCGGTCACGCCCCACCCTTCCCGCCTCACCACGATTCAACACGCTGAGTGGCCGGTCTGCGACTCAAGTTGTCGGTGCTGCGACCGAAGGTGTCTTGCGGGCGTTGCCCGGTGAGCGAAAGGTGGGATCACCATCGACAGCGCGAACGGTGCGCCTCCCTGGCTGACGAAGCTCGTCGCGGCCTGGATCTCCGTCGCCTTGTCGGCTGGCGTTGTCGCCGTGACGACGCGCTCCGCGTCCGGGCCGCAGGAGAACGACGCCAAGCGGGAGGCGTCGAACACGTCCTCGACGCACGTGACGTCGAGCTCCTCCGAGGCCACTCTTCCCACTGGCTCGCCGGCAGCCTCGAGCGAGCCACCAAATGCGACCGCGACGACATCCGGGACGGGCGATCCCACGGGCAGTGTCGAGCGCCCCGATGGTGCCACCGGGACGGGCGTGATCGCCTCGGTTCGCAACGACAGCGGGCCAGTCGAAGCGGCGTGTGTGGTCGCGGACATCACGTCGAGCCAGGGCAACGTGTTCGGCGGCTCCACCGACAAGGACGGCTTCACCCGGTTCGCGCTGCCCGATGATGTGGATCAGGTCTTGCTGATCGTCCGAGACTGCTCCCCCCGCTCGCCGGCCTTCGCGTACACGACAAGAAGGATCGCTCTCACCAAGTCGACGGACACTGCGGTCGAGTTCCTCGTAGCAGATGGCACGGACGTGATCGGCACGGTCGTCGACCACAACGGTCGCGCGCTGTCAGGTGCGACCGTGATGTCGGACAACGCTCAGTATCTGGCCGCAACGACGACCGACCCGAACGGCCACTACCTCTTGCGGGGACTCGTTCCCGGGCCCGACGCCATCGCGGTTCCGGACCTCGGCTGCTCGCTCGACGTGACGCTCGTCGCTGGTCAGACCATGACGGTCGACATCATCTGCTGACGACGTGCGTCTCTTCCGTGTGCGCTCCGTCGGATGCCGTGGCGGAGGCGCTTCATTTCTCGGCGGACGCGCTGCCGATCTCGGAGAGGATCATCCGTATTCCCTGTTGCTCGGTCTGCCGCGCCCGCAGCCACTTCGTCATTTGAGCAGCGCTGCCGGGCGGACGGAGGTGGTACCCCTGAGCGTGATCGCAGCCGAATGAGGACAGGAGATCCCACGTGCGCGCGTCTTCGATGCCCTCGGCCGTCACCTGCAAGCCGAGATTGTGGCCGAGCTCGATCGTCGAGCGAACGATCACCGCATCGCTCTTGTCATTGGCCAGCCCCAGCACGAAGGACTTGTCGATCTTGATCTCGTCTACCGGCAGGCGGTGAAGGTACGACAGCGACGAATAGCCGGTGCCGAAGTCGTCGATCGAGATCGAGACGCCCATGCTGCTGAGTCTGTTGAGCACGCCGACCGTGCGGCCGGGGTCGACGATGAGCGTGCTTTCGGTGATCTCGAGCGTGAGCGCTGAAGGCGGAATCCCCGCCTCGAGCAACGCGCTCGCGATCATGTCGCACAACCCCTCGTCCTGCAGATTGCGCGCGGAGAGGTTTACCGCGACCGACAGGTCGTGCCCCATCGACCGCCACTCCGCGAGTTGGCGAAGCGACACGCGCAACACGTGATCGGTCAGCGCTCGAATCAAGCCGGACGTCTCGGCGATGGCCACGAACGTTTCGGGCGGCACGAAACCGTGTTCCGGGTGGTACCAGCGAGCGAGTGCCTCCACGCCGACCACGTCACCGGTGACCAAGGCAACCTTCGGCTGGTACTCGACGAGCAGTTCCCGACGTTCGATCGTCCGTCGCAGTTCAGCCGCGAGCGCGAGGCGGGCAGGTGTGTAGTTGTCGGCTTCGGGACTGTAGAACTCGAGCGGTGCGCCGCTCCTCTTGGCTGCGTACATCGCAACGTCGGCCCGCTGGAGAAGCGTCGGGGCGTCCTCGCCGTGATCGGGGCACAGAGCGATCCCCATGCTGGCGCCGACCTCGAAGACGAGGCCCGCCAACTCGAATGGCTCGAGCAATCGCTTTTCGATCCGACGCGCGACATCAGCGATCCTCGACTTGGAGGTCTCGGTGAGAATCACCGAGAACTCGTCGCCGCCGAGACGGGCGACGAACACGTCGTTGCCGGTCACGTCGACGATGCGGTCAGCGACCTGCTGGAGCAGTTCATCACCATGGTGGTGGCCGAGGGTGTCGTTGACCTCTTTGAAACCGTCGAGATCGATCAGCATCACGCTGAGGCCCTCGCCATCGGACAGGGCACGCAGCTCATTGCTCAGCTGTTGATGAAGCATCGTGCGATTCGGGAGCCCTGTCAGCGCGTCGTGCAGGGCTTGGTGTTGACGGTCGACGGCCTCCCGACGGAGGTCCTCGACAAGGCGCTGATTTCGCAGCGCGGTTCCCGCCTGGTTCGCAAAGGTGTCGAAGAGCCGACGTTCCGCCTCGCCGTACTGGTCCACGTCGCTACGCGGGTTGGCCACCGACAGCGCGCCGTGCAGCCCGTCGCCCAATTCGAGCACTGCGATGATGGCGCTCGACCAGCCTTGCGTTCCGACGCGATCGGAGAGCTGTACGCCGTCGGTGTGCAGCGTGGCACCGTCGCTACCGGCGTGTTGGAGTCGATCCCGGAGTGCTGACGCAGCCTCGGCCTCGTCGATCTCGACCTGCCCGTTGCGGCGAACGAATCGAACGGCAGGCCGTCCGTCGCGACCCTCGAGAATGAGCTCGCCGATCTGTGCTCGAAGGAGATCGCAGGCCTGTTCCAAGATGTTGTCCGTCACCGTTCCCGTCGCCAGCGAAGACGAGATGGTGCGACTCGACGAGTACAAGTAGGCGAGTCCCTGGTTGCTCTGACGCAGCCGGGCGTGCGCCCGATACCCGATGAAGAGCGTCACTGCGGCGACCACGAGCAGCCATGACGTGGTCGGCCCGGAGGCGAGGGCGACCACGGCGACGAGGCCGAGGTCAGTGCTGATGACTGTCGTCAGTGCGCCCAGACCCTCGGTCGCACCCAGACGCAACCGAATGGGGGTGCCCTCCACTGCCGCGATGGCGACAGCGATCACGACAGTGCCGATGAGCAACGATCCCGCGGTGGCGGCCAGTGCCGCGAACCAACCGATCGGCTCCAACGGCGAGTGATCTCCGAGGATGAGTCGATAGACGAGAACCGCGACGCCGCAATCGACGGCGAAGTAGCACAGGTTGAAGGCGATCTTCGTTCGAGACTGACGCCGGATCGCGATCAAGGCCACCGCGGAGCCGGCCAGCCGAGCGATGAGCAGTACGCCTGGGGACACGAAGACCAGGCCGAGCACCAGCGGAATCTCGCTCAACGAGAAGGTGTGAGCTTGCCGTTGCACGTAGACGTGCAGCACGCACACCTCTGCGATCAAGAAGATCACGGCCAGAAGGGGCAGCGGAATCGTCAGTCCGCGCAACACCGGCGGGAGCGACCAGGTCCACACGGCGGTCGTTGCGCCGATCGCGAACAGACACGCGGTCAACGGCAATACCGATCGAGCGCCTGCTGTTGTCTTCCGTCGCTGGTTCGTGGCCGACGGTCCTGTGCTCACGTGGCCGAGGCCTACGCCAGTCCCGACCAGGATTGGCCGGACCAGCTCAC
>JBEEFX010000074.1:0-16481 GCA_041166365.1 Acidimicrobiaceae bacterium
ATGAGCATCTTCGTCGACGAGAACACGAAGGTCGTGTACCAGGGCCTCACCGGGTCGCAAGGCAAGTTCTACGGGTTGCTCAACAAGTCGTACGGCACGCAGGTCGTGGCCGGCACGAACCCGAAGAAGGCCGGCGAGGACGTGGACGGCATCCCGATCTACGGCTCGGTGGCAGAAGCCGTGGCCGAGACCGGCGCCACCGCGTCGTGCATCTTCATCCCCGCGCCAGGGGTACGCGATGCGGTGCTCGAGGCGGCCGAGGGTGGCGTCGAGTTCATCGTGTGCATCACCGAAGGCGTGCCCGCGCAGGACGAGGCCTGGTTCTACAACAAGCTCAAGCGCGACTTCCCGGACGTGCAGCTGCTCGGTCCGAACTGTCCCGGCATCATCAGCCCCGGCAAGTGCAACATCGGCATCACCGCCGGCCACATCGCGCTCGAGCCCCAACCGGGCAAGCCGTCGGTCGGCATCGTGAGCCGATCGGGCACGCTCACGTACCAAGCGCTCTACGAGCTCAAGCTCAAGGACATCGGCGTCACCACGTGCGTGGGCATCGGTGGCGACCCGGTTCCTGGCACGACGTTCATCGACTGCCTCGAGCGGTTCGAGGCCGACCCCGACACCAAGGCCGTGATGATGATCGGCGAGATCGGCGGCTCGGCGGAAGAAGAAGCGGCGGCGTTCATCAAGGACAAGATGAGCAAGCCGGTGTCCGCCTACATCGCAGGTGTCACCGCTCCGCCCGGCAAGAAGATGGGCCATGCCGGCGCCATCGTCTCCGGCGGCAAGGGCACCGCCGGCGCGAAGATGGACGCGCTGCGCGACGCCGGCGCCAAGGTCGGCCTCAACCCCACGGAGTGCGGCCAGCTGATGGCCGACATCGTGGCAGCGCTCTGACGGACCAGACTCGCGGCGTGCCCCCGCGTCTGAGCAACGTTTGGGCGTTCTCCCGCGCCCAGCGCGCCGAATCGCCCAAACGTCGGTGGTCGAAGCCGGCGGTCGCGCTGTTGGTCGTGCTGTGCGCGTGCAGCTCGAGCTCCTCACCCACCGCGGTTCCGGGCTCCACCGCGTCGAAGTCGACGACCACCACGGCCGAGCCCACGACCACGACGACGACCGCGCCGAAGTTCCTCTGGCCGGCGGTGGACGAGACGGGCCCGGGCGTGTTCGTGTCGCCGAACGGCATCGTGCTGCCCGTCATCAGCGCCGGCGTGGCCCACACACCCTGCAACAACGCGGTCGCGCCGGTAGGAACACCGATCCTCGGCACCAACGTGGTGATCGACCCGGGCCACGGAGGGAAGGAACCCGGAGCGGTCGGCCCCACGGGACTGGTCGAGAAGGACGTGAACCTCGACATCTCCCAGGACGTGCAGCGCCTGCTCGAAGCCGAAGGGGCGAAGGTCGTGCTCACGCGCCCGTCGGACTACTACTCGACGATCCAGAACCGGGCCGAGATCGCGTTGGCGCTGCACCCGCAGGTGTTCATCTCGATCCATCACAACGCCGAGCCCGATGGCCCATCGGACGTCCCGGGCAACGAGACCTACTACCAGATCGCGAGTCCTGAATCGAAGCGGCTCGCTGGCCTGTTGTGGGAGGAGGTCAGCGCCGCGTTCGCGCCGCACAAGATCGCGTGGGCCGCCGACACCGACCACGGCGCCAAATTCCGCCCGAGCGCGTCCGGTGGCGACTACTACGGCATCCTCCGGCGCGGCGCGGGCATCACCACCGTGCTGTCGGAGGCGGCGTTCATCTCGAATCCACCCGAGGAACAGCTGCTGCGGGACCCGGTCTTCAAGCACGCCGAGGCGGTCGCGATCGCGAACGCGATCACGCGGTTCCTCGCGACGCCCGATCCCGGATCAGGGTTCGTCGAGCCCTATCCGAGAACGGAGCCGGCCGGGGGTGGCGGTGGGCCTGAGGGCTGCACCGACCCGACGTTGTAGAACCGCGAGAGCACGGGCTCGATCTCGGGCGGTTCGTGGAACTGCGTCGCGATCCAGTGAGCGAGCAGGATCACGCCACCACCGACGATGAGCTCTGCGAACCCGAACGACGTCGCCGTGTCGAACGGGTCGGCGACCACTGTGGTGACGCCGAGGAACAGGAGGATGGCGCCGACCCAGTTCGTCGCCCGCCGGCCCTCGGTGGCGCCGAGGTACGTGAGCAACAGCCCGGCGACGGCGTACGCGATCCCGGTGCCGACCTGGTCGAGCGAGTCGGACAGCGACGCGATCCCGATGACCAGCGTGACGATGCCGGCGAAGGTGAACGGCGTGGCCAGACCCCGCAGGTTCCGACGATCGAGCACGTACGCCACGACCAGGTAGCCCGCGGCGAAGACCAGAGTGTAGGCACCGATCGTGTTGGCGTCGGGCGCCCCATCGAGACCAAAGGTGGACGACGACGACGAGTCGATCGTGCCAGCGCTCGCAGCCCTCGCCAACCCGAACAGGAAGGTCGCGGGAAACGAGAACAGGTGCTCGGTCACCTCGATGAACCACAACCACAGCCCGAGCAGCGCGGCGGCGACGTACAGGTTGTGGCCCCGACCCGGCCCGACGAGGTACCCCGCCGCCCAGCCGAGCGCCGACACGACGAGGATCGTGTCGAACGACGGTGGCGAGCCCTTCGAGTAGGTGAGAAAGACCAGGAACGGCGGCAGCGCGGTGGCACTCGCGGCCACGCCGGCCGCCGCCAGCGGGCCGTTGCGATAGTGGGCGGTGAGCAGGACGCCCGCGGCGATCACCGCGAACGTGATGAGCAGACCGGGGAACTGATTTCCGTCGCCACCGGAGTCACTGACGAGTTGGTCGCCGCCGAGGGCGATCGCGCCGACCACGAGCATGCCGGCACCGGCGCCGGCGAGGCTCACACCGAAGCGCGGCTCCGGACGCCGTGCCGCCCGCACGCCGATCCAGTCGACCAGCCCACGTTTGATGACCGGCTCGGTCGGTGGTGGAGACGGCGGTGGCGGCGTCAGTGGATTGCGACTCGCTGGCAACGGCCGCTCGGGTAGCGGCGGCGGCGGGATGAACTCCGGGACGTCGTCAGCCATCGGCCGAGCGTAGGTCCGCGCCTGTGGACCAAAACGCGATGAAGGCCCGCCGAGGCGGGCCTTCACTACGCAGCGGAGAGCCGACTAGAACGCGGTGGGAGGCCCACCTGAAGGAGCGGCATCTTCCTCTTTGCCCTGGTACTTGAGGAACGCGCCGACCGCGATCGCGATCGCCCCCAAGCTGGCGAGGTACAGCCCGATGCCGCGGCTCACGTCGACGAAGGAGTTCCCACTCTCGCCGATGAGCAGGCGAGAAAGGATCAGCAACGCGATGAGCCCGCCGGCGACCAGGTAGGCCTGCGCCCAACTGAGAGGACCCAGCGTGTCGGGGAGCTTCACGTTCGGAACGAACGCCTTGATGATGATCACCGCGGCGACGGCAATGGCGATGATCCACGTCAGCGTCCCTTGCAGGAAGTAGTGGAATCCGTTGACGGTGCTGCTGGCGCCGCCGACGTCGAATCCTTCGAAGCCCTTCACCTCGGCCTTGAACCAGGTGAGGAAGGTGCCGAGGAATACTGCGACTGCCCCGCCGAGCATCACAAGCTCGCTCGTCTTCAGTTTTTTCATATCGAACTCAGCCAACTGGTCGGCCTCCTCCTGAGGATCGTTGCCCGCTGTGCGAGCAGCGCGCACCATAACGCACGAGGGGTAGGGCAGCGCGGGATAGCGTGCCAGCGTGCGGATTGGGGTGCTGGCGTCCGGAAGCGGGACGAACCTCGAAGCCATCCTCGAGGCCGGTATTCCGATCGAGGTGGTCGTGGTCGACCGGCCCTGCCGGGCGACGGAAGTGGCCGAATCCCACGGCGTGACCGCCGCGCTGATCGAGCGTTCGAGCTACGGCAACGACTTCGATCGGGTGGCCTACACCAATGATGTCATCGACGTCCTGGAGTCCCACGACGTCGAACTGGTCGTCATGGCGGGGTTCGGCACGATCTTCGAGAAGCCCATGTTCGATGCGTACGAGGGGCGAATCATCAACACCCACCCGGCGCTGCTTCCGGCTTTCCCGGGGTGGCACGCCGTGCGTGACGCGTTGGCCGCGGGCGTGAAGGTCACCGGCGTCACGGTCCACATCGCCACCCTCGAGGTCGACGCCGGTCCGATCCTCGCCCAGGCGACGGTCCCGGTCGCACCGGACGACGACGAAGAGACGTTGCACGAGCGGATAAAGGATGTCGAGCGCCAGCTGTACCCCGCGACGATCAAGGCCATCATCGAGAGGGGATCTGTCCAAGCATGAGGGCACTGCTGTCCGTGTACGACAAGGCCGGCGTCGTCGACTTCGCTCGGGGGCTGTCGGAGCTCGGCTGGGAGCTCGTGTCGAGCGGCGGCACGTCGGCCGCGCTCCGCGAGGCCGGCCTCGACGTGCTCACGGTCGAGAGTGTCACCGGGTCGCCGGAGATGCTCAGCGACCGCGTCAAGACATTGCATCCGAAGATCCATGGTGGTCTGCTCGCTGATCGTGACGACCCGTCGCATCTCGCGGATGTCGAGCGCTACGGCATCGAGCTCATCGACCTCGTCGTGTCGAACCTCTATCCGTTCTCGTCCGATCCGTCGATCCAGCTGATCGACATCGGCGGGCCGGCGATGGTGCGAGCGGCCGCGAAGAACCACGCGCACGTCGGTGTCGTCACCGATCCGTCCGACTACGGGCCGGTGCTGGACGAGCTGCGGTCGAGCGGCTCGTTGAGCATCGAGACGAAGCGGTCGCTCGCGCGCAAGGCGTTCGCCCACACCGCTGCCTACGACGCCGCCATCGTCGAGTGGCTCGATGACGGCGAGCTGTTGCCGGCAACATTCCACCCGTCATACGAACGCGTGCCGCTGGAGCTGCGATACGGCGAGAATCCGCACCAGCGCGCCGGGCTCTATCGCGCCGCCGGCGCGACCCCGTGGTGGGACAACATGACCCAACACTCGGGCGTGGCGCTGTCGTACCTCAACCTGTACGACGCCGACGCAGCCTGGCTGCTGGCGCACGACATGGATCCGACCGGGCAACGGCCCGCGGTCGCCATCATCAAGCACGCCAACCCGTGCGGCGCCGCAGTGGCCGAGACATTGGCCGACGCGTACCAGCTCGCGTTCGAGTGCGACGAGCGCTCCGCGTTCGGCGGCATCGTCGCCGTCAACCGCCCGATCGACGACGAGACCGTCGAGCGGATGATCGCCGCGGCGCAAGCCGACGTCGTGATCTCGCCTGGTTACGGTCCCGGTGTCGTCGACAAGTTGATCGCCAAGCGCAAGAACACCCGGCTCCTCGAAGCGCCGCCACCGGTGCCGGACAGCCGTCACCAGCGCGCGATCACCGGCGGGCTCCTCCTGCAAGATCCGCATCATTTCGCGGCGCCGCGCTCGTCTTGGCGCGTCGTGACCGAGCGACAGCCGACGGAGTCCGAGCTCGACGATGCGGAGCTCGCGTTCCGGATCTGCGGGTACGTGAAGTCGAACTCGATCGTCCTGGTCCGCGACGGCGTCGCATGGGGGATCGGCGCCGGTCAGCAGAACCGCGTCGAGGCCGGACAGATCGCCGCGCAGAAAGCGGCGGGCCGCGCCAAGGGAGGCGCGTGCGCGAGCGACGCGTTCTATCCCTTCCCCGACGGCATCGAAGCGGCCGCCGAGGCGGGGGTCGCCGTGATCATCCAGCCGGGCGGCTCGATCAAGGACGAAGCGAACATCGCGAGGGCCAACGAGCTGGGCGTCGCGATGGTCTTCACCGGCGAACGGCACTTCCTCCATTGAGCTCCCAGTGGAGTTCTCGCGGGGAGGGCCGGTGACCGCGGTGCTGATGCCTGGCGCGCCGGTGGCGGAGGCGGTGTTCGCCGACCTCGTCCCGCGCATCGAGAAGCTGCGCGCCAACGGCTACACACCTGGTCTCGCGACGGTGCTCGTCGGCGGCGACGACGCCAGCGCCCGCTACGTCGGCATGAAGATGAAGAAGGCGCAGGAGCTGGGGTGCAACAGCCCCCACGCCCATCTGCCCGAAGCCGCCACGACCGCCGACGTCATCAAGGTCGTGCAGGCGCTCAACGAGGACGACACGGTCGACGCGATGCTCGTGCAGTACCCCGCGCCTCCGCAGGTCGACTTCGACGCGGTGCTCATGGCGGTCGACCCGGACAAGGACGTCGACGGCATGCACCCGACGAACATGGGACGCATGGCGCTCGGAATCCCTGGGCCGGTGTCGTGTACACCAGCCGGAATCGAAGCACTGCTCGCGCACTACGAGATCCCGGTGTCGGGGCGCAACGTCGTCATCCTTGGTCGAGGCGTCACGATCGGCCGCCCGCTCGCGTTGCTGCTCTCGCAGAAGCGTCCGACGGCCAACGCCGCGGTCACGGTGGTGCACACCGGTGTGCCCGACTGGCCCGAGTACACGCGGCGCGCGGACATCGTCGTGGCCGCCGCCGGTGTGCCGGGGATCATCCAGCCCGAGCACATCAGTCCGGGGTCGGTCGTCGTCGGCGCCGGTGTGCGGTACGAAGGACGCACGCTGCTGCCCGACGTGGACGAGTCGTGCGAAGCGGTCGCCGGTTGGATCACGCCACGTGTCGGCGGAGTCGGCCCGACGACCATCGCGATGTTGTTTCGCAATTTCGTGGAAGCGGCCGAGCGGCGAGCCGCGGGGCGGGCCCCATGAGCTTCACCCCGCCGGGCGACGAGCAGCCCGGACCGCCACCGACGCCTCCTCCGGCACCGCCCGTGCCCGGCTGGTGGCAGGCCTCCGACGGCAACTGGTATCCGCCGCAGGCCGCTCCCGGCACCGCGCCTCAGGGACCGTACGGCCCACCGCCAACGGGCCCGTACGGCCCGCCACCGAGCGCGCCCTACGGCTACACCCCATACGCGCCGGTGCAGAGCACGAACGGTCTCGCGATCGCGTCGATGGTGCTCGGCATCCTCTGGATCTACTGGATCGGTTCGATCCTGGCCCTCATCTTCGGTTTCGTCGCGATGAGTCAGATCAAGGAGCGCAACCAGGCCGGGAAGGGAATGGCTACTGCCGGCCTCATCCTCGGATTCATCGGATTGGGCACGCTCGTGCTGGTGATCCTGGTGGTCGCCCTCGGTTCCAGCAGCAGCAGCGTGCATTTCAGCAGCGTTCGCAACTGAGCCGCTCAGTACCCTTTCCCGATGGCCAAGATCCTTGACCTGCTCGCGGCCGGCCCGACCCGCTCCTTCGAGTTCTTCCCACCGAAGAACGACGCCATGGAGCGGCAGCTCGAGAAGGCCGTACACGAGTTGGCACCACTCGCGCCGTCGTTCGTGTCCGTCACGTACGGCGCCCTGGGGAGCACCCGCGAGTACACGCGCGATGCAGTGGTGCGCATCAACGAGGAGCAGCCCTTCCCGGCGATGCCGCACCTGACATGTGTCGGTCACACGCGCGCAGACATCGACGCCCTCCTCGACCATTACGCGAGCAACGGAATCGAGAACATCCTCGCGTTGGGCGGCGATCCTCCCGCCGACGGCAGCGATCCGGGGGGTGACTTCACCTACGCCACCGACCTCGTCGAAGTCGTCCGCTCCCACCCGGCAGACTTCTGTGTGGGAGTGGCCGCCCATCCGGAAGTGCATCCGCGCTCGCCGGACCGGGCGACCGACCGCCGGAGATTGGCCGACAAGTTGGCGACGGCCGACTTCGCGATCACGCAGTTCTCGTTCCTGGCCGACGAACAGATCCGGCTTCGCGACGAGCTCGCCGCGCTGGGTTGCACCACTCCGGTGATCCCGAGCGTGTTCCCCGTCATCAACGCCGCTGGTGTGCAACGCATGGCGAACATGAACGGCAGCGTCATTCCCGCGCCGATGCTCGAGCGGCTGACCGCGGCCGCGAGCCCAGAGGAGGTCGTGTCGATCGGGGTCGACGTGGCGACCGAGCTGTGTGAACGGCTCATCGCCGCGGACATGCCCGGCATCCATCTGTATCCGATGAACCGCTCCGAATCGATTCGCCGCATCTACGCCAACCTCGGGCTCTGAGATGACCCTGTTCCTGCACGAGACGCATCGAGTGCGCGGCGCGCTCGAGGAGGACTTCGAAGCGCACTACCGCGATCGGTGGATGGCGGCACTGGCCGAGGGCGACGACGCGCGCTTGCTCTGGTACGTGCACCAAGCGCATGGCATCGGCCCCGCGTATCGCATCTGCACGATCACCGCGGTGCGCGACGGCGCGGCGTACGGCCGCCTCCTCGACCGTGTTGCTACCGGCGATCTGCGGACGTGGGCCCGCGAGCTCGACGGGCTCCAACACGACAGCGTCGGAAAAGTGTTGCAGCCGCTGCCGTGGTCGCCGCTGAACGACGTCGACCTCGGCGCCGTGCCGGTCGACCCGAGCGCCGACCACGAGCTCACGCTCTACATGGAGGACACCGGCTGGCCGCACAAGCCGCTCGACGACTACACGTCGTTCTGGGGTGAGGTGTACGCGCCGCTGCTGGCGAAGTCGCAGCTGCTGAAGATCGAGGCGTGCTTCCAGGTCGCGTTCAGCGGTGGCCGTCGGCCCGAGGCGATCCTGTTCCAGAAGGTCCTGAGCCATGACGGTCTGTTGCGTTTGCTCGAGACCGAGACGCCGTCAGCGATGAAGCAGCCGGGCACCTTCATGCACGATGCGCTGCAAGTACGGGATCAGTGGGAGAGCCGCTTACTGCGCACCTCATCCTGGTCGCCGCTCTTCTAGCGACAACTAGAGTTTCGGCCCTATGGCATCGAAGATCTCCATGGCCGCGGACGGGACGCTCAACGTTCCCGACGAGCCCATCATCCCGTTCATCGAAGGCGACGGCACGGGCGTCGACATCTGGCCGGCGGCCAAGCTCGTGCTCGACGCGGCGGGCAAGAAGCACGGCAAGACGATCGAGTGGAAAGAGGTTCTCGCCGGCGAGAAGGCGTTCAACGAGACCGGCAACTGGTTGCCCGACGAGACCGTCGACACCTTTCGCGAATACCTGATCGGCATCAAGGGCCCGCTCACCACTCCGATCGGCGGTGGCTTCCGTTCGCTCAACGTCGCGCTGCGCCAGATCCTCGATCTGTACGTGTGCCTGCGACCCGTTCGGTGGTTCCAGGGTGTGCCGTCACCGGTGAAGCACCCCGAGAAGGTCGACATGGTGATCTTCCGGGAGAACACCGAGGACATCTACGCCGGCTTGGAGGTCGAAGCCGGAACGCCCGAGGCGAAGCGGATGCGCGAGTTGCTCGCCGAGTTCGGCCCGCAGTGGGCCAACATCCGGGAGGACTCCGGCATCGGCATCAAGCCGATCTCCGAGACCGGTTCGAAGCGGTTGATCCGCGCCGCGCTGAACTACGCGATCGTCCGCGGCCGCAAGACCGTCACCCTCGTGCACAAGGGCAACATCATGAAGTTCACCGAGGGCGCGTTCCGCAACTGGGGTTATGAGCTCGTCCGCGAGGAGTTCTCCGACACTGCTGTCGGCTGGGACGACTGTGATGGCAAGCCGGGCGACAAGATCCTCGTGAAGGATGCGATCGCCGACATCACGTTGCAGCAGGTGCTCACGCGTCCCGACGAGTTCGACGTGATCGCCACGATGAACCTCAACGGCGACTACCTGTCGGATGCGTTGGCCGCGCAGGTCGGCGGCATCGGCATCGCGCCGGGCGGCAACATCAACTACGTCAGCGGCCACGGCATCTTCGAAGCAACGCACGGCACCGCGCCCAAATACGCCGGGCAGGACAAAGTCAACCCCGGCTCGGTGCTGCTGTCCGGCGTGATGATGTACGAGCACCTCGGATGGCAAGAGGCCGCCGACGACATCGTGCGCGCCCTCGAGGCCACGATCGCCGACAAGATCGTCACGTACGATTTCGCCCGGTTGATGGAAGGCGCGACCGAAGTGAAGTGCTCGGAGTTCGCGCAGGCGATTGTCGACCGCTTGTAGCCATTGTTCGATCCGCCCTCCTAGTCAGGGAGCTTCGGCAGCCTTCAAACGGTTGAGCGTCTCCTGACGTGACCCGTTCGGGGCATCGCGTCATCGTCCTAAGGGGCGATGGTGACTTGGGGCAGATCGGGCGACACTCGTCGTATGCGAGCGAAGGGTGCGTCTCGGCGGACCCCGGGGTGCTATCTGGTCAGGTACCTGCGGCTCGTCGCGCTCGCCGCCATCCTTGCTGCCTGTCTGAGCCTCACGCTCGCGTCGCCCGCTCAAGCACAGACATTCGACGACGCCACTGTTCCGCAACCGTGCGCGGACACGGTGTTTGGCGAAACCAATCACCAGCCGGGCAGCTGGTGTCTCAACTGGTTCGGTCACGACTTTGGAGCGACCCTGACCTCGGGGACCTACGAGGTCCACCTCAACCGCGACGTCGACAGCACGGTGAACGTCTCCATTCCGTACAACGGCGTCGCGCATGACTATCCAGGCTTTCCGCCGGTAGACCAAGGCAACGGCTCGTATGTTCGCGACGTCGCCACCAACGCTCGGTGGCGCTATTTCGACATCGGCACTCATCCCGGCATGGTGATGGAGCGCAAAGCGTGCGCCGCGGGCTCCAGCAGCTGCCAGTTCGTGTTCCCGGCCAGCGGCTACCCCGATCTCGCACCTGGTGCGCCCCCGCCCCCGACGGTCTGGTTCTGGGGCAGCTACGACGTTCGCTTCCTGTCCGGGGGCTCCTTCTTCAACATCGGGGGCGGCGAGTTCGCGATCCGCGTCGTGTTCGACCAAGGCGGGTCGTCCGGCCAGCCACCGACGGCGGCATTCACCGCGACGCCTAGTGGGGCGCCCGGCGCGTTTCACTTCGTGTCCGACAGCACCGACCCCGACCACGACATCACTACGCAGCATTGGGACTTCGGCGACAGCGGAACGGCCGACGGCTCGACCGCCGACCACACGTTCACGACGCACGGCCCCCACGCGGTGACGCTGACGGTGGGCGACGGCGGCGGTCACACCAATTTCACGAGCAAGGAAGTCGACGGTGCACTGAAGATCAGTCAGGTCGTGACCTCACCTGTCGATCTCATCGCCGCTGATCCTGCAACGCTGTCGGTGAAGGTGCGGAACGAGAGCACGTTCCCGGCGACGAACGTCGCTCCTTCGCTGAGTGACATCACGCCCGCAGGCGGATTGGGCACGATCACCGGCCCGGTGCCGCCGACGCAATCGATCGCGCCCGGTGACTTGGCGACGTTCGACTACCAGATCAGTCCTCCAAACGCCAGTGCCGTGTCGCTGCACGTCGCCGCTGCGGGTACCGCCGGTGGTTCAGTCACCGCCGAGCAAGTGACGCGCCAGCTCGACGTCAACGGCGCACAACTCACGGGCGAGTTCACCTTCGATCCGGAATCGCCTTCTAGTAGCAAGCATTTCAAGACGACGCTCACGGTGACGAACAACGGGACGAGCGTCCTCGACAACGTTGTGCCAGGAACACTCGCATTCACGCCGTCGACCGGGATGCACGTCGGTGCACCGACTCCGGCATCGGCGGCTTCGCTCCAACCACATGCGTCGACGGCATTCGACTTCGACGTCGTCGCGGACAGCGCCGGCGACTACGACGCCACCGTGCACCCGCATGCGACTGATCACGACACCAACGATGACGTCGCCGCCGACGTCGAGAAACAGCTCACGGTGGTGAGCGGTGTGTTGGTCGTGAACGTCACCGGTGACGACCGCGAGGCCGAAGCGGACCGCGGCGACGAGAAATGTGACGTCGACGCCACGACAGACGGCGCGCAATGCACGTTGCGCGCGGCGATTGAGGAGTCCAACGCCTTGCAGGCGGGCGGAGACGGCGCGCAGTCGATCACGTTCAACATCCCAGGCGGAGGGCAGCCCGAGATCTCACCGGCGACTGCGCTTCCGGACGTGGAGGGCACTGTCGACATCGATGGCACGACGCAGCCGGGCGCCGTGAAGCCGCTCCTCCACTCGGACGCACGACCACTCTTTGAAGGGCTGGTGTTCACCGGCTCCGGTAGCACCCTCCGCGGCCTCGACATCCGCGGGTTCAGCGTCGGCGTGGTCCTACGAGGCGCCGGAGGACACCACGTCGTCGGCAACCACCTCAGGTACATGAGAGATATCGGCGTCCAGATCGAGAGCGGTCGGAACGAGATCGGGTCCGGCGTCGCCACCAACGCGTGCACCGGCGACTGCAACGAACTGCTTGACAGCGGCAACGGGAGGGACCTCGGCGACACGCCGACGGCCGCGGAACGAGATGCGCAGCTCGCCGATCCGCGCTGGGGCAATGTGGTCGTGCTCAGTGGGTCGGGAAACCAGATCGCCGGGAACCTCATCGACGACCAGCAGGATTTCGGCGCCCGCTCTTTCGACGACGGTGTCGTTGTGCGCGGTGGCGACGGGACCGTGGTCGGGCCCGGAAACGTGATCTCGGGTCGTGTCGGCGTGCTGGCCGCGGCGCCGGCCACGATCAAGGGCAACCTCATCGGCCTGCACCCCGACGGAACACCGGTGATCGACAGCCCGCTTTCTGAGGATTCCGGGTTCGTCGGGCGGGGTTGGGTCGGCGTGTGGGCGCGGGCTCCGGGCGTGGTTGTCGGCGGCCCAGCCCCCCAGGACGCGAACGTGATCTCCGCGTGGGGCATCCCCTCTCTCGGCGAGTGGGTCAACCTGGGCAACCGCGTGAGAGCGGGTGGCGTGCTCGTTGACGGTGTGGGCGTTGTGGTGCGGGGGAACCTGATCGGGACGAACACGGCGGGCACGGGTGCGATGCCCAACTTCATCGGGCTGCGCACGGGGGCCGGTTCCGTCGGCGCGCAGATCGACGACAACGTGATCTCTGGCAACACGCACGACGGGGTGGCGAACCTCCACGATGCTGCCGCGCGCATCGCGGGCAACCGGATCGGCACCAACCGCGACGGTACGGCCGCGGTACCGAACGAAGTCGGCGTGAGGAGCGTGGGCGTGGTGGGTGGTCCGCGCGCCGAAAGCACGTGTGTCTCACCCTGCAACCTGATCTCTGGCAATCACGATGAGGGTGTGAGCGCGGCGAAGGTGCAGGGGAACTTCATCGGCACCACGCTCGACGGAACCGGGCCGCTCCCGAACGGTACGGGAGTCGCGGCATCCGGCGTGCTGACGGAGATCGGTGGCCCGTCGCACGCGACGGTCGACGGGACTTGCGACCAGTGGTGCAATCTCATCGCGTTCAACCACAACGCGGGGATCGGCCTCGGGAGCCTGTATCCCGGCGGTGTCGGCGCGGCGAACATCCACGGGAACGTTGTGCGGGGAAACTCGGTCGCCGGCATCGATGTCCAATCCGACGGACCGACGACCATCGGCGGGTCCGGCGAGGGTGAAGGCAATCTCATCGACCACAACCACGGTCCGGGCGTGCAGGTAGGTGACGTCAACGGCGTCACGTCGGTGAAGGTCGACCGAAACACCATCACCGAGAACGATGGACCGGGCGTGTTCGTCGTCGGCGGGCCGTCGACGTTCGGCATCGACATCGGCGCGAACAGCGTCTTCGACAACGGCGGTCTCGGAATCGACCTTTCGAACACCGGCTCCAGCCTCTTCCCGACCCCGGACGGCCCGAACCAGAACGTGCGGTTCGGCGTTGATGGGCCGAACCACCTCGCACCATGGCCGCACCTGGCCACCGCGACGCTGTCAGCTGGCAACTTGCGCGTGACCGGAGCAATGGACTTCTTCCGGTTGACCGTAGCTGTGCGTGTCGATGTCTTTGCCAGCCGCGCCTGCGACCCAACCACGTTCGGAGAAGGTGAGCAGTATCTCGGGTCAGTGCAGGCCGCGGCGCTCACCGGGGGCCGAATCAATGCGACTCTCCCTGCTCCGCCGTCAGGGTTTGGTTTCATCACAGGAACGGCGACGTCGGTCGACGGTTCGACATCCGAGTTCTCACCGTGTCGGGCGTTGCAAACCAGCACGGTGCTCCGGCGACAGGCGAACGCCGGAGACAGCGAGCTGGATGTCGCATCGAACGACGGATTCGAAGTTGGTGATCACATTGTCATCGGACCGGAGACGGATCACGAGGAGCACGCCACGGTGACCGGGTTCGGGTCGTTGATCATCGATCAACCGGTTCAGTTCGATCACGCTGCGGGCGAGTTGGTCGTGCTCGAAGAAAGGCCTAGCTCGTCGGATCCAACGGCTGCGCTCGCTCGCACCGGAACCGGCGTCGTGGACCCGACGCTGCTGGCCTTTGCGCTGATTGTTATCGGTTCGTTGCTGCTTCGGCTTCGGCCTTCAGTCGCTCCAGCGTTTGCTGCATCCCGGAGCGCACGATCGCGTCGGGATCGCGGCCCAGCAGGCGGAGCTTGTAGACCATCCGCACATACAACGGCTTCACCGCGAGCTCGTCGCGGTATTCCGTGACGCGGGTGCCGCTGTTGGATGGCTCGAACCGATAGCCCCAACGCATCCTCGACTGCGTGACCTCCCACGCGAAGTGGGTCGGCGCGTCCGCGGTCACGACGGTGGAGACCGTTGACCACCGCATGAGGCCGCGCTTGTTCCACCCCTTGAACCGCGCACCGACGGCCGGTTCAGACGCGCCACCGAGCCACTCGCACCGGTGACACTCAGGGCTCCACCGACCCATGTTGCGGAGATCGGTGACGAGCGTCCATACGCGCTCCGGGGGAGCATCGATGTCCACGCTGACCTCGTCCATGCCAAGGTGACACTAGGCGGGACCGACCGATAGCCTCGCCCTTGACCGACGAGTCAAGTTCTCCGGGGGAGGTCCCGCGTTGCCAACACAGGACAAGTTGCAGGTCCACGACAAGCTGTACATCGACGGCGCATGGGTGCCGTCAGCCGGTAAAGGCACCATCGATGTCTTCGATTCGACCGATGGCGAGGTGATCGGGACGATCCCCGACGGCACGGCCGCCGACGTCGACAACGCCGTCAAGGCGGCACGGGCGGCCTTCGACGACTGGGCGCAGCGCTCGCCGGAAGAGCGGGCAAAGTTCAGCAGCCGCATCGCCGAGGGTCTCGGCGCCCGCATGGACGAGATCGCCACGATCGTCACCCGCGAGGCGGGCATGCCCAAGTGGCTGAGCCTGCTCGTACAGGCCGGTCTTCCGATCAACTCGTTCGCGCAGGCCGCCGCCCAGGCCGAGGGCTACCAATACGAGACGCAGGTCGGCAACAGCCTCGTCGTGCGTGAGCCCGTTGGTGTCGTGGGCTGCATCACGCCGTGGAACTACCCCTTGCACCAGATCGCCGCGAAGGTCGCGTTCGCGATGGCGGCCGGATGCACGGTCGTGCTCAAGCCGAGTGAGATCGCGCCGCTCGATGCGTTCGTGCTCGCCGAGGTGATCAACGACGTCGGCCTGCCGCCGGGCGTGTTCAACCTCGTCACGGGCACCGGCCCATCGGTGGGCGAGGCCATCGCCGCGCATCCCGATGTCGACATGGTGTCGTTCACCGGCTCGACGCGTGCTGGGAAGCGTGTGGCCGAGGTGGCGTCGCAGACGCTGAAGCGGGTGGCGCTCGAGCTCGGTGGCAAGTCCGCCAACATCCTGCTCGACGATCTCGACGACGCGAAGTTCGAGCAGGCCGTGCGCGACGGCATAGGCAAGGCGTACCTGAACTCGGGGCAGACGTGCACGGCGCTCACTCGCATGCTCGTGCCGTCATCTCGGTTGGCCGACGCGGAGCGCATCGCGGCCGACGAGGTCGAGACGAAGTTCCAGCCGTCCGATCCGTTCGCCGATGGGGCGATGCTCGGACCGCTCTCGTCGCAGGCGCAGGTCGATCGCGTCAACGGGTACATCGAGAAGGGGATCGAGGAAGGCGCCAAGCTCGTCACTGGTGGCCCGGGCAAGCCCGAAGGCCTCGAGCAGGGCTACTACGTCCGCCCGACCGTGTTCTCGAACGTCAGCAACGACATGACGATCGCCCGTGAGGAGATCTTCGGTCCGGTGCTTTCGATCCTGCCGTACGACGGCGAGGAGCAGGCCGTGCAGATTGCCAACGACACGCCGTACGGCTTGTCCGGCGGTGTGTGGGCCGGCGATCAGGAACGAGCCAAGAAGGTGGCGCGGCGCATCCGCACCGGTCAGATCGAGGTCAACGGTGGTGCCTTCAACCCGAACGCGCCGTTCGGTGGCTACAAGCAGTCCGGCTACGGCCGCGAGTACGGCGAGCACGGCTTCGAGGAATTCCTCGAGATCAAGTCGATGCAGCTGTAACCGATCAATTGGTTTCCTTCGCGCTGGCTTCCTGCGCGAAAGACAGTGGGGGCCGCCTTTCGGGGCGGCCCCTTCTGCGTTATAGGGTCGCCGCATGCCGCTGACGAAGGACCCCGTACGTGTCGCCATCACCGGAGCCGCCGGCCAGATCGGCTACAGCCTCCTGTTTCGTGTGGCGAGCGGATCGATGCTCGGTCCGGACCAGCCGGTGATCCTGCAGCTCCT
>JBEEFX010000075.1:0-16891 GCA_041166365.1 Acidimicrobiaceae bacterium
CGATCAAGGCGGTGGCCATCGCCCGGGGCTATGTCGCTCCGGCCGGTATCTACCTCGTCTGCATCCAGACGTTCGCGGACATCGTCATCGACGGGGAACGCCGTACCGCGATCCGCTTGAGCATCGAGGACCGCGGTCGGGCTCACGGGGATGCCTCCGCCCGGCAGCCCGCTCCGCCGGTCAACGCGGACGCCGATGTCGGCGTCGATGCCCGCGTCGATGGGGTGACGCGTGAGCCGGTGCCGTCCGGCACCATCCACCTCACGAACTGACCACGGCCGGCGGCGCGCGGCCGCCCGCCTAACCTGACCGCGATGGCGCGCACGTTTCTCATCCACACCTTCGGGTGCCAGATGAACGAGCACGACTCGGAACGCATCGCCGGGCTGCTCGAGGCCGACGGGCTCGAACCGGCCAACTCGACCGACGACGCCGACGTGATCGTGCTGAACACGTGCTGCATCCGCGAGAACGCCGACAACAAGCTGTACGGCAAGCTCGGCTACCTGAAGTCGGTCAAGCAGGCCCGGCCCGATCTGCAGATCGTGGTCTGTGGCTGCCTGGCGCAGAAGGACCGCGACATCGTGCGCGAGCGAGCCCCGCACGTCGACGTCGTGCTGGGCACCCACAACGTGCACCGGGCGGCACTCCTGCTCGAACAGAGCCGTGCGAACGGTCCGCTGACGGAGATCTTCGACGCAACCGATCCGAGCGATGCGGACGCGTTCCCGTCCGCCTTGCCGGTGCGCCGCGACGTGCCGTACGCCGCGTGGGTCACGATCCAGATCGGCTGCGACAACCGTTGCGCGTTCTGCATCGTGCCCTCGGTCAGAGGCCAGGAGATCAGCCGAGCGCCGGCGCACATCGTGGGGAGGTCGAGCGGCTCGCGGCCGATGGCGTGGTCGAGGTCACCCTGCTCGGCCAGAACGTGAACTCCTACGGGCGCGACCTCACCAAGCGTCGCCCGCTGTTCGCCGAGCTCCTGCAGGCGCTCGGCGATGTCGACGGCATCCGCCGGGTGCGGTTCACGAGCCCGCATCCGAAGGACCTGCGCCCGGAGACGATCGCCGCGATGGGATCGGTCGGCTCGCTCTGCGAGCACCTGCACCTCCCGCTGCAATCCGGCTCGGACCGCATGCTCTCCGCCATGCATCGCGGCTACACCGCCGAGCGATACCTGCAGCGCCTCGCCTCGGCCCGTGACGCTGTGCCGGATCTCGCGGTGACCACCGACATCATCGTCGGCTTCCCCGGCGAGACCGACGACGATTTCGAACGCACGCTCGAGGTCGTGGCCGGGGCGGAGTACGACAGCGCCTACACCTTCATCTTCTCGCCGCGGTCGGGCACCGAAGCGGCGACGAAGGTCGACGACTTCGTTCCGGCCGACGTGATCGCCGAACGCTTCGACCGCCTGCGGGTCGTGGTCGAACGCAGCGCGCTGGCCAAGCACGAGGCCCGAGTCGGCCGCGTCGAGGAGGTGCTCGTCGAGGGGCCGAGCAAGAAGGACGCTTCGGTGACGGCCGGCCGGACCCGGCAGAACAAACTGGTCCACTTCGTCGCCGATCGAGCCGTGCGTCCCGGCACGTTCGCCGATGTGCTCGTGGTCGGCGCGGCGCCCCATCACCTGCGGGGCGAGTTGGTCGACGTCACCGCGTTGCCTCGGCACAAGACGCGCATTCCCGTCGCCGCGTACTGAGTGTTGCAGACCGCACTCTTCATGCCGTTGTTCGACGAGCTGTCCGAGCCGCGGGTGGCCGTCGAGATCGCCGTCGCCGCGGAGGAGGCCGGGTGGGATGGCGTGTTCGTGTGGGACCACCTGTTGTGGGACAGGCCGGTCGAGCGCCTGGCCGATCCGTGGATCGTCATGAGCGCGATCGCGCAGGCGACTGAGCGTGTACGCATCGGACCGATGGTGACGCCGGTTCCCCGGAGGCGTCCGCAAAAGCTCGCGCGCGAGACGGTGACCCTCGACCGGCTGAGTGACGGGCGCACCATCTTTGGCGTCGGCCTCGGTGGTGATCGCGGTGGCGAGCTGTCGCGGTTCGGCGAGGAGCTCGACCGTCGAAGGCGCGCCGACAACCTCGATGAGGGACTGCGCAAGATCACGCAGTGGTGGGCGGGCGACGAGGTGGATGGGGTACGCCTACTACCGACCCCTTGCCAGCAACCGCGGATCCCGGTGTGGATCGGATCGCGGTTCCCCAACCGCCGGCCCGTGCGGCGCGCCGCGCACTGGGACGGCTGGTTCCCCGTCGACGTCCCGTCGCCCGATGCGCTCGCCGAGGTCATCGCGTACGGACTCCGGGAACGACCCGCGGACGCGGGCCTGTGGGACGTCGCCGTACAGGGGCCGCCCGGCGGTGACCCTCGGCCGTGGGTGGCCGTGGGCGCGACCTGGTGGCTGACGCGCTTCGAGGCGGTCGGCGTCTCACGGGCCGCGGTCCTCGACGTGGTCCGCGACGGTCCGCCGCTGTGACTCATCTCGCGCTCGTCGGTACGACAGCGTCGGGAAAATCATGGCTGGCACTGCAGATCGCCCGTCGGCACCGAGACATCGAGATCGTGTCGGTCGATTCCATGCAGGTGTACCGCGGGATGGACATCGGCACGGCGAAGCCGACCACGGCGGAGCGGGCCGACGTGCCGCATCACCTCATCGACATCGCCGACCCCGACGAGGAGTTCACCGTCGCCCGTTTCCAACGAGCTTTCGTCGATGCGCTGGCCGACGTGGAGCGGCGCGGCCGTCGCGCGCTCCTGGTGGGTGGCACCGGCTTGTACCTGCGCGCCGTCGTCGACGGCCTTTCCTTGCCCGGCCGCTATCCGGACGCGCGGCGCGCATTCGAAGGCGCGGCGACGACGCAGCTCCACACGCAGCTCACGGAGTTGGATCCGGTCGCGGCTGCGCGCATGGAGCCGAGCAACCGCCGCCGCATCGTCCGCGCCCTGGAAGTGACGGTGGGCAGCGGACGGCCGTTCTCGTCGTACGGCCCAGGGCTCGACGCCTACCCTCCAACCCCGTTCCGCCTCGTCGGTGTCCAGCTTCAACCTGCGGCCGTCACCGCTCGCATCGAGGCGCGCTACCAGGCCCAGCTGGATGCCGGGTTCGTCGACGAGGTCCGCCGCCTCGACGCGCGACCGGAAGGACTTTCGCGGACGGCGGCGCAGGCGCTGGGCTACCGCGAACTGCTCGCCCACGTTCGTGGCGAGATCACACTCGACGATGCGGTGGACGAGGCGATCCGGCGCACGAGACAGTTTGCCCGGCGGCAGCGAGCGTGGTTCCGGCGAGACCCTCGCATCGAGTGGCTCACGGCCGACGCCCACCCGGAAGAGGTATTGCCGTCGCTGGAAGCCGCCGTCGCCGGGCAGACTTGACCCTCGCATGCAGCTGACCAAGCACCACGGCCTCGGGAACGACTTTCTCGTGCTGATCGATCTCGACGGCACCGAGACGGTGACGCCCGCTCTGGCGCGTGCCGTCTGCGATCGCCACACCGGGATCGGCGCGGATGGCTTGCTGCACGTGACGAACGGGCTGACGATGCGGCTCTACAACGCTGACGGTGGTCGGGCCGAGATGAGCGGCAACGGCATCAGCTGTCTCGCCCAGGCGGTGGTGCGCGCTGGTGTAGTCGCCGGACCGACGGTCGTCGTGAACACCGATGCCGGCGCGCGTACGGTCACGCTCGAACCGACCGACGATCCGCGAACCCACCGGGCGACCGTCGACATGGGCGAAGCCAAGGTCGGCGACGACGAGACCGAGTGGCTCGACGATCAGGTCGTGCGCGCCGCGCGCGTCGACATCGGCAACCCGCATCTCGTGCTGCACGCGCCGCGGCTCGACGCCGGAATCGATCTGGTGGCGCGCGGGCTGACGATCAACGAGCTGGTTCCCGAGGGCATCAACGTCGAGCTCGTCGCCCCTGGTCCGGCCGACGGCGAGCTGACGATGCGGGTCTACGAGCGCGGGGTTGGGCTCACCGAGGCGTGCGGCACCGGCGCGTGCGCGGTCGCCGCCGCCGCGCACCAGTGGGGCCTCGCCGGCGAGCGCGTCATCGTGCGTCAGCCCGGCGGTCCCGCGGACATCGTCATGGGCGACACGATCCGGATGACGGTTCCGGTCGTTCACATCGCGACGATCGAGTACGAAGCACGGTGAACGAAGCGCTCACCGACACCCTCATCTCTCGGGAAGGACGCGAGAAGCTCGTCCTCGTCGGCGTCGCACTCGGCGGCGACCACCTCGACGACGTGGAGTCGTCGCTCGACGAGCTCGCGCAGCTCGTCGACACGGCGGGCGCCGACGAAGTCGCGCGGGTCGTACAGCGGCGCGACCGGCCCGATCCGGCCACGTACGTCGGCAAGGGCAAGGTCGAAGAGCTGCGTGAGGTGTCCCTGTCTGTCGACTCCGACACGGTGGTCTTCGACAACGAACTCACACCCGCGCAGCAGTTCAACCTCGAGAAGCTGCTCGGCCGCACGGCGATCGATCGCACCGCCGTGATCCTCGACATCTTTGCCCAGAACGCGCACAGCCAAGAGGGCAAGGCCCAGGTCGAACTCGCGCTGTTGCAGTACCGGCTGCCTCGCTTGCGCGGCAAGGGCACCAAGCTGTCCCAGCAGGCGGGCGGCATGTCCGCCGGGGCGGCGCGCATCGGCTCGCGCGGCCCGGGCGAGACCCAGCTCGAAGTCGACCGCCGCCGCCTCGTGCGTCGCATCCACAAGCTCGAGGCCGAGCTGAAGACCATCGGCAAGCACCGCGACACGCAACGCAAGAGCCGGCGGCGCAGCCAGCTGGGTCATGTGGCCATCGTCGGCTACACGAATGCGGGGAAGTCGACGCTGCTCAACCGGCTCACCGATGCCGGTGTTCTCGTCGAGGATCGGTTGTTCGCCACGCTCGATGCCACGACGCGACGGCTCGCGTTGCCGGGCGGCGAGCCCGTGTTGATGACCGACACGGTCGGCTTCGTGCGCAAGCTGCCGCATCAGCTGGTCGAGGCCTTCAAGTCCACACTCGAGGTCGTTGGGGAAGCAGACCTGCTCGTGCACATCGTCGATTCGTCGGTGGCCGAGCCGGAGGTGCAGATCGACGCGGTGCACGCGGTGCTCGGCGAGATCGGCGGAAACGGCGTTCCCGAGCTCCTGGCGTTCAACAAGTCCGATCTCGCGTCGGCCAACGCGGCGCGGCTCGCCGCTCGGTATCCGGGCAGCGTCGCGATCTCGGCGGCGAAGGGCGAAGGCGTGGAGGACCTGTTGCGGGCCGTGGCCGACCGGCTCCGCGCGCTCACGACCGTGGTGGAGCTGGTGGTTCCCTACGAGCGGGGAGACGTGCTCGCGGCGGTGCACCGCGAGGGTGAGGTCCTCGTCGAGACCGCTGGCGAAGGGGCGATGCAGCTCCGCGTCCGATTCGATCAAGCGGCCCGCACGCGATTTCAGGAGTACGTGCAGCCATGACGGGGTTCGTGCCGCCGCCGTACCCCTACGACCGGCTGGACGAGCTGGCCGCGACCGCCGCCGAGCTCCCCGGAGGCTGTGTCGATCTCTCGATCGGCACACCGTGCGACCCGCCGCCTCCCGCCGTCGTCGCCGCGCTGGCGGAGAGCAACGCCGAGCGCGGGTATCCGGCGTCGATCGGTACGCCGGGCTTTCGCGAAGCGGCTGCGGGATGGCTCGAGCGCCGGCTCGGCGTGGTCGTCGACCCGAACCGCGAGATCGCCGCGTGCATCGGTACCAAGGAGTTCGTGGCGGGCATCCCGCAATGGCTGCAGCTGCGCACCCCGGAGCGCGACACCGTGCTGTATCCCGCGATCAGCTATCCGACCTACGCGATGGGCGCCACCCTCGCCGGCTGTCGGGCGATCGCCTACGGCTCGCTCGACGCGATCAGTGACGAGGACGCCGAACGGGCCCTGTGTCTTTGGGTGAACACACCCGCGAACCCGACTGGTGACTTGATCGATCTCGAGGCCGCGGCCCGCTGGGGGAGGGCGCGACGCATCCCGGTCCTCAGCGATGAGTGCTATGTCGAGTTCACGTGGCAGCGCCCGCCTCACACGATTCTCGAGCACGGGACCAGCGGAGTCGTCGCGGTCCACTCCCTGTCGAAGCGCTCGAATCTCGCGGGCGTGCGCGTCGGGTTCTACGCCGGCGACGGCGATCTCGTCGACTACCTCCGAGAGTTGCGCAAGCACGCGGGGTTCATGGTCGCCGGCCCGATCCAGGCGGCCGCGGCAGTGGCCTTCGCCGACGACACGCACGTCGACGAACAGCGCGTCCGGTATCTCGAACGGCTCCGACGCCTCCGCGACATCCTCCGAGCGGGCCTGGACCTCGACGTGGTCCTGCCCGACGGGGCGTTCTACCTGTGGGTGCCCGCGCCCGGAGGCGACGCCTGGGGTCTCACGAAACGGCTGGCCACCGATGCCGGCACGCTGGTCAGCCCTGGCGAGTTCTACGGGCCCGCCGGCTCAGGGCACGTGCGCATCGCGGTGGTGCAACCCGACGACCGCATCGAACTCATCGCGCAGCGCCTGAACGTCTGACGACGAGCCCTCGTTCTCCGGGGCAGTCAGCGGTGCGTCAGCGGGGGCCGGCGCCGAGCTCCGGCGGGGCGCCCGCGTTGCGTCGCGCGTTGCGCTGACGGACGTTGGCCCGCAGCGACTCGAGGACGGTGGCGGCGGCCGTCCGCATCTTCTCGGAGACGGGCTGCACACCGACCACCTGGGACTCGACGCGATGCACGGCTTCGATCACCTGTCCGAGCAGCGTGCCCACGGCCTCCATCTGCCGGCTGACCGTGTCGAACTCGCCGTCGATTCGTCCTTCGAGACGAGCCATCGCGGAGGCGGCCGACGCCAGCGCGGCTCCCGCACCACCCGTCATGTCTGCCTCGGCGCGCCGGACGTCCGATCGGAGATCGCCGATGGCATCACGCATCGCCGACAGGTCGGTGCGCACCTCTCGCAGCGACAGGTTCACGGACTGCACGGCCTCGTTGGGATCGCGCTCCGCCACGGATCGCACCATGTCGAGCACGTCGGTGCTTGCGGCCGTTTGCTGCATCGTCTGTAGATCCCGTCGAAGCTCGGCGATGGCTGCGTCGAACTGTCGCGCAAGATCTGCGAAGTCGGACTCTCGGCTCGTCTGGCTGACGGCGCTGTCCAGCCGGGAGAGGATGTCGCGGACGCTGGCATCGCGGTTGGCCAGTGTCGCATCGAGCCGGGCGACTCCTTCCGTGACCTCCGACTCCCGCTCGGTGACAGCGGTGTCGAGCCGGGTGATCGCGTCGCGCAGCTGCACGTCGCGCGCGCCGACGGCGGCGTCGAGGCGTTCGACGGTTTCCCGCAGCTGTTCGTCGCGCGCGCCGATGGCCTCGTCCAAGCGGGCCAACGCGGCGCGGACCTCGGCGTCGGCGTCGGTTCGATCCGGGATCGATGCCGAGAGCGACTGGAGATCCGACCGCAGGCCGGTGAAGTCTGCTCCGAGCCCGACCACGGCGCGCACGGTGGACTTCACGTCCGACGTCAACGACGTGAGCTGTTGCGTGAGCTCACCCATGAGCTCGTTGCTGCCGTCTTCGGCCGATGACCTGACGACAATCTCCAGCGCTCGGGTCGCCTCCTGGGTCGTCGCGACGTTCTCGCTGACACTTTCGAATCGCTGCAGCACGTCCGTGAGCCCGGTCGACTGACGATCGCTCAACTCGTTCACGGCTCGACGCACCTCGTCGATCTGCTGTGCGAACGTCGTGGCCCGCTCCGCTTCGACGCGACCGAAAGTGTCGGCCAGGCTCTCCAGGACCGTGGCGACGTGCTGCTCGGAGGCTCCGGTCTGCGCGGCGATCACCTCCAGCCGGTCGGCCAGCGGCGCGACGACCGAGGCCACATCAGTGCGACCCCCTTCGACCTCGCGCACGAGCTCTCCGAGTGCGGAGATGCGGTCATGCGTCGTCGACACGTTGGCTTGCACCGACTCGAGGAGGCCGCTCATCGCCACGAAGCTGGAGCTGAAGTCCGGCCGGGATTCGCGGATCTCGCCCACATTCGCGGCGAGCAGGTCGAGGCGCCCGTTGGTCTCCATCGCGATCTGCACGAGCTGCGAACGGTCCGACCGCAGGGTGGAGATCGAGTCTGCGAGGTTCGCGACATCACCGTGCATCGTCGACACCGAGTCCACGATGGTCGCCAAACGGTCGACGACGGGAGCGAGTGCCTCGGCCGTGTTGTCAGGAGTCTCCCGCAACGAGGTGAGCCCGGCGACGATTTCGTCGACCTGCGCGCTGGTGCGTGCCACCGCCGCATCGAGCTGCAGCACGGCCTCGGTGGTCGTCGCCGCGCGGGCGTCGACGTTCGAGAGCTGCGCGTTGAGCGGCTCCAGCGCGCCGGCGACGTCCAGCGGCTCCGGCTCGTCGCGGTCGAGTTGTCCTTGGAGGACGGTGAGCGTGGCACCCAGCTCGTCGAGGCGGGCGTGGATGGTCGACGCGATCGCAGCGGGGTCCGGTTGATCCGCTCGGAGCCCTGCAAGCTGCGCGCCGATCCGGTCCAGTCGTTCCGCGAGGAGTGCCTGGCCCGCCTCGGGATCAGGTTGCTCGGCGCGCAACGTGGCGATGTCCGCGGCGATCCGGTCGAGGTGCTCGGCGAAGAAGTCCTGCGTCGCGTTCGGATCAGGTTGGGCGCTGCGGAGGGCGGCAACCTCCGCCATGACGCGATCGAGGCGGTCGGCGAGCAGGGTCTGGATCGCGAGCGGATCGGCCTGTCCGGCCCTCAGGCCGGCGACTTCCGCGGCGATGCGGTCGAGCTGTTCCGCGAGGGCGGCCTGCGCCACCAGTGGATCGGGCTGCTCAGCGCGCAAGGCGGCGACTTCGGCGGCGACCCGATCCAGTCGTTCGATGGTGAGTGGTGACTCCGGCGGCGTCGCGGGCTCACTGGCGAGCACGCTGAGCTCCGCCATGTCGGTAGCCAGCTGATCGAGGCGCACGGCGAGCTGCGGCTGGCCGGATTGCAACACCGAGAGGACCGTCGAGTGCTCGTCGAGGACCGCGGCGAGCCGCCCGAACGCGTCAGCGTCGTCCGGCTGGGCGCGCAGCGCGGCCAGCTCTGCCGTGATCCGGTCGAGGCGGTCGACGAGGAAATCCTGCGAGTCGTCGGGTTCGGATTGACTGGCGCGCAGCTCGGCGAGCTCCGCGCTCATTCGGGCCAGCGCCGGTGCCGTCTCCTGGAGCTGGACGAGCTCGAGCGACAAGCGGTCGAGCCGTTCGCTCACCGGAGTGAGCGCGCCATCGAGATCGGGCAGCCTCGTGCGTACGTCGGCGAGCTCGGCCTGCACCTGGTCGAGCCGCAGGGTCACGTCGGGCTGGCCCGAGCGAACCTGCTGCATGATCTCCGCCAGCCCCTCGAGCTGCGCGGTGTGGTTCGCGGCCCACTCCTCGCTGCGTCCGGCGGCGACGTCGCGGAGCTCCGCGATTGCTCCGGCCAGTTGGTCGAGGCTGGGGCGTACGTCGGGTGCGGGCGTCAGGCCCGTCTGCACGATCTCGAGGATGGCGTCGACCTGCTCTGCCAACGGCGACACCGTTGACCCGACCAGGCTCTCGGTGGCGCGGAGCTCGGCCAGGTCGGCGGCGATGCGCTCGAGGCGCTCGAAGACGAGAGGCGATTCGCTGGGAGCATCGGGCTGCTCCGCGAGCTCGGCCAGATCGGCGGCGAGCTGGTCGAGACGCACCGTCAGCTGCGGCTGCGCCATCTGGATCTGCGACAGCGTGGTCGATTGGTCGTTGAGGATCGTCGCGACGCGGCCGATGACCGCGTCGGTGGCCGGCTGGCCGGCGCGCAACTGCGCGAGCTGCTCGGCGAGCTCGTCGAACCGCGTGACGACCGCGTCGAGGTCGACGGCGATCTCCGGTTGGTTGGCGCGCAGCTGGGCCAGCTCGGACGTGATGCGCACGTTGAGCGCGATGATTTCCTCGCGCACGCGCGTGACCAGCTCGCTCGGTTCCGGCTGTGCGGCAATGAACGCGTTCACGTTGGTGGCGAGGCGTTCGAGTGATTCGCGGTGCTCAGGCAGCGTGACGCGTAGGCCGGCGATCTCGTCGGCCAGACGTCTGAGCGGTTCGCTGGGGTCGCGCTGTTCGGCTCGGAGGGCGGCGAGCTCGGTGGCGAGCCGCTCCAGCGGTTCGCTGGGGTCGCGCTGTTCGGCCCGGAGGGCCGCGAGCTCGGTGGCGAGCCGCTCCAGCGGTTCGCTGGGGTCGCGCTGTTCGGCTCGGAGGCCGGCGAGCTCGGTGGCGAGCCGTTCGAGTGACTCGCGGTGGTCCGGTTGTGCGACGCGGAGGCCGGCGACCTCCTCGGCAAGACGTGCGAGCGGTTCGCTGGGGTCGCGTTGCTCTGCTCGGAGTGCGGCCAGCTCGTCGGCGAGCCGCTCGAGCGATTCGCGCGGGTCGGGCAGCTCGGCCCGGAACGCCGCGAGCTGGCTCGACAACCGTTCGACGTGCTCGGTCACATCCGGCCGCGCGTCGCGCGTCGTCTCGACGATCGCCGCGAGCTGTTCGAGCTGCGGTCGAGGATCGGGTTGGGATGCGACCACTTGGCGCATGGCCGCGGCCAGTGCGTCGAGCCGCTCACCGATGTCTCCGTCGCCGGCCGGCGGTTGGGCCACGATGCTGTGTACGCCCGCGACGTCGCTGGCGAGTTGGTCCAGGCGACCGGTGAGCTGTGGTTGCTGCGCCCGCACCTGGGCGAGTGCTTCGGCAATCTCCTCGAGGCGGCTGTCGCCTGCGCCGGCGTCGTCGATGCGAGTCCCGAGACTCCGGATCTCCGTTGCCAGTTCGGACAACGTGGCCGCGAGTTCCCGGCGCGTGGCTTCGGTCGAGGTGTCGAGCCCGCTCCGCACGCCGGCGAGCTCGCTGCTGACGGCCGCGAGCGTTTGCGTGAGCGAGCTCTGCGTGGCGCCGGTGGCGGTGTCGAGCTCGCGGCGTATGCCGGCGAGCTCGCTGGTGACGGTCGTGAGCGTTTCTGTCAGTGAGCTCTGCGTGGCTTCGGTCGAGGTGTCGAGCCGGTCGCGGAGATCGGCGATCTCGTGGCCGAGAGCCGCGAGCGTCGGCGCAATCGAGTTCTGTGTGGCTTCCGTGAACGTGTCGAGCCGGTCACGCACGCCGGCGATCTCGCTGCTGACGGCCGCGAGCGTCTGTGCGAGTGAGCTCTGCGTGGCCTCGCTCGAGCTGTCGAGCTCCTCGCGCACTCCGGAGATCTCATTGCTGAGTGCGGCGAGCGTCTCCGCGAGTGAGGTCTGCGCGCTGGTCGTGTCGTCGAGCCGGCTGTGAACGCCACCGACCTGCGAGCTCAGGCGGCCCAGGACGTCACCCCATGCCGTGGCATCGCGCAACTGCGCGGTCAACCGGTCTTCCATGGACGGCAAATCGGCCGTGACCTGGGCGATGCCTTCGAGCCGCCCCGCCAGCTCGGCCAGGCTCGCCTGGGTCTGTGACACCGCGCGGTCGATCTCGTCGAGCTGTGCGCGAGCGGCAGTCTGCTCGCGGGCGGCGGCGGCGAGTTGATCGATGCGTTCGAGCACACCGCCCACGCGGTCGGTGAGGGAGTCGTCGCGCTGCTGACGACTCGAGGCATCGCGGTCGAGTCGTTCCTCGACGGTTGTGGCGATGTCTTGGGCCGCTCCCCGCACACCGCGCTCGAGCGACTCGAGCGAGCCGAGCCGATCGGTGATGGTCGACGCGAGGTCGACGAGGTTGTGCGTGCCGCCCACGGTGGCCTTGAAGTCGTCGGCCAGTGCGTCGACGGCGCCCGCGGTCGCCCGGATGCGCTCGACTTCGATCCGGATCGACGTCTCGAGCATCCCGAGTCGCGTCTCGAGGCCGCCGAGCCGGGCCTGCCACTGGTCGCCTTGGTGGTCGCTGCCTGACCGGCGGATGAGGTCGGTCACGAGCTCCGTCAGGCCGTTGATCGCCCCGGCAACCTCGCCGAGCTCGGTGCGCGTGGTGTCGACTTGGACGCGTAACCGCTCGAGGTCGTCCTCTGCCGTTCCACCGTTGGCCATGCGGTCACCCCAGGTCCGTTTGCGCCCAGGGACATTAGTGGTGCGTTGAAGCGGCAAACGGCGCCCCCACTAGCCTCGGCGCCCATGACCGGCCTGCAGACGCAGATCGAGGAGCTCTGGGGCCGGCGTGACGAGCTGGCGGGCAATCCGGAGGCCCGCGAGTTGGTGTGGAGCGTGATCAGCCGGCTGGACCGAGGCGAAGAGCGTGTCGCTGAGCTCGTCGACGACGAAGTCGTCGTGCACGAGTGGTTGAAGAAGGCAATTCTCCTGATGTTCTCCCTGTCGGCCATGAAGACGATGGAGTTCGGGCCGTTCGAGTTCGCCGACAAGATCCCGCTGAAGCAGGACTACGCCGCCCGCGGGGTCCGCGTCGTGCCCGGGGCCTCGGCGCGGTTCGGCGCCTTCCTCGACCGGGGCGTGATCATGATGCCGAGCTACGTGAACATCGGCGCTCGCGTCGGTGCCAACTCGATGGTCGACACGTGGGCCACGGTCGGGTCGTGCGCCCAGATCGGCGAGAACGTGCACCTGTCGGGCGGCGTCGGGATCGGCGGCGTGCTCGAGCCGCCGCAGGCTGCACCCGTCTTCATCGGCGACAACGCGATGATCGGCAGCCGCTCGATGATCGTCGAGGGCGCCCGGGTCGGTGAGGGGGCGTTCGTCGGTGCCGGGGTGATCCTCGCCAAGTCCATTCCGGTGATCGACGCGGAGACCGGCGACGAGCTGAGCCGCGGGATCGTGCCCCCGTGGTGCGTCGTCGTGCAGGCCTCGCGCCGTCGCGAGTTCCCCGGTGGTGAGTTCGGCCTGCCCTGCGTGCTGGTGATCAAGCGGCTCGAGCCCGGCACCCGTCACGACAAGGCGCAACTCAACGACCTGTTGCGTGAGCACGGCGTCACTGCATGACCGACCCGCGAGACCCATGAACGATCTGCTCGCGCTCACGGCGGAGCTCGTCGACATCCCGTCGGTGAGCCACGACGAGCAGGCGATCACGGACCGCATCGAGACCGACCTGCGCGGCGCTCCGTGGCTCACCGTCGATCGCTTGGGAGACAACGTGGTCGCCCGCACCTCGCTCGACCGCCCGACGCGGGTCGTGATCGCGGGGCACACCGACACGGTTCCCGTCAACGACAACGACCGGGCCCGCATCGAGGGGGACACGCTGTGGGGGCTGGGCGCTTCCGACATGAAGAGCGGTCTGGCCGTGATGCTCGAGCTGGCCACCACCATCGACGCACCGGCGGTGGACGTCACGTACGTCTTCTATGCCGGCGAAGAGATCGCCGCCGAGCACAACGGGCTCGGACACGTGATGCGTGATCGTCCTGATCTGCTGCGCGGCGACGTCGCGATCCTCGGCGAACCGACCGGCGCCGTGCTCGAGGCGGGGTGTCAAGGAACGCTGCGACTCGACGTGTGCCTCACGGGTGTCCGCGCGCACAGCGCCCGGCCGTGGATGGGTCGCAATGCCATTCACCGCCTCGGCCGTCTGCTGGCGATCATCGACGAGTGGGAGGGCCGTCGCCCGGTGGTGGACGGCTGCGAGTACCGCGAAGCCGTCCAGGCCGTCCTGGTGGAAGGGGGTGTCGCCGGCAACGTCGTCCCGGACCGGGCCCGCGTCGTCATCAACCATCGGTTCGCGCCGGACCGCGACGAAGCCGGGGCCGAGGCCTGGCTCCGCGAGCTGATCGCTCCCGCGCTGGAGGAAGGCGACACGGCCGAGATGGTCGACTCGGCTGCCGGTGCCCGCCCCGGTCTCGACCATCCGCTGTTCGCCGCGCTGATCGCCCGCAATGACCTCGAGGTGCGGGCGAAGCTCGGTTGGACCGACGTCGCGCGCTTCACCGCGCTCTCCATGCCGGCCGTGAATCTCGGGCCGGGTGATCCGTTGCTCGCGCACACGGCCGACGAACGCGTCACCCGCGACCAACTCGACCGGACGTGGTCGATCCTGCGGGATCTGCTCGTCAGCGGCTCATGACGATCGACAAGCCGTCGCGCGTCAGCGGTCGAGGGGCGGCGTGCGCCGTGCCCAACTCTGCCCGCGGATGAAGAACCACCCGAGCGCACCGCTGACACCCGCGGCCATCAGCACGGCGACCACGACGACTCCGGTCGACAGGCCGTCGTCGGCGTTCGGTGGGGTCCGGGTCGTGACCCGGCCGGCCGGTGGCGCAGCCCGCTCCGAGGGCAACGTGACGCCGGCGGGGTTCGACGCCGCCGGCCCGTTCAGGTCCCCGGACGGCGTCACCGCGTCGGAGCTGCTGCCAGGGGTGTTGGCCCCGCCGGAGTCGGGCGGCGCAATGGTGTCCGGCGTCGTGCCGGGCGCGGGGGTTGCCGGCTGGCCCACCGCGGCGGCGAGATCGAGCGCACCGGCACCGTCGAAGCTCGTCGTCGGCAACGCACGCGCCGTGGACAAGAGCTTGTCGACGATCTGCTGAGGGTCGAGGACTCCCGCGTTGTGCAGCACCGCGGCCGCGCCGGCCACGTGCGGGGCCGCCATCGACGTTCCTGCGAGGCAGGCGTACCCGTTGTGAAAGAACGTCGACAGCACACCCATCGGGGCGTTCGCACAGGTGTCGTCCGTGTCGTCCGGCTCCCCGCCGGGCGCCATGATCGACCATCGGCTGCTCTGGATGTTGCTGTAGCTCGCCTTGATCCCGCTCTGATTGAGCGCCCCGACCACGATGGCGTGAGCGATCGGTCCGGACGGCAGCACGAAGTTGTTCCCCGCCGCGATGATCGGGAGCGCGCCCTTCGCGAACGCATCGTCGAGGGCCTGCTGGAAGCTCGCGCCGAACACGGACTGGCTGATGTTCCCGAGCGACAGGTTGATGACGCTCGCGCCGTGATCCGCGGCGTACCTGATGCCGGCGGCGACGTCGTCGGCGCTGCCGGACCCGGTGGAGTCGAGCACCTTCACCGCGAGGATCGACGCGTCGGGAGCCGTGCCGGCCACCCCGGTCTGGTTGTCGGTCGCCGCTGCGGCAATGCCCGCGACATGCGTGCCGTGCCCGTTGTCGTCTTGGCCGGCGGTCGAGCCGTCCTTGCACGCGCCGCCGGGCGCGCCGGCACCGATGCAGTTGACGTGACCGATGATCTTGCCCTCGAGATCGCTGTGGTTCAGGTCGACACCCGTGTCGACGATCGCGATCGTGCTGCCCGCGCCCGTGGCGACCTGCCACGCCGCCGGCGCGCCGATCATGCGGAGGTTCCACTGGAGGCCGAAGGCGGGATCGTTGGGCTGTTCGGGCGTGGCGCGCGCCGGACCAGCAAAACCGACGGCTGCGCCGAGCACCAGGAGCAGTGCACCCCAACGGGTCACTTTCGACCGCACCCCCCCATTGTCGACGATTCGGACCCCCACACGCGCATCGGGGGATGCCGAGGCGTTACAGGCGGCGCAAGACGGTGACAACCTTGCCGTAGATGGTGACGTCCGAGGCGTCGAGCTCCATGGGCTCGAGCCTGGGGTTGGACGGCAACAGCGTGATCTTGTTGCCCTTGCGGCTGTAGGTCTTGACCGTGGCCTCTTCGCCGGGCAGCCCTGCCACGACGATGTCGCCCTTGTCGGCCGTGGCCTGCACGCGCGCGACGACGTAGTCACCGTCGAGGATGCCGGCCCCGATCATCGAATCGCCCCGGACGTGCAGCATGAACAGCTCGCCGTCACCCGTGAAGTCCGACGGCAGTGGCAGGATCTCCTCCACGTTCTCCTGGGCCAGCACGTCGGTACCGGCGGCCACGTCGCCGACGAGGGGGATGTAGCGAGCGGGTCGGCGCTCGAGCGAGGCGCCGGAGTTCGGATCCCAGCGGACCTCGATGGCCCGCGGCTTCGTCGGGTCACGGCGCAGGAACCCCAGCCGCTGGAGCGTGTTCAGGTGCGAATGGACGGTGGAGGGCGACGTGAGCCCGACGGACTCGCCGATCTCGCGCACGGACGGGGGATAGCCCCGCTCGCGCATCGACTGATCGATGATCTCGAGAACCTCGCGCTGGCGGTCGGTCAGGCGGTGCTCAGTCATGGATGGCTCCGATCGAACGTATGTTTGGCGAACGGTACCAAAGGGTCGCCGTGGAGGCAAACATCTGTTCGCCTTTTTCTTGACCTCGAACACCCGTTCGTGGTTGAGTGGAGGACGAACAGACGTTCGTGGGCACGCCGTGTCGGCAGTGTCACACCCCCTGAGGAGGATGGGTTCCATGGTCGCCATCGCCACCGCACCGAGAACCCGCCACACCCGATTTCCGAGCAGACCCGTCCTGGTGGTGCTCCCCCCGGTCACCAGGCCGGGCGCTCGGATCTATCGCCGCCGCCGGCTCGCGGTCCTCACCGTTGCGCTGTGCGTGGTGCTGGCCGCCGGCCTGCTGCTGTCGGCCGGTCGCCGCAACTCGAGCGAGGTGCACCTGGCTCCCGCCGATGCCCCGATCGTGCGGCAGCCGGCGGCCTACGGGGCGTCGGGCCAGAGCGTCCCCGCCCGCGCCGTCTACGTGGTGCAGCCAGGCGACACCATCTGGTCCATCGCCCACGAGCTCGACCCATCGGGCGACACGCGGGCCATGGTCGATCGCATCGTGGCGCTCAACGGCGGCGCCGCCCTCGAGCCGGGTCAACGACTGCGCCTCGCCGGCGACAACTAGCCTCGTGGGCGGTGCGGTGTCCCGCCTGTGCGAGCCTCGACGACCGAGTCATCGACTCGCGAACCTCTGACGACGGTGGCACGATCCGGCGCCGGCGGGAGTGCGCCGGCTGTGGCCGCCGGTTCACGACCTACGAGCGCATCGAAGAGGTGCCTGTCGTGGTGGTGAAACGATCAGGCGACCGAGAGCCGTT
>JBEEFX010000076.1:0-5837 GCA_041166365.1 Acidimicrobiaceae bacterium
TCCTTGACGAGGTCGAAGTCGGGTGGCACCAACCCGAGCGCGCGCAGCACCTCCTGCCCTTCGAGGAGCGACGCTCGCTGCTTGTCGAAATCCGCGAGCAGCAGCCGTTGGAATTCGCCTTCGCCCGCGAGGGTCACCGGCACCGGCCGCTTGTACTTCAACCCGCGCTCACGCTCCACGAACCGCTCGATCTCGAGCACGACCGCGTCGAGCGACGGCGGCTCGGTCGTGGTGGTCGTGTCGCTCTCGCTCGACGAGGCAGCCGTGCTGGCGTCCGAGGTCGTCACGGGGGCCGCCACGGTGAGCGACCGGTCGGCCGCGGACGCCCCCACCAACGCGCCGACGATGATGGCGAAGACGATCGCGATCGAGCCCCATGCGATCGCTTGGTGGCGCGGGTCGTCCAGCCACCGGTCCCCGCCGGGCGGCGGGCCGGACGGGGTCGGGCTCGCGAGCATCGCCGGTGTCGCCGGCCAGTGCTCGGGCGGTGCGCTCGGATACCGGAGCGGCGGCGGGCGCTCGGATGGCGCGGCGTACGGAGGTCCGAGGGGCGGGACCGAAGGCGGCGGCGGTTCCGGGACCGGGTAGGCGCGAGGAGCCGGAGGCGAAGGCGCGGGCCCGCTCGGCGCGCCGGGCGGCACGGTGAACGGCGGCCCGGTTTCGTCGGTCATGACCACACCATGGAACCACGCCCGCGGCACCCCATCGGTTCAGCACCGTCAGCAGCTGCCGGATGGCGCTGATCTGCGAGGATCACCCCTCGTATGACGTCGATGTTGGCCGGCAGGGTCGCGTTGATCACCGGGGCGGGCAACGGCATCGGGGCGGCCGCGGCCCAGCTGTTCGCCGCCGAGGGCGCCGGCGTGTTCGTCGTCGACATCGACGCTGACGCTGCTGATGATGTCGTGAAGGCGATCGCCGGCGGCGGCGGCGAGGCCTGGGCGCTGACGGTCGATGTCCGCGACGCCGATCAGGTCGCCGGCCTGCGCGACCGCGTTCTCTCCGAGCAGGGATGCCTCGACGTGCTCGTCAACAACGTCGGGCACTGGGTGCGGCTCCCGCCCTCATTCGCCGAATCCGATCCCGCGGGCTGGCAGGCGCAGTACGAGACCAACTTCCTCCACGTCCTGCGGGTGACGCACGCGTTCCTGCCGTCGATGCTCGAGCGCCACCACGGCACGATCATCAACGTGTCGTCGGTCGAAGGCCTTCGGGGCTACCCGCCGGATCCCGTGTACGCCGCCTTCAAGTCGGCGGTCGTCGCGTTCACGCGGTCGTTGGGCGTCGAGCTCGGGCGCAAGGGGATCAAGGTCAACGGCATCGCTCCGGATCTCACGCAGACGAAGCAATCGGACTTCGTGCGTTTCGACCCCCCGGAGCTCGCCGACAAGTGGCCCACGTTCCTCCCGGTGGGGCGGATGGGCGAGCCGCTCGATCAGGCCCGCGTGCTGCTGTTCCTCGCCAGCGAGCTCTCCGACTTTCTGGCCGGTCACACCATCCCCACCGACGGCGGCACGAAGGCCGCGGGCGGCTGGTTCCCGTCAGCACGACGGAAGGGTCGCTCGTGGACCAATCGGCCGTTCGATCCATGACCGCCGAAGCGAGCGGCCGGCGCGTCGCGGACGAGCTCGAGATCCGCAATGTGCTCGCGCGTCTCGCGCAGCTCGCAGATTCCGGCGACACCGGCGAGTACGTGAGCCTCCTGACCGACGACGTCATCTGGGCGATGCCACTCAACCCCGCGATCGGGTTGCCCGCGTCGGAACGTCGCGGCCACGCGGAGATCGCCAGCGGTCAGCGAGAACGCATGGCGGCCGGACATCAAGGTCCGGGTTCGAACACCCTGCACATGGTGAACACGATCTCGGTGTGCTTCGACCGCGACGACGCGGCAACGGCGCGTTCCTACTTCATGTTCTGGACGTCGACGACCACCGAGCCCACGGTGACGTCGATGGGACGCTACGAGGACGCGTTCCGGCGCACGCCCGACGGGTGGAAGCTCGCGCGTCGCACGATCACGTTCGGTTAGTGCCGAGGTCGATCTCAGGAACCGGCGGACGTCGAGCCCAGCACGCAGAACTCGTTGCCCTCGGGATCGGCGAGCACGACCCACGTCTGCTCGCCTTGTCCCACGTCGACCCGCGTCGCGCCGAGTGCCAACAGCCGCGTCACCTCGGCATCACGATCGTCGGGTCGAAAGTCGAGATGCAACCGGTTCTTCGTCGTCTTTGGCTCTGGCACCCGCCCGAAGAGCAGGCCGGGGAGTTGCTCCGCGCTCGGCCGGATCTCGAACTCGTCGGGCTCGTCGTTGACCACCACCCAACCGAGCGCCTCGCGCCACCACGCACCCAACGCAGCCGGATCGCGAGCATCGACGATCACCTGCTCCCATCGAAGGCTCATGAAGCTCGGAGCCTCAGACCAGCTCGAACACCAGCGCAGACCCCATGCCGCCGCCGGCGCACATCGACACGCACCCGACGGATTGGCCGCGCCGTCGGAGCTCGTTGAGCATCGTCACCACCATCCGAGTTCCGGTGCAGGCGATCGGATGGCCGAGCCCGCACCCACTCCCGTTGACGTTCACGATGTCGTGGTCGATGCGGAGCTGGCGGCTCGCGGCGACTGCCACCGCGCAGAAGGCCTCGTTGATCTCGAACAGGTCGACGTCGCCCACCTTCATCCCGGCGCGTTCGATCGCCTTCGGGATGGCGAGGGTCGGAGTGAGCCCGGTGCGGGCGGGGTCGTCACCGACGGACGCCCACGAGATGATGCGGGCGAGGGGCGTGAGGCCGTTGGCCGACGCGTAGTCGTCGGCGACGACGACGATCGCCGCGGCGCCATCGTTCAGCCCGGCGGCGTTGCCGGCCGTGACGGTGGCGCCTTCGATCTCCGGATGCAAGGCGGGCAGCGCCGCAAGCCGTTCGAGTGTCGTGTCGGCCCGCGGGTGCTCGTCGATGGCAAACGATCCGACTGGGACGATCTCTTCCTCGAAGAATCCGTTCGCGATGCTCGAGGCCGCGCGCTGGTGCGAGTGGTACGCCCACTCGTCGACCGACTCCCGCGTCAATCCGGCGAGCCGCGCGGTGTTCTCCCCCACGGTGATCGACATGTCCCACAACGGCGCATCGGGTGTCTCGGGATGACTCGGGGACATCCACGGTTGGAAGTCGTGGGCCGAGCCGGGCGTCGACTTGAGCGTTCGCGGCATCGAGCTCAAGCTCTCCGTGCCGCCGGCCACGACGACCCGGTCCATCCCGGACCGGATGCTCCCCGCGGCGATCTGCACGGCACTCAAGCCCGCCGCGCAGTGACGGTTGTCGGCGAGACCGGGCACGTGCGGGAGACCCAGCCGTAGCGCGATGTTGCGGGCGATCACACCGCCACCCTGGAGCGACTCGGCGACGACGATGTCGTCGATGTCGGCTCGAGCGATCCCCGACCGGTTGATCGCCTCTCCGACGGCTACGTGCGCGAGCTCGAAGGCGTCCACGTCGACCAGCGAACCCTTGTGGGCGCGGCCGATGGGCGTGCGTGCCCCCGCAACGATCACTGCATCTGGCATGCGGTCCCCCGATAGGAATGGTCGTGACGGCGCCCGCCAGACGGTAGCCAGAGCGGGTCGGTCAGGACACGTTGAAGCTCGCGCCTCAGCTCGACCTGTGCGGTCGGCCGCATGTGCACCTCACAGTTGGTCGAGCGGACGGCGATCCTCGATCTGCGGTTGACGGCCGGTGCGCAGCGGCGCGAGGGGCGCGTCGATCATCAGGGTGCGCCGGAAGTGCGCGCCGAGATCGACGAGGGTGCTTCGCCATTTGGCCATGGCGCCCGCTCCGGTCCAGTTCTGCTCGTACGCCACCCATGTCGACCAATCGGGGAAGGTCCAGATCACGATGCACTCGCGGTCGTCGGCCATGGCGACGCGGAACGCGCCGAGGAGCCCGACGCCGAGATCCTTCGCTAGTGGTCGACCGATCGTGTCGATCGCGTCCAGCAGCTTCGGGCTCTCCCCCGGGGCGACACTGATGATCTCGTGGGCATAGAACGCGCCGCCGGCTCCCGCCGCGACCAGGTCATCGATGCTCGGAGCCCATGGCGCGGGTTCGACGATCCGGTCGAACCCGCCGCGGCGCAGCGTCGCCGCCTGCGCCCACCACTCCGCCAACGACGGATCCTGCATCGTCGGATGCGACAACTCGTGATCGAAGTTGGCTGCGAGTCCGTCCCACCCATCGAGCTCCCACATGTTCACGACCTCGGGCCAACGGCCGGTCGATCCGACCGTGCCCCACACGCCGTAGCAGAGCTGGTTGCGCTCCTCGCGGGCGATCGGGCACCAGTTCGCCGTCATGTGATGCAGGTACTTGGCGCGGTTCGGGCCGATGATGTCGATCAGCTCGTGGATGTAGATCTTGGTGTTGGTCATCGCACGTCGGCGATCGAGCCCGCCGTCATCACTTGCTGGGCGATCGCCTCATCGGTGATCACGGACTTGGTTGCGCGCCCCGTACCAGACGCCCGGGCGTGGCACCCGTCGACTCGCCGTCACGGCACACCTCGACGCCGTTCACGAACGTGTGCAGATAGCCGATCGACTGCTGGAGCAGCCGCTTGCCGCCCGCGGGCAGGTCGAAGACGAGGCGCGGCGCGCGCATCCCGAGGCGCTCGAAGTCGATCACGTTGAGGTCGGCCTTGAAGCCCGGGGCGACGATGCCACGGTCGAGCAGCCCGACGGTCTCCGCGGTCGCGCGGCATTGTTGCTGCACGAGCCACTCGGGCTCGAACCGCACCCCATGCGGCCGATCACGGCCCCAGTACGACAACAACGTGGTCGGGAAGCTGGCATCGCAGATCGTGCCGACGTGCGCCCCGCCGTCGCTGAGGCCCGGCACGGTGTGCGGGTGTGCGAGCAACTCCCCGGCGGCGTCGAGGTTGCCGTCCGCATAGTTGAGGATCGGCCAGTACAACAGCGCCTTGCCGTCGTCACCGAGCATGAGGTCGTAGAGCAGCTCGACAGGGCTCACGCCGTCCCGGTTCGCGCGGGCGGCGATGCTGTCGGCCGGGTCGGGTTCGTAGTCAGGCGGGTCGCCGAGCTCGAAGACGCGATCGAGCATGCCCATCGTCCGGCCTTGCGGATGCTCGGCCACGTCGGCGATGACCCGCGCGCGCAGCTCGGGGCTCCGCAGCACCGCAACGCGCTCGGTCAGCGAGGGGGCGTCGACCGATCGAAACGTCGGTGAGCTCATCAACGGGTTCACGGTTGCCTGTAGACCGATGAGCACACCGATCCCGCGGGCAGGGACCTGGGCCCGCATCCTGAGCCCTTGCTCGTTCGCGGTCGTCAGCAGGTCGAGGATCGCGTTGTGCGCGTAGCCCCGCGCCGCGGACAGAGAGACGGACAACGGCCGGCCCGAGACGCGCATCATCTCGAGCAGGGTGCCGGCCTCGTCGTCGAAGTCGGGCCAGTCCGACACCACCTGCATCACTCCCGCGCCGATGCCGCCGAGGGCGCGGGCGATGCCGACGAGCTCGTCGCGCGCCGCCGTCAGCGTCGGGGTCGGCTCGCCTTTGCTCGTGCGGTGGTTGAGCGTGCGTGAGGTCGTGAAGCCGAGCGCGCCGGCGCGGACACCGTCGGCCGCGATGCGGCCCATCTCCGCGATCTCCTCGGCCGTCGCCGGCTCGCGGTCGGCGCCGCGCTGGCCCATCACGAAGAGGCGCAGCGGGCCGTGGCAGACCTGTGCGGCGAAGTCGATGTCGTGCGGGCGGCGTTCAAGTGCGTCGAGATACTCGGCGATGCTCCCCCAGTCCCACGGCAACCCCTCGTGGAGCGCGGC
>JBEEFX010000077.1:0-3943 GCA_041166365.1 Acidimicrobiaceae bacterium
ATGTGCGGGGTGCCGGGCGGCGGGTCGATGCGCGGCTCGACCGCGTGCAACTCGACCGTGAAGTCGTCACCCAGCAGCCGGGCGAGGTCGTCGGCACCGACGTAGTCCATCGGGTCGACGCCCTTCGACTTCATGTGCTCGCGCTGCTCGTCGTCGAGGTCGTGGTACACGGCGAGGAGCAACTCGCCAGGACGCACGGTTTCGAGCAGCGTCCGCACAGCGGCCTCGCCCGCGGCCTTGGGCAGCGCCGGGTAGTGCATCGACACGAGGTCGAACGAGCGGGCCGGGAAAGGTGTCTGCAGGACGTCCCCGCAGACCCACTCGACCGTGGCGCCCCCCAACTCGGCAGCTTCCCGCGCCCGGCCGACGGCCAGAGCGGACCTGTCGATCGCCGTGACGGTCCAGCCGCGCCGAGCGAGCCAGATCGCATCGGCGCCCTCGCCACAGCCGACGTCGAGAGCCCGGCCCGGGCTGAGGGCGGCGACCTCGGCGACGAGCCGCCCGTTCGGTCGCCCGCTCCACATCGCGCCGTCTCGCTCGCCGTACCTCGCGTCCCACTCGGCGGCCTGCGCCGCCGCGCCGAACCGCTGCTCGCCGCGTTCGTGCTCGTGCATGGGTCCGCACGGTAGGCCGCCATCCGACCGATTCGGCGTGTGGCCGTGCGCTTCAGTCGTCGATCGCTTCGATGCCCTGCGCGGGCCCGGGTCGGTGTGGTAGCTGAGAGCCGTGCGCCCGGCTGACTTGCTCGCCGCTACCGAGTTCGCCCTGGGTGCTTTGCGCCCGGTGACCGATCGCGACTGGTCGGTGGCAGCCGGCCGCCTCGAATGGGATGTTGCCTTCACGGTCACGCACGTCGCGGGGCACATGACGAAGGCCGCCACTTATCTCGCAGCGGCGGCGACCGCGTGGTCGCCGCTCGTCATCTCCGGCGATTCGAGAGCAACGAACGACCAACTCCTCGATGGCGTGGAGATCGCGGCCCGTGGTCTTGCATTCGTGGCCGCTCACGTGGACGGTTCGACCACGGGATTCCACGCGTGGGGGATGGGCGACGCTTCGGCGTTTCTTGCTCGTGGCGCCAACGAGGTGCTGGTCCACGGATGGGACGCTGCGAACGGGCTCGACATCGCGTTCGACCCGCCGGCCGACGTGTGCGCGCCCGTCGTGCGCCGCCGCTTCCCCTGGATCGACGCTGATGTCGATCCATGGTCGACGCTGCTGACGGCGGAGGGGCGCATCGGTGGAGAGCACTGGATTCCGATCGAGATCCCGCTCGAGGAGTGGGACGGAGCCGCGCCTACCGGCGCGGGACGACCGCCGGCCATCGCCTGGGAGTGGGATGCCGGTAGGGCGCGTTGGGTGCCCACGTATCCGTAGTCGCACACGTCTACCGTCGCGGCGGCGAGGGAGGGAGGCTCATGTCCAGCGCGCCGTTGTACGACGCGATCGGCGCTGGCTACACGGTGACGCGGCGTACCGAGCCGAGGATCGCCGCGCAGGTATGGGCTGCGCTCGGTGATGCACAGACGATCCTGAACGTCGGCGCCGGCACCGGCTCCTACGAGCCTCCCGACCGCGACGTCACCGCGGTGGAGCCGTCGGCGGTCATGCGTGCGCAGCGTCCGGCAGGCGCGTCGCGGGGCGTGGCCGCCGCCGCGGAGAACCTTCCGTTCGAGGATCAGTCCTTCGACGCCGCGATGGCCTTCGCGACCGTTCATCACTGGCAGGACCCGATCGCGGGGCTGCGCGAGATGCAGCGCGTTGCTCGCCGCGTGGTGGTGTTCACGTGCGACACCACGGATCGGAGCTGGCGTCGCCGGTTCTGGCTGACGCGGGACTACCTGCCCGAGGTCGTTGCGTCCCCCGTCGGCCTCGCTACCGAGTTGGCCGGCGCGATCGGAGCCCGGATCGAGCCGGTGCTCGTTCCCTGGGACTGTGCCGACGGGTTCTTCGAGGCCTACTGGCGCCGGCCGGAGGCGTACCTGGACGAGAAGGTCCGTCGCGGCATCTCGGTGTGGACCGCGGTCGGGCGGAATGCCGAGGAGAGGGCGGTGCGCGAGCTCAGGGGCGATCTCGCGTCCGGTCGTTGGGCCGAGCGGAACCGCGACATCCTCGACCTCGACGTGGCGGAGCTCGGCCTTCGCCTGCTCATCGCCTGAACCCGCAGCGAGATGCCACGTGGTGGGACAGAGCCCCGACGGCTCGAATCCCCTGGCCAGCGGACGATGTCGCTGACCGGCGACTTCTTGCGCGCTCGGAGGAACTCGAATCCCCAACCTTCTGATCCGTAGGGGCTTCATGCCCATGTTGCGTGGTGACGCCTGGACGGCCACGGTGTTGCTGAGCAGCGCATACGGGCGCAGCCCATGACGCTTGGTGACGTCCACAGAGGGCTCGTGTCCGATGATCCGGTAGAAGATCCGGTAGAAGATCCCTCCCCTCGACAATCGATCGGCGGACTTGAACCTCCCTAGTCCAAGAACTTGGCCCTCGCCGACGTCGGGGCAGCCGGTCAGCTGTAGCCCGGTGTGTTGGGTGGGGCGGCGTTGAGGACGTCGACTCGCGTCGAGCGCGTCGTGAGAGTGACAATCTGTTCGGCGGCAGGGTTGATGTTGGGCAACACTGTCGTCTCTCTCAAGGTGAGCGGTTGCTGCGTCGGCACGGGGGTCGAGAGGCCGTGGCCTGCCGAGTTCGTGAAGAACTCGCCGCATACCGGCTGACCGGCGGCGTCGAAGAGCCGGAAGCCGAAGCCGCCGAGTTCGCCGAGCGAAGGGGTGTTGTCGGGGTTCTGGACGCGTTTGCGGAGCGCGACCCGGCCCAGCTTCGGGATGTGGTGGGCGTGGGGCGGGTCGAACATCACCTCGCCGATTGGCCGGTTGGGCAGGGACGGCGGCACGAAGAAAAGGGATGTCTTCTCTATGGTGGCGAACGCCTGTGCCGGATCGACGAGACGGTCAAAGCCCGTGCCCGCGGCCGGGAAACCGGTGTTCATCATCCACCGATTGAGGATGACGTCGAGGTACTCGAGCGATGCCTGGAAGCTTGCGAACTGGAGCCCCGCGTACAGGGTGCCGTCCGCGTTGACGGTGAGGAAGGGCACGCCCCGCCGGAAGATCTCGACATCATCGTGGTGATCGCCGCGTGGTCCGGTTTTGCGGATGTGACAACTCGCTGGCGGGAGGTTCGGATCGCCGAACTCTGGCTCGGCGTGAGGGTTCGTGCCTGATGGCAGATCGAGTCGACTGCCGTCGTTCTTGCGTCGTCCGATGATCGCTTCTTGTTGATCGACCGGCAACAGCAAGAACGCTGCGAGGTTCTGGCGCACCTTCATGTAGGCGAGATACGTGCCGTTGTCGGCGTAGTCAGGTTCCTCGGGGAACCGTTCGACGTCGACGAACACGAACTCGGGCCGGCGCGCTCTTTCGATGTTTCGCAGTCCGTCCCGGAACCCGGAGAGCTCCCTGCCGTCGTGGCGCTGGTAGCCGCGCTCGATCGTCACGTCGGCCAACGCGCCCGACTCAGCGACGGCACGTAGGAAGTCGGCCGTCGCGGCATCTGAGCGTGACATCACGTACAACCCGATGTCGAACGCGACCGGGTTTGGCACGTTCGGCGGCGCGGCCAATCCGGTCGGCAGCGCCAGCGCAAACCGCGTGAAAAACGTCGACCCGAACCCGACCGCGACTCGAGCCACAGGCTCGCCGTCAACAGCCGCACACAACGCCATCACCGCATCGGTGAGTTGCACGAGCCACGACTTCGCCGCGGCCGCGTCCGCGACGGTCGGGCGGATGTTGGCGAACACAAACGTTCCCGATGCGCGGTAGTCGCGAATGACTGCGTCGGGCAGTACTCCCTTAGCTCGAGCCATCGTGGGCTCTCCTTTCAGTAGCGTGGAAGCGCAAGCAGGTTGTCGGCGGCGCGCCCGTCGGCGACAGTCCGG
>JBEEFX010000078.1:0-19502 GCA_041166365.1 Acidimicrobiaceae bacterium
TCGGTCTCGACGTCCGCATCGATCATCGATGACCATCGTCGCCCGGGCAACTCCGCAGGCTCGGTGCGCTCGTTCGCCCCGGCAACGCCGCGCGACATGAAACCCGACGAGTTTCGCAGGGCGGCACACGAGGCCGTGGACTGGGTCGCCGACTACCTCGAACGCGTCGAATCGCTGCCCGTGCTGTCGAGTATCGAGCCCGGCAGCGTGCGAGCCTCGCTGCCGCCCCATCCTCCGGAGACCGGCGAGTCGTGGGACGACATCCTCGCCGACCTCGATCGGGTGGTGCTTCCGGGCATCACGCATTGGCAGTCGCCCAACTTCTTCGCGTACTTCCCCGGGAATTCGTCGGGACCGTCGGTGATCGGAGACCTCGTGTCCTCCGGCCTCGGCGTGCAGGGCATGTTGTGGGCGACGAGTCCCGCGTGCACCGAGATCGAGACCCACGTGCTCGACTGGCTCGTCGAGCTACTCGGACTGCCCGAGGCGTTTCGCGGCAACGGCGTCATCCAGGACTCGGCCTCGAGCGCGACGTTGTGCGCCATCGTGGCCGCCCGCGACCGTGTCAGCCCGACCGTCGACCGCACGAAGCTCCGCGCGTACACGTCGAACCAGGCGCACTCCTCGGTCGAAAAAGGGATTCGTGTCGCGGGGCTGCGGGCCGATCAGTTGCGTCTCGTCGACGTCGACGACACCTACGCGCTGAGGACCGACGCGCTGGCCGCGGCGATCGCCGACGACCTCGCCGCCGGTCTCGTTCCGTTCCTCGTCGTGGCGACCGTGGGGACGACGTCATCGGCCGCCATCGATCCTGTCACCGAGATCGTCGACGTCGTCGAACGTCATGGCGTGTGGGTCCACGTCGACGCCGCGTACGCGGGCTCGGCGGCCGTCGTCCCAGGACTGCGGTCGTTGGTCAACGTCGGCCTCGACCGAGTCGACAGTTGGTGCTTCGATCCGCACAAGTGGTTGCTCACGAACTTCGACTGCGACGTGCTCTACGTCTCCGACCGGTCCGCGCTGATCTCGAGCTTGAGCGTGCTTCCCGAGTACCTGCGCAACGCGGCCAGTGAGTCCGGAGCGGTCATCGACTACCGGGACTGGCACGTTCCGCTCGGCCGTCGCTTTCGAGCGCTGAAGCTCTGGTTCGTGCTGCGCCACTACGGCGCCGTTGGATTGCGCGACCACATCACCCGCCACACCGATTCTGCGCGATGGCTCGCGGAACAGATCGATGCCGACGATCGCTTCGAGCGCCTCGCGCCCACCGAGCTCTCGCTCGTCTGCTTCGCCGGTCGAGAGGGCGACGAGGCCACCGAACGTCTGCTCCATGCGATCAACTCGTCCGGCCAGGCCTTCGTGACCCACACCCGCCTGGCGGGTCGCTACGCCATCCGGGTCGCCATCGGCGCCACCCAGACCGAGCACCGGCACGTCGAGCAGCTCTGGACACGGATCAAACAGCTGAGCGATGGAACATCGGTCCACTAGAAACGACGGCATGTCCGATCTGCGTGACGTTCTGGCGTGGGCTGCGAACGAGGCGGCCGACTTCCGCCGGTCGCTCGACGAACGACCGGTGCAGCCCCCGGTCGATGCCGATGCCGTGCGCAAGGCGCTGGGTGATCTCGAGGACGGGCCGTCGACCGCGCGAGAGACGCTCGAGCAGCTGGTCGACGCGGTGGGCCCGGTGGTGACCGGTACCGCCGGTCCGCGCTACTTCGGCTTCGTCATCGGTGGCGCGCTCGACTCGGCCACGGGAGCCGAGGTGCTCACGACTGGCTGGGACCAGCCGGCCTACAACCAGCTCTCGTCACCCGCAGCCGCGATCGTCGAGGAGGTCGTCGGCGGCTGGCTCGAGGAACTGCTCGGGATTCCCGCGAACGCATCGTTCGGACTCGTCACCGGCGCGCAGGGCGCCAACACCGTCGGCCTCGCGGCCGCGCGTCATCACGTCCTCGCGCAGGCCGGTTGGGACGTCGAGCGCGACGGGGTGTTCGGCGCTCCGCGCATTCGTGTCCTGGCCAGCGACGAACGGCACGCCACGATCGACCGATCGCTCCGGCTGCTCGGTCTCGGCGTCGCCTCCGTCGAGTCGGTCGCCGCGGGTGAGAACGGCGCCATCGACGTGGCCGACCTCGAGCGCGTGCTCGCGGGCGGCGCGTCCGGTCCCACGATCGTCTGTTTGCAGTCCGGCAACGTGAACACCGGCGCGTGTGACGACTTGGCCGCGGCCTGCGGCGTCGCGCATCGTTTCGGAGCCTGGGTGCACGTCGACGGAGCCTTCGGCTTGTGGGCCGCCGCCAGCCCGAGCACGCGTCACCTGTGCAACGGCATCGAGCTGGCCGACTCGTGGGGGACCGACGGCCACAAGTGGCTCAACGTTCCGTACGACAGCGGTTACGTGTTCTGCGCGCACCCCGACACCCATGCGGCCGCGATGGCGTACACGGCTTCGTACCTGGTAGGCCCGTCGGCGTCCGCGCTGCGCGCGCCCGGCGACTTCGTGATCGAGTCGTCGCGCCGGGCTCGGGGCTTCGCGACGTGGGCCGCGCTCCGTGAGCTCGGTCGCGACGGCGTCGCCGAGCTGGTCGACCGCTGTTGCCGCTTGGCTCGTCGCTTCGCGGACGGGTTGCGCGCCATCGACGGCGTGGAGATCGGCAACGACGTCGTGCTGAATCAGGTGCTGGTTCGATTCGGCGACGACGCCCGCACCGACGCGGTCATCGCCGCCGCACAACACGACGGCACCTGCTGGATGGGAGGCACCACATGGCATGGCCGGCGCTACATGCGCCTGTCGGTGTCGAACTGGCAGACCACTGACGACGACATCGATCGTTCTGTCGCGGCCATCCGACGAGTCGCCAGCGGAACTTGAGCTCTCGCGGCGTTCCGCGCGTATCGAGTGGCCCGAACCACGTCGGACCGTTCCTGCTGCGCGATTGCGGACATTTCGTCCTCCGGGGGAGGCAACGCGCTCCGGCGTGAGCGGTATCCGCACGTTTTGCAGGGATTTGAGGTACATCCTTCCTTGGCGAATGCCTGAACACGTCGTATTGTCCGGGTCCGGCGAGGAGGGGTGGGGATGGTCAAACGAGTGTTGTTGAGCTTCGCGGCGCTGTCGCTCATGGGGTTGTTCGTGCTCGTGTCGCCGCCTGCGGCCGCGGCGCCGACCGTCGTGAACGGCCCGTGCACCGGCGAGGGCACGTTCAAAGACGGCGGGTTCACGAAGACCGCGAGCGAGACGGGGGTCGTCGAGATCCCCCGCAAAGACGACGTCGCGTGGCAAGGCGCCATCGCGATCCCACCGACGGAGTCCGCGTACAGCGGCAAGATCGAGCTCGAAACGCCGGCGGGTATGCCGGCGATCTCGATCGACTCGTGGAGCGGATCGAGCGACAGCATCGCCAACGCCGGCGTAAAGCACTACGACATCCCGTCATGGGTGCCGGCCAACGTCGAGTTCAAGGTCAAGGGCACGCACACCCAGGGCGGCATCACGTGCTCGGGGTTCGTCAAGCTCAAGATCAAGGGCAGCGCCGTCGGGCCGTTCTCGATCGCCAGCCTCGTTGGCACTGGTCTCACCGGTTTGGGCCTCCTGCTCGCCGGCCGTCCGAAGGTAGGGGGGTAGTCAGATGTTTCGTGGACGACCGGTGGCCGGTGCGCTGTTCGGGTTCTTTTGCTTCTTCTTCATCGCGCTCGATCTGTTGTTCTTCGGCGTCATCCCGTTGAACAGCCCGGTGATCACGGTCTTGCCGATCGTGGGCATCGTCTTCGGGCTCGTGTGGGCGAAGTTCGCCCCGCTTCCCCGGCGCGGCGACGCGTCAGTGCCCCCGCCTGCGGCGTAGTCGGGTCAGCTTCACGCCCGAACGCCACCGCTAGACTCACCCCTTTCCAGGGCATGGAGGGCAGCGGTGGCTGAGGTCGAGATCGGGATCGGCAAGTCCGGACGGAGGGCCTACGGGTTCGACGACATCGCGATTGTCCCGAGTCGGCGCACACGCGATCCCGAGGACGTCGACATCTCCTGGGAGATCGACGCCTTCCGCTTCGACCTGCCGCTGATGGCCGCGGCGATGGACGGTGTGGTCAGCCCGGCCACCGCCATCGAGATCGGCAAGCTCGGTGGCGTCGGCGTCGTCAACCTCGAGGGTCTGTGGACTCGCTACGAAGACCCCGAGCGCATCCTCGACGAGATCTCGGAACTGCCCGCCGACAAGGCCACCGGGCGCATGCAGGAGATCTACTCCGAGCCCATCAAGCCTGAGCTGATCGGCGAGCGCATCCGCGAGATCCGCGCCGCCGGCGTCGTGTCGTGTGCGTCGATCACGCCGCAGCGCACGGAGACGTACGCCAAGGCCATCGTCGACGCCGAGCTCGACCTCCTGGTCATCCAGGGAACTGTCGTGTCGGCCGAGCACGTGTCCCGCACGGTCGAGCCGCTGAACCTCAAGCGCTTCGTGCGCGAGTTCGAGACGCCGGTGATCGTCGGTGGCTGCGCGTCGTATCAAGCCGCGCTGCACCTCATGCGCACCGGTGCCGCCGGCATCCTCGTCGGCGTCGGTCCCGGTCATGCCTGCACCACTCGCGGCGTGCTCGGTATCGGGGTTCCGCAGGCAACCGCCATCGCCGATGCCCGCGCCGCTCGCATGCGGCACCTCGACGAGACCGGCGTGTACGTCCACGTGATCGCCGACGGCGGCATGGGCACGGGCGGCGACATCGCCAAGGCGATCGTCTGCGGTGCCGACGCGGTGATGATCGGCTCGCCGCTCGCCTCGGCGGTCGAGGCCCCCGGACGCGGCTACCACTGGGGCATGGCCACGTTCCATCCCACCTTGCCGCGCGGCGCTCGGGTCAAGACCGTCGCCCGAGGCACGTTGCGTGAGATCCTCGTCGGTCCCGCTCACGAGAACGACGGCCGGATGAACCTGTTCGGCGCGTTGCGCACGTCGATGGCGACGTGTGGCTACGAGTCGGTGAAGGAATTCCAGAAGGCCGAGGTCATGGTGGCGCCGGCGTTGTTGACCGAGGGCAAGGGCCTGCAGCGCTCCCAAGGCATCGGGATGGGCCACTGAGAGGCGAGCCGGAACAAGCCGTTCTGGTTGTCGACTTCGGCGCGCAGTACGCCCAACTGATCGCGCGACGGGTGCGCGAGGCGCACGTCTACTCCGAGATCGTTCCGCACACCATCACGGCCGACGAGCTGAAGGCACGCGCTCCCGCCGGCGTCATCTTCAGCGGCGGTCCGGCGTCGGTGCACGTCGACGGTGCGCCGTCGATCGACCCCGCGGTCTACGACCTCGGCATTCCGGTCCTCGGCATCTGCTACGGAGCGCAGCTCGTGGCCCGCGACCTGCACGGCGAGGTGGCGAAGACGGGCCGGGGGGAATACGGGCGAGCTCCGCTGCACATCACCCAGACGGGCCTGCTGTTCGGCATCGAGATGCCCGCCGAGCAACAGGTGTGGATGAGCCACTTCGACACGATCACCCGAGCGCCGGACGGTTTCACGGTCACGGCGGCAACCCCTGACACGCCCGCGGCGGCCTTCGAGTCGACCGACCGGGGGTTGTTCGGCGTGCAATTCCACCCGGAGGTGGTGCACACGCCACTCGGGCAGGAGATGTTGAAGCACTTCCTGTACGACGCCTGCGGCTGCATGCCGACGTGGACGATGAGCTCGATCATCGAGACCTCCGTCGAGGCGATCCGCGCGCAAGTGGGCAACGAGCGCGTCATCTGCGGGCTCTCCGGTGGCGTCGACTCCGCGGTCGCGGCCGCGCTCGTGCACAAGGCCATCGGCCATCAACTCACCTGCGTGTTCGTCGACACCGGGTTGATGCGCGAGAACGAAGGCGAGCAGGTGGTCGAGACCTTCCGGCGGCATCAGGGCATCGAGCTGATCCACCTGCGGGTGGCCGATCGTTTCTTCGAACGGCTGCAGGGCGTCGTCGATCCTGAAGAGAAGCGCAAGGCCATCGGCGAGCTGTTCATCCGCGTGTTCGAGGAAGCCGCCGGCGGCATCGAGGACGCGCGCTTCCTCGTGCAGGGCACGCTGTACCCCGACGTCATCGAGTCCGGCGGTGGCCACGGCGGCACCGCGGCGATGATCAAGTCGCATCACAACGTTGGCGGCTTGCCCGAGGACATGGACTTCGAGCTCGTCGAACCGTTACGGGCGCTCTTCAAGGACGAAGTCCGCCGCGTCGGCGAAGAGCTCGGGCTGCCCGAGGAGATCGTGTGGCGCCAACCGTTCCCCGGTCCGGGCCTCGGTGTGCGCATCATCGGTGAGGTCACTCCGGAGAAGGTGGCGATCCTGCAGCGCGCCGACGCGATCGTGCGCGAGGAGATCAAGAAGGCCGGGCTCGAGCGCGAGATCTGGCAGGCCTTCGCCGTGCTCCCGGACATCCGGTCCGTGGGCGTGATGGGGGACGAGCGCACGTACGCCTACCCGATCATCATCCGAGCGGTCACGAGCGAGGATGCGATGACCGCCGACTGGGCCCGGCTCCCGTACGAACTGCTCGAGAAGCTGTCGAGTCGCATCATCAACGAGGTCGCCGGCGTCAACCGCGTGGCGTACGACATCACGTCGAAGCCGCCGGGTACCATCGAGTGGGAGTAAGGCGGACGGGGCCCCGACCGAACTGAGCGGCCCTTTGACCCCTTGTGCCACACGGAACTCGCCGGTGCCCGTCACGCGTTCGCAACATTCGTCGCGCATTTGCTACAGTTCTCTCCTCATGGAACGGATCGGGCGTCGAAGGCGCGCGCATGCACTCTTCGTAGCGATGGTGGCGGTCGTCGCGATCGGTGCGCTCCCGCAGGCGGCGTCGGCCGACGCGGTGAGCGACAAGCAGGCGCAGGCCAACGAGATCGCTTCGAAGGTCGAGGAGCTCGGCCACACGGTCGAGCGCTACGCCGAGCAGGCGAACGCCGCGCAGATCGAGCTCGACCAGCTCAACCAGCAGGTCGCCGACGCGCAGGCGAAGGTCGAGGCGGCCAAGGCTGCGCAAGACCAGCACCGCGGTGAGCTCCGCAGCTACGCCATCGACGCGTACGTGCACGGCACCGACGCCAACTCCGCGGCGATGGCGGTGAGCACCGACCTCACCGACCTCGGCCAGCGCGAGGGATACCTGAGCGCGGCCTCCGGGAACCGCCAGCAGCTCATCGATCAGCTGCGCGCCACCGAAGAAGACGTCAACATCCAGATCGGTCAGCTGAACGACGCCCAGGCCCAGGCCGAGGCGAAGCAGAAGGACCTCACCGATCGCAAGGCGTCCGCCGCGAACGCGGAAGCGCAGCAGAAGCAGCTCCTCTCACAAGCGCAGGGCGAGCTCGCCACGCTCGTGAAGGCGGCGCAGGCCAAGAAGGCCGCTGACGCCGCGGCCGCCGCGGCGGCACGCGCGAAGTCGAGCAGCGGCAGCAGCACCGGTGGGAACTTCGGTCCGCCCCCGTCGGTCAACGGTGGTGCCGGCGCCGCGATCGCGGAAGCCAAGCGACATCTCGGCGCGCCGTATCAGTGGGGTGCCGCCGGCCCCGACAGCTACGACTGCTCCGGCCTCACGATGGTGGCGTGGCGCGCCGGTGGCGTGAGCCTCCCGCACTACTCCGGTGCGCAGTACTCCTCCACCACGCACATCCCGATGTCGGAGATCCAACCCGGCGACCTGATCTTCTACGAGAGCCCCGGCTCGCACGTGGCGCTGTACATCGGTGGTGGCCAGATCATCCATGCCCCGCACCCTGGCGGCGTCGTCGAGTACAACAGCCTCTACTACTGGAACACCGCGATGATGGCGAGCCGTCCATAGCGGTACCGGCTAGAGGGTCTTGCCGACCTCTTCCCAGTAGGTGATGGCGTTTCGCTCGAAGCGCAGCCCCAAGTCGAGCGTGGCGCGCTCGTGCTTCTCGATCCCGGAGAAGGCGGCGATCGCCTCGTATTCCGCCAGGCGCGTGCGATGTGCCGCCGCCGCTCGCTCGGCGAGCTCGCGCACCTGCTCCGGCTCGGCCTGGCTCCCGAAGAACAGCTTCAGCACGGCGAGGTCGCGGATCTCCGTCGGCTCGTCCGTCGGCTCGGCGAGCCAGGCTTTCAACGCGTCGCGACCGGCGTCCGTGAGGCGGTAGGTCCGCCGCTTCCGGCCTGTGGCCTCCTGCTCCTCCGTGAGCAGTCCCAGCTCCGCCAACCGCGCGGGCTCGGCGTAGAGCTGGGAGTGGGGGAAGGTCCAGAAGTAGCCGATCGACCCCGAGACCGTCCGCTTCATCTCGTACGAGGTGCACTCGCCGTGGCGGGCCACGAGGCCGAGCACGAGATACGACGTCGGCGTGAGCGACGGCGGCGGGGCGGGAGTCATGTGCCCGCCAGTTTCGCAACAACGGGAGCCAGCGAGTGCAGCGCGTCGACACCCACGCCGATGTAGGAGATTCCCCAGCGCTCCCGGCGCTCGACGAGGTCGTCCACGATCTGCTCGGCGGAGCCGGCGAGGGCATGCGGCGAGCGCAGCGACTGCTCGGGGGTCATCCCGAACGCCGGTCCGAGCGCGGTCGCCATCCCCCAACGATCGTTGGTCACGACCACCAGGTGGACGCGCACGTGCAACTCGAGGTCGCCGAACCGCGGCCCGGCGGCACTCCGGATCCATGCCAGTTTCTCCGCGGTGGCGTCGTCGGTGGCGTTCGGGCCCGCGTTCGCGTCGATGACGCCACGACGAAGGTCGACGTTCAGCCCGACGATGTCCGCCGATCGCGCCGCGAAGGACAACACGCGCTTGCCTCCACCACCGATCAACACGGGGGGCCGAGGTTGCTGGAGCGGCTTCGGCCGACCGTCGAGGTCGGTCACGACGAAGTGCTTGCCGGCGAACGAGCACGGCGCTTCGGACCACAACTGGTCGATCACGCTCAGGGCCTCGCCCATTCGTTCGATGCGCGTGCCTGCGGAGTCGAAGGTGATACCGGACTGCTCGTAGTCCGTTGTCATCCACCCCGCGCCGAGCCCGAGCTCGAACCGACCGCCGGACAGCACATCGATCGTGGCTGCCTCTTTGGCGATCACGACGGGATACGTGAAGTCGGTGCACAACACGAGCGCGCCGATGCGCAACGTGGTGGTCGCGTCGGCCGCCGCCATCAGCGCGGGAACCGGCGCGAGCTGGTCGTCGAAGTGATCGGCGACGGTCAGTGTGGAATAGCCCAACCCCTCGCAGGTGCGGGCCAGCTCACCCCAGGCATCGCGCCCGCGGTCGGGGGGTGACGAGCACTGCACTCCGAATCGAAACGGCCTTGGGCCCGCCACGGCGGAGGAAGCTAGCTTCCCTCGATGGGCACCGACCTCCTGGCGGACTTCACCAAGACGAGCTTCACCTTCGAGGGCAAGACCCGCGACGTGTACCGCGCCGGTAGCGGTCCGGCCGTCATGGTCAACGCCGAGATCCCGGGTATCACGCCGAAGGTCATCGAGTTCGCCAAGCGCGTCGAGTCGTTGGGTTGCACGGTTGCGCTACCTCACCTGTTCGGTGACCCTGGACGCGATCCGTACGCCAACGGTCAGGCGCGGGCGATGCCCTACGTGTTGAGCAGCATCGTTCCCTCATGCGTGTCGCGCGACTTCCATGCGTTGGCCACCGGCAAGACGTCACCCGTGATCGAATGGCTCCGCGCCCTCGCTCGTCAGTTGCACGACGAGTGCGGCGGCCCGGGCGTCGGTGTCGTGGGCATGTGCTTCACGGGCGGCTTCGCGCTGGCGATGATGGCGGATGCCCCGGTGCTCGCCCCTGTGCTTTCGCAGCCGTCGCTGCCGTTTGCGATCGGCTCCCGACGCACGCGCGATCTCGGGTTGTCCGACGACGATCTCGAGAAGGTGAAACAGAAGTGCGCCGCCGAGGATCTCACCGTCCTCGGGCTGCGGTTCACCGGTGACCGGGCCGTGCCTGCGGCGCGCTTCCAGCGACTGCGTGAGGAGCTCGGTGACCGATTCGTCGGCGTCGAGATCGACTCCTCGAAGGGCAACCCGTGGGGGCACCGCACCGCGGCGCACTCCGTGCTGACCGAGGACCTGCAGGACGAGCCGGGAACGCCGACGCGCGACGCACTCGACCAGGTGCTCGAGCTCTTCGGGTCCAAGCTGCTGTCGTAGGCGCGATCAGTCGATGGTGTCGGCGAGCACGATGCCGCGCTCGTCGATGATGTACTCCCGGATCTCCGGCTCATGCAGAGAGGCTCGCGTCTTGAGCACGGTGAGCGAACGCTTGACCTTCGACTCCCGTCGGGCGAACTGGAGGAGCACCACGTTGTCCGACATGTTCGATACGCCGGTCTCCGACAGGTGGCGGACGTCGAAGAGATCGGGGATCTCCATCGTCATGAGGAGGCTCACCCCGTTGCGGGAGAAGCGCTGGACGAGCGAATAGACGTACTCGCGGAAGCGGACGTGGTCTGGCGCCGCAAACGCCAGATCTCCCAGGCTGTCGATGACGAGTCGCTTCGCCCCGCACCGCTCGACGCGTTCCAACAGGTCGTGGACCCACTCGTCGATGTACAGGTCGACGGACGAGCGGTACATCAGCTCGACGTGGTCGGACGCGATCGACCAGCCGAAGCCACGAGCGGTGCGCTCGAGCTGGCTCGGGTTCTCCTGGAGGTTGGCGATGAGGCCCTGTTCGCCTCGCCTCGCGCCCTCGAAGATGAACGACAGACCCATGACGGTCTTGCCGGCGCCGGAGGGACCGGCGACGAGTGTCGACGCGCCGGGCCAGTACCCGTCACCGAGCATCGTGTCGAGGGCCGGGATGCCGGAGGAGACGCGCTCGTTCGACAGTTCTCCGAACGTGTCGTCGCGCGCGTCCGCCAAACGCGGGAACACGTCGATCCCGCGCTGCGAGAGCCGGTAAGCGTGGCGACCTGATTGGAACGAGCTACCTCGGAGCTTGAGCACCTGTAGCGCGCGCAACTCACGCTCGTCGTTCAGGTTCGAGCCCAGTTGGATGATGGCGTCGGCCACGGCGAACTCCGGCTCGCGGGCGATGTCGTCGGGCAGGTACTCGCCGACCCAGAACGACGCTGCGGACGTCAGGGACAGCCGTCCGGCAAAGTCGTGGAGGAACCACCGGAAGTCGGCCGCCTCACGAGCAAACGCGTGGAGCGCCTTGAAGCTGTCGATGACGATGATGTCCGGCGCCCGCTCTGCCATCAGCTCGTCGACGCGACCGACGAATGCTGGCAGCCCTCGTTCGTCGAGGATGTCTCCCAGGTCTTCGTAGAAGACGGACTGACCGAGCGCGTCGGTGTCGAAGTATTCGAGGCTTTGTCCGAACCGCAAGAGCTTGTCCATCGGCTCGGACACCGTGGAGATGTACACCGCGGGGCGGTCGACGGTGGCGTTGGCGAACACGTACTGCTGCGCCAACAGGGTCTTGCCGGTCCCGGGCGGGCCCGTGATCATCGTGAGCGCGTCGTCCCACAACCCGCCGCCGAGGATCCCGTCGAGACGCGCGTGACCGGACGTGAGCCGCTTCGACACGTGGTCCGCCGATCCCGCCATGAGTCGTCCTTCCGGAATTGGTTCGTCGAGCTGGTTCGGGTGTCACCGAGAGGTTCGCGGCGTCCCCATCTTGGCCGTAGCGGCTGCGAGTTGCTGCTTCAGGTCGGCGACCTCCGCCTCCAGTACGAGGATGCGACGGATGCCGGCGAGGGTCATGCCCTCGCCGGCCATCTCCGAAACTCGTTGCACGCGGGCGATGTCCGACCGGCTGTAGCGCCGCTGGCCCCCGTCAGAACGCGCTGGCTGCACGACCTCCTCGACATCGACGCGGCGGAGGAACGCGGGCTGTACGCCCAGCATCCCGGCGACCTGACCGACGGTGTAGAGCGGTGCCTGCTCGTCGTCGAAGGGCAACGGCACGGAAACGAGCGCTTTCAGACTCCGGCCGAGACACGCTCGTCCGCGGTCGCGTCGATCGCGGTCTGCCCGTTCTCCGTGACATTGATCGGGACGCGGCGGGGCTTGGCCTTCTCGGCGATCGGGACGCGCAAGGTCAGCACGCCATCGCCGTACTGCGCGTCGATGCGCTCGGTGTCGAGTGTCTCGCCGAGGAACAGCTGGCGGCTGAACGTGCCGTGCGGCCGCTCGGCGACGAGCATCTCCGCGGCGTTCTCCTCGGAGCGCCGCCGCTCGGCGTGCACGGTGAGCACGTTCTTCTCGACGGTCAGATCGATGGAACCCGCGTCGACGCCGGGCAGGTCGAACTGCACCACGAACGAGTCGCCGCTGCGATAGGCGTCGATGGGCATCGCCGCGGGGCGTGTCGGAGTGCCAAAAACCTGCTGGGTGAGTCGGTCGAGGTCACGGAACGGATCGGTACGCATCAGCATCGGTGGCTCCCTTTCTCGGCTCAGGGTTGGTCGGGTTTTCGCGATACCTATAAACCGAGAGCCCACAAACTGTCAACCCGAGTTGGAGGTTTTTTGACGCGAACGGACCCTGGGCGCGCCCGGTGCTCGGTGTCGCGCCGCTGAAGGGGCGTTACGCGAGCGGGCGTCCGAACGGCAATGCGTCCTGCCACGTCGATAGGAACGCCTCGGCCAGCCCGATGGCGACGAGCCAGGCGTTCGGTCCCTCCGGCGCGAGCTGCTGCATCACGTCACGCACACGTTCCACCGGGTCCGTCTCGTTCGACGGATCGAAGGACGCGAGCACGGGAGCGGCGAGCGCGATGAAGTCGGGGACGTAGACGATGTCGGCGCGCCGGAACGTGGCGTACGCCTTGGCCGTCACCGGCAACGGCGACAGAGGCACCACCACGCGAGCCTTCACCGATGCCGCGCTGTCGTGGTCGATGACGCCGGTCTTGCCCGCGATCAGAAGGGCGTCGGCGGACGCGTCGAGGGCGCTTTCGTCGGTGACGGTTGCACCTTTGTCGGATGCGGTGACGCGCGCCGTGTCGGCGACGGGGCCGGGGCCGACGATCGCGATGGTGGCGCCGTCGAGCGAACCGAGCACCGCCTCGGTCGCGGCGATCGCGCCATGGGCCGCGAGCGCCGGGTCGGGCGGGTCGGTGCCCAACGGCGAGAGGTCGGCGTCGCTCAAGCCGGTCGAAGCGTGGAGCGCGAGGCTTCCGCTCGCGACGAGCGGCTTGATCTCTTCGATGAACGCCGCGATCGCTTCCTCTCGGTTCTCCGGCTTGGCGTTGATGCCCGCGGACGCACCGGCCAGCGTCAAGCCGAACGAGGCCGCGGAGTAGGTCACCGTACGGGCCAACAACTCGGCAGAGTCGCGCAGCACCTTCGGCGCGAGCCGCGCCACGCCGGCCGCACGCTCCGCGCCATCGAGGTCGAACAGTAGGAAGCCGTCCGTCGATTCGAGCTTCTGGACGCGCACGGAGAAACCCTAGGTGTCGGCCTTGCACGTCTCGAAATGGCTGGCCTCGTCGGCCGGCGCCCCTCTGCCGCCTCACCGCCCGCCCTTTCGGATGCGGCAACCGAGATGTCTGTGGCATCTTCGCTGTCGCATCCGGTCCGTAGAATCGAGGGACCGTGCCGGACCTCGACGTGCCCGATTCCACCGACATCCTCCACAGCCTGAACCCCGTTCAACGCGAGGCCGTGACCCATCACGACGGGCCGCTCCTCGTGGTGGCCGGAGCCGGATCGGGCAAGACGCGGGTCCTCACGCACCGCATCGCCCACCTCATCCAGGACCACGGGATCAGCCCGTTCGAGATCCTGGCGATCACGTTCACCAACAAGGCCGCCGCCGAGATGAAGACCCGCGTCGGCGCGCTGGTCGGGCCGGTCGCCGAGAAGATGTGGGTCTCGACCTTCCACTCCGCCTGCGTGCGGATCCTGCGGCGCGACGCCGCGAAGCTCGAGTACCCGTCGAGCTTCACGATCTACGACCAGGCCGACGCCGTTCGCCTCACCAGCTACGTGATCCGCGACCTCGGGCTCGACCCGAAGAAGTTCCCACCGCGCTCGGTGCACGCGGCGATCAGCATGGCGAAGAACGACAACGTCGCCGCCGGCGCGTTCCGCGAGCGTGCAGGAGCGATCTTCGAACGCAAGATCGCCGACGTCTATGTCGAGTATCAACAGCGGTTGCTCAAGGCCGGCGCGATGGATTTCGACGACCTGTTGATGATCACGGCGAGGCTCTTCCGCGAGCACCCGGACGTGCTCGACCACTACCGGCGCCGCTTCAAGCACGTCCTCGTCGACGAGTACCAGGACACCAACAAGGTGCAGAACGAACTCGTCATCCAACTCGCCGGCGAACACCGCAACATCTGCGTCGTCGGCGACAGTGATCAGTCGGTGTACCGCTTTCGCGGGGCGGATATTCGGAACATCCTCGAGTTCGAGGAGGCGTTTCCCGACACGACGGTGATCGTGCTCGAGCAGAATTACCGGTCGACGCAGACGATTCTCGACGCGGCGAACGCGGTGATCGCCAACAACTTCGGGCGCAAGCCGAAGGAGCTGTGGACCGAATCCGGAGCGGGACAGGCGATCGTGCGGTACCACGCCGACGACGAGACCGATGAGTCGCAGTGGGTCGCGCACGAGATCAGCCGCCTGCACGACGAGGGCGAGCGCTGGGGAGACGCGGCCGTCTTCTACCGGACCAACGCCATGAGCCGGGTGATCGAAGACCAGCTGATGCGGCTCGGCATCCCGTACAAGGTCGTCGGCGGCACGCGGTTCTACGACCGCCGCGAGGTGAAGGACGCGCTGGCCTACATGCGCTCGGTCGTGAACCCGCTCGACGAGGTGAGTCTCAAGCGCGTGATCAACATGCCGAAGCGCGGCGTGGGCGACTCGACGATCGGCAAGCTCGACGCATGGGCGGCCGCGCACGGTGTGGCCTTCGTCGAGGCACTGCGGCGGGCCGACGACGCCGGTGTCAAAGGGCCGGCGGTGAAGGGCATCGCCGAGTTCCTCGAGCTGCTCGACGAGCTCAACGAGACGTTGGTCGAAGGGCCAGGGCGCTTGCTCGAGCTCATCCTCGAGCGCACCGGCTATGTCGCCGAGCTCCAAGCGGAGCACTCCATCGAGTCCGAAGGCCGGTTGGAGAACCTGGCCGAGCTCGTCGGTGTCGCCCGAGACTTCGAGGAGGTCAACGAGTTCCTCGAGCAGGTCTCGTTGATCGCCGACACCGACGACTTGCCCGAAGGCGCGGACGACACGTCGGTCGTGCTGATGACGCTGCACGCCGCGAAGGGGCTCGAGTTCCCGTCGGTGTTCCTCGTCGGCATGGAAGACGGCGTGTTTCCTCACCTGCGGTCGCTCGGCGAACCGGCCGAACTCGAGGAGGAGCGCCGCTTGGCCTACGTCGGCATCACGCGCGCTCGGGAGCGGCTCTACCTCACCAACACCTGGAGCCGCATGCTCTACGGCTCGACGCAGTACAACCCCCCGAGCCGGTTCCTCGACGAGATCCCGGCCGAGCTGCTGAACCACGCGGAAGGGTCGAGAGAGACCCGCACCCGCCAGCGCGAGACCTTCGGGTCGGGGGCCTGGGGCTCCTCGGTGCACCGGAACCGTGAGGAGATCGTCGAGCGGGCGTTGCGGCCGCAGGGGCCGGTGAAGCACGGAGCCGAGGTGCTCGGCCTGCGGGTCGGGGACGACGTTCGTCATGCCAAGTGGGGCGAAGGCGTGATCATCGACATCGAAGGCCAGGACGAGAAGGCCGAGGCCACGGTCCGGTTTCCCGACATCGGCGAGAAGCGGCTGCTCCTGAGCTGGGCTCCTTTGGAGAAGATCTGACCCCTCACGCCAGAATGAAGGTCCCTATGGCCTTCCACGCACTCGATCGTGCCGCGCTCCTGGTGCGACGCGATCACACACTCGGAACGATCATGGAGCGGTTGGCGAAGGTCAACGGCTCGAAGCCTCTCGTCGAGGAGTCCGGCGGGGGCCTGCGCCTCACCTACGCCCAAGCCTCGAAGCGGGTGAACCGGTGGGCGGGGGGTATCGCCGCGGCGACGACGCCCGGCGATCGGGTGGTGATCGCCACGCCCAACGGCTACGAGATGTTGCTGCTGTGCCTGGCGGCGTCGCGTGCCGGCGCCGTCCCGGTTCCGGTCAACTCGCAGATGCGAGCCGACGAGATCCGTCACGTGATCGACGACTCGTCGGCCACGCTCGTGCTGCGCGCCGCCGCTGAGGTCGACGGCGCCGAGCCGCTGCTGGCCGCACACAAGACCGATCCGGACGATGTCGCTGCGCTCTTCTACACGTCCGGCACCACCGGCAAGCCCAAGGGTGTCGAGCTCACGCACCGCTCACTGGTCGGCCAAGTCGCAGCAGCTGGGAGCATGCCGACCAACTTGATCGTGCGCGGCGGCGCCGTGCTGTCGTTGCCCGTGGCGCACATCATGGGATTCGCCGCCATCCTGGGCATGGCGTGTGCCGGCATCCCCGTGTACTTCATTCCGAAGTTCCGTCCGACTGACGTGCTCGATGCGATCGAGCAGCGCCGGGCGTCGATCTTCATCGGCGTACCGGCGATGTACCGCATGTTGCTCGAGGCCGGAGCGGAGCAACGTGATCTGACTTCGGTACGCGCGTGGGGATCAGGGGCCGATGCGATGCCCGCCGAGCTCGCGGCGACGTTCAAGGGCCTCGGCGCGACCGCAAGCCTGCCGATCGTCGGGCCGATCGGTGAGGCGCTGTTCTTCGAGGGCTACGGCATGGTCGAGTCCGGCGGCGGCGCGGCGTTGAAGGCATCGCCGCCGATGCTCAACATCGGTCTCGGCGAGTCACTCGGCTTTCCGATGCCGGGCTACAAGTTCAAGGTCGTCGACGACGACGGCAAGGAGGTCGGCACCGGCCAGGTGGGCGAGCTGCTGCTGCGCGGCCCGGGCGTGACCCAGGGCTATTGGGGCGACACCGCTGCAACGGAAGCAGCCCTCACCGAGGACGGTTGGCTGCGCACGGGCGACCTCGCGCGCAAGGGCCTGCTCGGCGCGGTGGTGTTCGCCGGGCGCAAGAAGGACGTGATCAAGCACGGCGGCTATTCCGTCTACGCGCTGGAGGTCGAGCGCGTGCTCGAGGAGCATCCCGACGTGCTCGAAGCGGCGGTGGTCGGCCTGCCCGACGAACGCAAGGGCGAGATCCCGGTGGCAGCCGTTCGAGTCGCGCCCGACGCGGTCTTCGACGCGGACGTGCTCAAGCAATGGGCGGAGGAGCGGCTGTCGGACTACAAGGTGCCGCAACAGATCGTGTCCGTGGAAGAGCTCCCGCGCACGGGGACCAACAAGGTCCAACGCAAGGAGCTCCTCACGCTGTTCACCGCGCCCTAGCTCGAGCGTGACGACGTCGTCGTGGTGGCGTCGACGCTGAGGTCGACGATGACGTCGCCGTTCTCGACGACAACGGGGTAGTGGTGCAGGTCGTCGCCGTCGGCGGGCACCCGCCGGCCATTGCAGTCGGTGAAGTCCTGCGTCTCGCGGTGCCAGGTGAGCGTGCAGTCGCCCACCGACGCGTCGAACGCGATCCACCCGGCCTTCGCGTCCGTGCCCAGATGGTGCACCACGATCGGGCGCGATCCGGTCGCCGTGTCGTTGAAGAACAGCGGCGTCTGGTCTCGACTGATCGAGTCGGCGAAGGTCGCCGCTGGCCCCACGGAGAACCGCGACCGGGACGACGTCGTGTGGGAGCTGTCGTCTCCGAGGTTGCCGGCGAACAGGACGAGCAGGATCATCACCGTCCCCACCATCACGCCCGCGATGCCGACGATCGTCGCGCGGCGCGGATCTGATCTGGCGACCGGCATCCCTTTAGGATGCCAGGCCGTGCAGCGGCCCTATCGAGTCGTCGTGGCCAAACCGGGTCTCGACGGTCATGACCGAGGGGTCAAAGTGATCGCCCGAGCGCTGCGCGACGCCGGCTTCGAAGTCATCTACACCGGCCTGTTCCAGACGCCAGAGCAGGTGGCCGAGACGGCCTTGCAGGAGGACGCCGATGCCGTCGGGCTCTCCGTACTCTCGGGCGCGCACCTCACCTTGTTCCCGCGGGTCGTCGAGGAGCTGCGCAAGCGCGGCCTCGACGAGGTCATCGTCTTCGGCGGAGGGATCGTCCCGCCGGCCGACATCGCGACGCTCAAGGAGCAGGGGGTCGCCGAGATCTTCACCCCGGGGGCCTCGATGGTCTCCATCACCGATTGGCTCGAACACGCCTTGGAGGGCGCAACCTAAGTGGACCTGTACGAGTACCAAGGCAAGCAGTTCTTCGCCCAGTACGACATCCCCGTGTCGCCCGGTGAAGCCGTCACCACCGTCGACGATGCCGTCGCCGCGGCCGACCGCATCGGCTACCCCGTCGTCGTGAAGGCCCAGGTGCAAGTGGGCGGGCGCGGCAAGGCCGGCGGCATCAAGGTGGCCAACGACACCGACGAGGTCCGCGAGCACGCGTCGAACATCATCGGGATGGACATCAAGGGCCACACGGTCGAAGTGGTGTGGATCGAGCGGGCATCCGACATCGCCGAGGAGTACTACGCCTCGTTCACGCTCGACCGCGCCGCCAAGAAGCATCTCGGCATGTTGTCGGCGCAAGGCGGCGTCGAGATCGAAGCCGTGGCCGAGAAGGATCCCGACGCCATCGCCAAGATCTGGATCGACCCCGTCGACGGCCTCGACGCGAAGACGGCTCGCGCGTGGGTCGAGTCGGCCAAGCTGAACCCGAACGCCACCGACGGCACCGTCGACATCCTGCTGAAGCTGTACCGCGCGTACGTCGAGGGCGACGCCGATCTCGTCGAGATCAACCCGCTCATCCTCAAGCCGACCGGCGAAGTGCACGCGCTCGACGCCAAGGTCACCCTCGACAACAACGCCATCTTCCGTCATCCGGACTATGTGCAGTACGACGAGACGCAGGTGCGCGACGAGCGCGAGAAGGCGGCTCATGAGAAGGGGCTGCAGTACGTCGGCCTCGACGGTTACGTCGGCGTGATCGCCAATGGCGCCGGCCTGGCCATGAGCACCGTCGACATCGTCAATCAGGTCGGCGGCAAGCCGGCCAACTTCCTCGACATCGGCGGCGGCGCGAACGCCGAGGTGATGTCGGGCGCGCTCGAGGTCATCAACAACGATCCCAACGTGCGCTCGATCTTGATCAACATCTTCGGCGGCATCACGAAGGGCGAAGAAGTCGCCAATGGGATCGTCACGGCCCTCGGTCGGGTGCAGATCGATTCGCCGATCGTCATCCGGCTCGATGGCACGAATGCCGACGAGGGCCGCGAGATCTTGAAAGCCCACCTGTCCGACACGCTGCAGATGCAGCCGACCATGCTCGAAGCGGCGAAGAAGGCCGTCGAGCTCGCTGGGAAGGCCTGAACGACCATGGCGATATTCGTCGACGAGAACACGAGGGTCGTCTACCAAGGCCTGACCGGATCGCAGGGCCGCTTCTACGGCTTGCTCAACAAGTCGTACGGCACCCAGGTCGTCGCCGGCACGAACCCCAAGAAGGCCGGCACCGACATCGAAGGC
>JBEEFX010000079.1:0-10868 GCA_041166365.1 Acidimicrobiaceae bacterium
GGACGGCTCATCCGTGACCGCCTCCGCGAGGCCTTGAAGCACGAGGACGCCGAAGGACAGGGGGGCCAGACGAACGTGGCCATCTCCGCGAACATCGGCGGCTCCGGTCATTCGACAACCGTGTACAGCGACGACGACGTGACGATCATCGAGCGCGACGGCGTACGGCAGGTGATCCGGCACACGCCGGAACCGACCAGCGAGGACTGACTAACGCTTCGGAAGTTCGCTGATCGGGCGGATCGTCGCCGGCGGTGACGCCGACACGGAGCTGTTCGGACGTTCGATCCGCAGCTCGATGGTGAGCGTGAGATGTCCGAGCTTGAGGAGACCGTCGAGCACCGCGCCGCCGGCCTGGCTGCTCGTTTCGGCGGGCGTGGCCGCGAATTCGACCTGGGCGGTGAGTGACCGCAACAGATGATCGCCGGTGCCCGTCGCGATCTCGAATGTGGAGGATTTCGCCGCGGCGCGGACTTGGCCCGCCTCCGAGTCGGCCACACGCAGGGATGAGCCTTGGCCGCTGCCGAGCTGGCCGGCGAGGTCGACGATGCCGTTCAGCGCGGCCACCGGATCCACCCGTCCTGTGATCCGGTCGACGGCTTCCCCGGCGATCGTCGTGGCCGGCTGCTGCACCGGGTCGACGACCCATTGCCGCAGGTCGAGTCCGTTGAAGGATCCGCTCCCGCTGCCGCTGCTGGAAGGGTTCAAGCGGATCGACGCGAGCTGCGCATCGGCCAGTTGATAGCCGACGTCCCCCTGAACGATGAATGCCTCATGGCCCGTCGAGACGAATCGGGTCGTCGGCGCTGCGGGATCGCTCAGATTCGTCGTCGTGAGATCCGCGATGGGCAGCGTTGCCCCAGCGGGGGCGAGATCGAACGGCCCGTCCATCTGGAAGCCCACACGTGACGACGGATCTCCGGCTCCGGCACTGATCTCGAGCCGCAAGTGGAGGACACCGCTGTGGATGCGCCGGAGACTCGCTCCCGCGTCCGCGACGGCATCGATCTTGGATTTCCCACCGCACCCGGCGACAGCGACGGCCAGGGCCGTGGTGAGAACAATTGTTCGGCCGAGCCTCACGAGCTGCTGGACGGCGCCGTCGTCGTGGTGCTCGTGGTCGTCGTGGAGGTCGACGTCGAGGTGCTCGTGGAGACGTTCACTGTCGTCGTGGTGGTTGACGCAGACGAGCTGCTAGTGGAGGTTTGCTCGTCGGCGTGCTCGTCGGCGTGCTCAGCGGGTACCGGCTCCAACTCCGTGGCGAGGACGTTGGCGAGCTGTGTCATGAGCTCGTCGACCTTCGCCTGTAGCTCCAGGGCCGTAAGGTCCGACTTCTCCAAGTCCTTCAAGCTCTTGTAGATGTCCTTCAGCTGACGCAGACCGTCCTTGGTGAAGCGCACCGGCGCGGACGTCTGCACGACGAACTGGTAGGCCGTGGCCAACGTGTCACAGAAGGAGCAGTCGCTGTTCACCGCGACGGCGGCGTTCTCCGGCGCGAAGATCGTCGGGCTCCCGACGACGAAGATGATCTGCACGGCGATGGCCACGGTCTGGCAGTTCGTGCAACTGGCGATGGCGATCGCGGCGTTTCCGGGTGCGACGGTGGTCGCGTCCGTGATCGTCCGGATGTCGAACGCCAACTCGAAGACGGAGCTGTTGTCCTTGGTGTTCTCGACGATCGCCGTGTTGACGGGGCTGCCGTCGGTCCCGTCCTGGTTGCCGTCGTCGGCCCGGGCCGTTGGGGCGGCGATGACGGTGCCCACCAAGGCCACGAACACCAAGAGGAGTGCAGCAAGGGCGCTGCGGGCGCGGCCCATGAAAGACACTTGCCGATCAGTCACCGCAGGCGTTCGTTCCCCGATCGTTCGCCGGCTATTCCCCGGGGATCGCCGACCCACTCCACGATGTGGGCTCCCACGTCGTACAGCGCCTCGAGAATCGTGAGCGCGGCCGGTTCGGCCTCCTCGAGCGTGGCCGGCCGGCTCGGCGCTCCGGGCGCGGCTCGAACGACGCGTTGCTGTCGAATGAGCGCCGCGACGATCGTCTCCACCAGCGGCTCGGCCGACAGCGCGCCGTCGGTCCATCGAACCTCGCGCAATTCGCCCCGGGAGCGATAGCGAACGGCGAACGACGGCACGGTTCATCATCGCTCGTCGCCCGGTGACCAACGACACGCTGCTTCCGGGACTCGTGGATGTCGTCCGAACGTTGGCGAGGTCGTGCAGGACTGGACCGAGTACCGATCGGTCGACGGCTGCGAGATGACGTTTCGTCCGATGCAGACCGACGACGTCGATCGCTTGCGCCGGCTGTTCTTCCGCTTGTCGCCCGAGACCGTGCACCTCCGGTTCTTTCAACCGGTGAAGGCACCCTCGGAGAAGATGCTCCACCACCTGGCCGAGGTCGATCACGAGCGCCGGCAGGCGATCGTCGCCGTCGTCGACGACGAGATCGTCGCCGTCGTGCGTTACGACCGGGTCGACGGCACGACCCACGCCGAGGTCGCGATCGTCGTCGAGGATGCGTGGCAGGGCCACGGCCTCGGCACGCTCCTGATCCGCCGGCTGACGACCGACGCCCTCGAGCACGGGGTCGACTCGCTCACCGCGACGGTCCTCGGCGAGAACCATCGAGCACTCGGATTCGCGCACCACGTCGCGCCCACCACGCACACGCACCTGGATCACGGCGAGTGGTACCTCGACATCCCACTTCGGGCCGGCTGACACGGCCGATCAGATCAGGGTCAATCCACCGTCGACCGCGAGCACTTGACCGGTGATGTAGCTCGCGTCGTCCGACAGCAGGAACACCGTGGACGACGCCACCTCCCACGCAGTTCCCTGGCGGCCGAGCGGCACGGGCGTGCGCTCGCGCGACGCCCGACCGCGTGATGCCCATCGCCCGAGCGGCGTGTCGATGAGCCCGGGCGCGACGACGTTGGCGCGGATGTTCCGTCGGGCACCCTCGAGCGCGACATGACGGCACAGGCCGACGAGACCCGCCTTCGATGCGTCGTACGCCGGAAGAAAGCTGCCGGGCCGGAGTCCCGCGACCGAACTGATGAAGACGATGGCGGCGCCGTCGGAGAGCTCGGGAAGGGCGTCACGCGCGACCAGGAAGTGGCCGCGCAGGTTCACCGCGAACGTGATGTCCCAGTCCTGTGCCGTCGTGCCGCTGAGGCCACCGCCCCGGCCGATGCCGACGTTGAGCACGAGGCCATCGAGCGAGCCGTGGTCGCGTGCGGCGCTGATCAACGCGCGGCACTCGTCTTCCGACGTCACATCCGAGACGATGACCTCCGCGGCACCACCCTCCCCCGCGATCCACTTGGCGGTTTCCTCGGCCGCGGGGCCGTCGCGGTCGGCGCACAAGACCGATGCGCCCTCACGCGCCGCGAGGACGGCAATCGCGCGTCCGTTGCCCACGGGCGCTTCGGGATCGTCGGACGGCTGTGTTCCCGCGCCGACGACGAGCACGCGCTTGCCCGTGAGTCGCGGCCCCGTCATCCGTCGAACCCGGGGACGCCCGGCTCGCGCTGCACGCCGAGCGAGTTCAGCGTGAACGACACGAGGTGGTACTGGCCGACGACCATCGGGACTTCCGTCAACTGCGGCACGTCGTAGCGGGCCGCGAGCGCGGCCCAGGTCTCATCCGAGATGCATGCGTCGTCGTGCAACTCGTCCGCGGCGCGCACGAGCGCGGCATCGAACGAATCCCAGCCCGGCGCGTCGGGACCGGCCTTCAATCGCTCGATCTCGTCGTCGGTGAGGCCCGCCGCCCGGCCGACCAGGACGTGCTGCCCCCACTCGTACACGGACTGGCAGCGCCAGCCCGTACGGAGGATGAGGATCTCGCGCTCACGGGCCGGGAGCTTGCCGCTGAGGAGCTTGCCGCCGAACGGCATCCACTTGCGGAACAGTCCGGGATGGCGCACGAGCGTGGCGAAGATGTTCGCGGCGGGAATGCCCGGGGCGGCGGCTCCGGCCAACAGCTCGCGGGTCTGGTCGTCCTGCTCCTCGGGAGCCAGCGGCGGGATGCGGGGTGACGGGGGTCGATTCGACACGCCCGCAACGTACTCACTCGGGCGTCCAGCGTGGCCCGAACCGCGGAGTGAACCGTGTTGCTCCGATCCAGTCGTGCAACCGCGTCGCCTCCTTCGCGATCGCCTCCTTCGCGCCGGAGCCGACATCTTCGAACAGGCGCCACACGATGTCGCCGTCCGGTCGTTGCGCCCATGCGCCGACCACTCGACCATCGGACCAGACGGTCGGACCCGCGTTGCCGGCCCGATCGAAGAGCTGCCGGCCGTGGTCGCCCATGAACCAGGTGCGCTCCTGCCAACCCATCACCGTGGGATCAAGCGACGGGAGCAGGGCGATCCAGGGCTCGACGGGCTTCGACACCTCGAGGTCGTCCGCGAGCGCAACGCCGGGCACACCCGCGATGTCGACTTCCTCGGCACCGACCGCGCCGAGGGCCTGGCGCGTGGCGCGCAACGTCCACTTCGTCCACCACCGGAGATCGCTGACCGGAGCCGGTCCGAAGGCGCGCAGCCAACGAGACACCAACTGGGCGCGGGCTTCGTCGGTGTCGATGCGCTCCAGACCACCGGGCAGCCAGTGCTCGATCGGCTCCCACCGATGTTGCGTGCTGATCCACGACCCGCGCGGACGCCCGCGGGCGATGCGACCCTCGACACCGAGCAGCGGCACGACCCGTGTGCCGATCGATTGCTCGGTCCCCCATTTGGTGTTGGGTGCGAGCACGATCTTGCGCCGGAGCTCAGGCACGTGCGCGGCGATCTCCGTGGTCGTCGCACTGCCGAGCTCGCGTACGACGGCGAGCGTCTTGTCACTCACCGTTTGCAGCCAATTCGCGGAGTCGGAGGCGATGCCGGCCGCGTCGATCCATTGCAACAGCCGCTTGCGCTCGTTCGCCGCGACCGCATCCGACGCCGCCGCCTGGACCATCGACACGAGATCGACCGGCACCACGAAGAGGGTCCGCCGCATCGCGAGCACTCGTACGACGGTGCGGTGCTCGTACAGGGCGTCCTCGATGGACTCGATCGTCGGTCGCTTCATGCGGGCGGCCGCTGACAGGAAGATCGACGCAGGATCGGTGCCGTGCAGGCCGACGAGGGCGCGGGCGACGTCGGCGACCTCCGTGCGCTTGCTCGGCCCTACGAGGTGGTGACGGACCGCCAGCCGGTCCCGGCGTTCCTGCGTGGTGAAGTGCCGCATCCCGGCCACCACTTCAGCAGACCTACCGGAGCACGCCACCCATACTCGTCGGAACGCTTTGGGCGCCGTTGGTGAAGCGCAGTACCCACAGCGCGTCGTCGGTGCCGCGAGCGAACAGATCGAGCGTGCCGGACGCCGGCGAGACCGGGGCCACCGGACTACTGACGATCCACCGGAGCGATGTCCAGTCGCCGAGTCCGCCACTGGTGAGACGGCGGGTCCACACGCTGTTGTCCGTGCCGCGGACGTAGAGGTCGGTCACTCCGGCGGACGGTGAACCCGCAGTCGGTCCGGAGGTCAGCACGCCACCGAGGGAGGTCCAGTCCGTCCACACGCCGTCGAGCGCATGCCGAGTCCACACCGCGTCGTCGGTGCCGCGCACGAACAGGTCGACCGCTCCGGCCTGTGATGACGCGACACCGGTCCCGCTGCGCAGAACACCACCGAGTGGTATCCATGATCCCGACCAGGTTCCGTTCGTCGAGCGTGTGGTCCACACGCCGTCGTCGGTGCCCTTCACGAACAGGTCGACGACGCCCGGCCGCGGCGACACCGCCGCGGGTGGGCTCGTGAGCACCCCACCCAAGCTGGACCAACCACTCCACACACCATTGACCGAGCGTTGCGTCCACAGCGCGTCATCGGTGCCGCGAACGAAGACGTCCTCCGTGCCGGGCCCGGACGAGACCACCGCGGGGCCGTCGCCGAGCGGGAGTGACGCCGTGCTCCAACCGCCGCGGCCAGCCGGATCGTGCAGCCAGCCGTAGGGCACCTGCGCACCGAAGCTGGCGACGACCCGACCGGTGACGCTCAACGTTCGCCAGCCGTCGACGGTGTCGTTCTGCGTCATGAGCTTGATCGAACCGTTGCCGTTGCCGTCAACCGCGGTGGACACGACCACCGCGACGTGCCCGAAGTGCGCGCCCGGGTAGCTCGGCGTGTCGAAGGACATCACATCACCGGGTTGCGGTGCGACCCCGGGAGTGCCGTTGTCGATTCGTTGCAGGTTGCCGCCGTAGGCAGGCGAGTAGTTGCTGACGACGGTGTTGCCGTTCGCGCCGTAGGCCTTGACGTCGTAGATCTGGGCCATGAAGCGCATCGCGAGCTCGACGCACTCCCATTCGAAATGCCCCCATCCAGGGCGGGCCCACTGCACGTCAGGGGCCCCGTCGCCCGACCGGCGAGGGCCGCAGACGGGGACGCCCATGTACGAAGCGCCGAGGCGATGCGCGCCGATGCCGGTCCAGCCCGCGGCCGATGCGGCGGGGTTCCAGTGATTGGCGTCGCAGTCACCGTCCCACCAGCTGGGGGCGCCGACGTCGGCCCGCGCGGGGGCGGGGGTCACGAGGAGTGTGAGGGCGGCCGTCAGCACCAGAAGTGCCATTTGGGCGAAACGCCCGAGCGCCGACCGCCGAGAAGCCATCAACAAGGGATCGGCGGAACCCGGCCACGAGCTTTAGGCGAAGATGGGCCGTATGAGGCTCACCGGGGGCAACGCTTGAGCTTCGACCCGTTCGAGGCGGGCTACGTCGAGTCGCCGTACGGCCAGTACGCGCGGCTCCGAACGGACGACCCGGTGCACTGGTCCGACCTCCTCGAGGGTTGGGTGCTGACCCGCTACGAAGACGTCACCCACGTGCTGCGCGAGCCGACGATCAGCGTCGAGCTCGACAACGCCAAGCCCACCGGCTTCGTCGAGGCCGAGCGGACACGACTGTCGGCGACGCAGCGAAAGACCGACACGCTGGTGCTGCGGGACGACCCGGACCATGCGCGGCTTCGGCGCCTCATGCAGCAGCCGTTCGGCATCCGCGCGATCGATGCGCTGCGCGACATGGTTCGCACTCGCGTCGACGCTGCACTCGACCAACTGGTCGCCCGCGGCGAGATGGACGTGATCGCCGACTTCGCCTATCCGCTGCCGGTCGCGATCTTCTGCGAGATGCTCGGTATCCCTGACGAAGCGTCGCCTCGCTTCCGGGACTGGACGTCGGCCGTCGCCCGCAACCTCGACCCGGTGATCAGCGAGGCGGAGCGTGACGAATGCCTGCGGCAACTCGGCGAGATGGAGCGTTACCTCGAGGAGCAGGTCGAGGAGAAGCGCCGCCGGCCGGCGGGCGACATCATGACCGAGCTGGTGCAGGCCGAGGAGGAAGGTGACCGGCTCTCACGCGACGAGCTCGTCGCACAACTCGTGACGTTGTATGTCGCCGGCCACGAGCCGACGACGGCGTTGATCGGCACCGGTTTGCGCGCCCTCATGGCGCATCCCGAGCAGCTCGAACGGCTGCGGGCGGATCCGTCGCTGTGGCCGAACGCGGTGAACGAGTTCCTGCGCTGGGACGGACCCAATCAATTCGTACGCCGCATCGCCACCGAACCCATCGAGCTCGCCGGTGGCACCATCGACGCGGGTCACGTCATCTACTGCTGTGTGGGTGCGGCCAACCGTGACCCCGCCCGGTGGGGCGATGATGTCGACGACGTGCGAGTCGACCGGCCCGACGCGGCTCACCATCTCCAGTTCGGCATGGGCGTGCACTCCTGTCTCGGCGCGCACCTCGCCCGGCTGCAAGCCGAGCTCGCGCTGCGTGCCCTCACCTCGAGGCTCGACAGGATCCAGCTCGCCGGCTCACCCGTGTGGAGCGAACGAATGGTGCTGCGCGGATTGCAGCACCTTCCCATTTCGTTCCAGCGTGTGTAGCTGGAGCTGATCCGCCGGGAGCGGTACCTGCAAGAGGAAGCCCTGGGCATACTCGCATCCGATGGCTTGCAGGCGGGCGAGCTGCACCTCGCTCTCCACACCCTCGGCGACGACTTGAAGTCCGAGGGCGTGTGCGAGCCGCACGATCGCGAGCACGATCGCCTCGTCCTCGGCCGAGTGGCCCAGGCCGGCGACGAAGGCACGGTCGATCTTCAACGCGCTCACCGGGAACCGCCGCAGATAGCTCAGCGACGAGTAGCCCGTGCCGAAGTCGTCGACCGCCAAGCGCACGCCGAGCGCGCGGAGCTCGGCGAGCCGCGCGGCGGCCGTCTCCGGATCGCGAAGCACGAGCGTCTCGGTGACCTCCAGCCAGATGTCGACGCGGCCCGGGTCGATGCCGACGTCGTGCAGGGTGGTGCGGACCATGTCGACGAGCCCCGGTTCACCGAGCTGACGAGCGGACAGGTTCACGCTGAGGCTGAGCGTCTGCCCCTCGGGACGGTGCCGGTTCCACTCGGCGAGCTGCCGTCAGGACTCCGCCAGCACCCACGCGCCCAACTGGACGATGAGGCCACTGTCCTCGGCCACCTCGATGAACTCCGAAGGCGGCAGCAGGCCCCGGGTGGGGTGTTGCCAGCGCACCAGGGCCTCGACGCCGACCGGCCGGAGATCACGAAGCGCAAAGATCGGTTGGTAGAAGACGCGCAGTTCGTCGTGGTCGAGCGCGCCGCGCAGCGCGTTCTCGGTGTGCACCCGCTGTAGCTCGTGTTCTCGGGTCGTCGCGTCGAACATCTGCATCCGGCCGCGGCCCTGCGACTTCGCCCGATACATGGCGGCGTCCGCGTCCCGCACCAACTCCGCCGCGGTGTGGGTCGAATCGAAAAGTGCAACGCCGACGCTCGCCGAGATGAGCAAGCTCTCGCCGTCCACCACGAAGGCGTGTCCGAAACACGCGAGTACCCGGCCGGCGAGCTCTTCCGCGTGTGATCGATCGGTCACGGACTCGACGAGCAGCACGAACTCGTCGCCACCGAACCGGGCGATCGTGTCTCCGGGACGAATCGCCACACGCAGTCGAGCCGCCACCGCCGCCAGCAACTCGTCGCCGGCGTCGTGACCCATGCCGTCGTTGACGAGCTTGAATCGGTCGAGGTCGAGGAACATCACCGCGGGCGCGGTATCGGCGTCTCGGTTGGCGCGCGTGATCGCGTGGTCGAGTCGATCGAGGAACAACAAGCGGTTCGGGAGCCCGGTGAGCCCGTCGTGCAGCGCCTGGTGCTCGAGCGCGGCTTCGGCCTGCTTGCGCTCGGTGATGTCGCGCGCGTTCACGACGATGCCGCGAACCGATGGCCGATCCGCCAGGTTGGCGACCACCGCCTCGATGTGGACCCAGTCGCCGGTGGCCCGTCGCGCTCGCAGCTCCACCGATTGTGCGAGCGATGTGTTCGCGAAGTCGGCGGCGATGCGGTCGCGGAGCCACGGCAGGTCGTCCGGGTGCACGAGCTCGGATGCTGGATGTCCGACCAGGTCCTGTGGTGCGAACCCGAGCAACCGCTCGCTCGCTTCGCTCGCGTAGGTGATGATTCCGCCTTCCAGAACCAGCGTGAGATCAGACGAGTTCTGCACGAGCGATCGGAAGCGGTCCTCGCTCTCGCGTACCGTCGCTTCGGCTTGCTCCTTCTGCGCGGTCGCCGCGCCGGCCATGCGAACGACGAAGAGCACCGCGAGCCCGTTGAGCACGGCGATGCCGTGCACCAACGGCTCGTCGATCATCGTCGGCGCGACTCCGGTGGCGATGGCGAACTGGCCCACCGCGATCCCCAGTGCGCTGTACAGCGCCGTGATCCTCCAGGTGCTCGCCCCGGTGCGCGCCACGTTCTCCTGCGCCATGAACGCGTAGGCAACGGCCATCACCGGGCCCCAGCCGGTGACGTAGAGCGCCGCGGTAGCGGCCGCTGCCTGCATGAGGATCCTCGCGTGCAGCGACCACAGCGATGGCCGCCGCCGGAACCAGATCTCCGTTGCCGTGGAGGCGACGGCTCCGCCCCAGAGGACGACGAGGTACGCCCAGACCGGCTCGTCGGCGACGAGGCTCCAGTGCCGCAGCAACAGGAAGGCGGCCAGGGAAACGGGGTTGATCACGTAGGCCCACACCAGCGGGTCGACGGACGCGCGCTTGCGCCCCTCTTCCCCCGTACCGCGTACGGCCGACCGCAGTTGTGCAACCGAGATCTTCAAGACCGCCCCCCAGTCTCCGGTTCACTTCGGCTGATCGGCCCCGGACTTGAGGGCTTGTGCCCTACGTGCCCCGAGTTGGGACGGGGTCGGCGGGTTCGAGCGGCGGGGCGGGAACGCTGATCGACGGGGATTCGGTGCCGCCGTCGACTTGGAACACCTTGCCAGTGACCCAGGACGACGCCGGCGAGGCCAGGTAGAGCGCGGCGCAGGCAATGTCCTCGGGCGTACCCGGCCGGCGCATCGGCGTGTTCGCTTCGAATTGGGCGCGCAACGTGTCGTCGGTGAGGACCATCTCGAGCGACTCGGTCGCCACGCCCCCCACGCTGATGGCATTGATGCGCACGCGAGGCGCGAGCTCGGCGGCCATGTTCTTCGTGACCATGTTCAGCGCCGCTTTGCCGGCGGCGTACGCGACGAAGCTCGTCTGCACCATGTCGCTGGATCGCGACGAGATGTTGACGATGCTGCCCTCGCCGGCCGTGTCGACCATCTGTCGAGCGGCCAGCTTCGTCAGGAGGAACGCGGCAGTGACGTTGAAGCGCAGCGCGTTCTCGAAGAAGGCCTCGCTCGTGTGCATCGCCGGTCGGGGCGGTGTGCCGCCCGCGTTGTTGACCAGCACATCGACTCGGCCGAACTCCTCGACGGTCGCGTCGACGAGCCGTTGCAGTTGCTCGGTCTGC
>JBEEFX010000080.1:0-14071 GCA_041166365.1 Acidimicrobiaceae bacterium
GGAGTGCGCCGACCAGCGACTGCTGCGCTCCGTGATCCCCGAGAACCGGTTGCGGGTCTACGACGTGCACGCCGTGGTCTACACACTGTGCGACACGGGGTCGGTCCTCGAGCTCCGGCCGCAGTTCGGCGTCGGCATCGTCACCGCGTTGGTCCGCATCGAAGGACGTCCGCTCGGGATCATCGCCAACAATCCCGTGCACCTCGGAGGCGCCATCGACAGCGACGGCGCCGACAAGGCGGCGCGGTTCATGCAGCTGTGCGATGCGTACGACCTGCCGATCCTCTTCCTGTGCGACACGCCCGGTTTCATGGTCGGGCCCGAGGCGGAGAAGACCGCCCAGGTGCGGCACTTCAGTCGCATGTTCGTCGTCGCTGCCAGCATGACGGTGCCGTTCTTCACGATCATCCTGCGCAAGGGGTATGGCCTCGGTGCGCAGTCGATGGCGGGCGGCAGCTTCCGGGCCCCGGTGTTCACCGTCGCGTGGCCGACCGGTGAGTTCGGCGGGATGGGGCTCGAGGGCGCCGTGCAACTCGGCTACCGGCGCGAGCTCGACGCCATCGACGACGCCGACGCGCGCGAGACGGAGTACCAGCGACTCGTCGCGCGCGCCTACGAGGCGGGCAAGGCGCTCAACACGGCCACGTACTTCGAGATCGACGACGTGATCGACCCTGTCGACTCCCGGCGGCGCGTCGTGAACGCGTTGCAAGCCGCGCCCCCGCTCGCGCCGCGCGAGGGCAAGAAGCGTCCGTTCATCGACACCTGGTAGCCGGGGTTCAGGAGGCGGCGCGGCTGGCGAACGCGGGTGCGTTGCGCATCCCGTCGCCGATGACGTCGAAGGCACCGTCGTCCAGCCGGCCACGAGCCACGCTCACGAGCCGGACGGACTCCTCGGTCTGTGCCCACAGGAGTGATTCCATCGCGCTGGCGGGCATCGGCCGGGCGAGGTGGTATCCCTGCACGGTCTTGCAGCCGAGCGATCTGAGACGCTCGAGTTGGTCGCTCGTCTCGACGCCCTCGGCGACGGTCGTCATGCCGACCGCATCGGCGAGACCGATTACGGCGGCGACGATGGCCGCGTCGACCGCGCTCGTTGCGAGACCGGAGACGAAGCTGCGGTCGATCTTCACGACGTCGACGGGGAACTGCTTCAGGTAGCCGAGCGACGAGTAGCCCGTGCCGAAGTCATCGATCGCGACGCGGACGCCGAGGCTCTTCAGCTCGAGCAACACCCCCGCGACCCATTCCACGTCGCTCATCGCCAAGCTCTCGGTGATCTCGAGGCAGATCTGGCTCGGGTCGACGCCCGTCGTCGCCAGGATGTCGCGGACTTCCTCCACGAGGCGGGTCTGCATGAACTGCCGGGGTGACAGGTTCACGCTCATGCTCAGGGCGATGCCGAACTGGTCGCGCCACGACCGGGCTCGCCAGCAGGCCTGTTCGAGCACGTAGCGACCGATCGGCAGGATCAGTTCGGTCTCCTCGGCCAGGCCGATGAACTCGGACGGCGGCAGGAGCCCGCGCTCGGGGTGCTGCCACCGGACGAGCGCCTCGGCGCCGATGCAGTCACCAGAGCTCACCGAGACGAGGGGCTGGTAGTACACGACGAGCTCGTCGGCTTCCACTGCGCGGCGCAGGGCGGTTTCGAGATCGAGGCGCTCGGGTGAGCGCGTACCCATCGCAGTCGCGTCGAACACGACGTAGTGCCCGGTGCGACCCTTCGCCTTGGCCTGGTACATCGCCACGTCGGCGTCGTGCAGGATGTCGTCGCGGCTCTTGTCAGAGCTCGTGAGGGCGATGCCGATGCTGACGGTGGCCACCGTCTCGTGGCTGTCACCGAGTGCGATCGGTTGCCGGAGCTGCGCAAGGATCCGGCGGGCGACGGCGACCGCCTCGTCCGCGTCGCCGACATCCTCCAACAGCACGGTGAACTCGTCGCCGCCGAAGCGGGAGAGGAGGTCGCCAGGGCGGAGGGCCTGCTTCAGGCGGCTCGCCATCGCGATCAGCAACTGGTCGCCGGAGTGGTGACCGAGGCTGTCGTTGATCAGCTTGAACCGGTCGACGTCCGCGAAGAGCACGGCGTGCGTCTCGTGGCTCCGACCTGAGCGCCGGATGGCGTGATCGAGGTGGTCGAGGAAGAGCCGGCGGTTCGGCAGACCCGTGAGTGCGTCATGAAACGCGTGTTGGGCGAGTTGCTCTTCGAAGACCTTGCGCTCGGCGATGTCTCGGAACGCGATCACCGCCCCGATGACCTCGTCACCGTCGATGATGGGCGACGCAGTGAACGCGACGGGGAACACGGAGCCGTCGGCGCGCTCGAACGTCGTGTCGTCGTTGCGCACGGTGCGCCGCAACTCCATGCAGCGCAATGCCGGCGCGGCGAGAAAGCTCGGCGCAACCGGGGGAGCGTTCTCGTCCGCAACGTCTGCGATGCCCGGCCAGTCGAAGATGTCCTCCGCCGCCGGGTTCACGAACGTCAGGCGCCCACTCGCGTCGACTGCGCACACGCCTTCGCCGAGGCTCGAGGTGATGGCCTCCAGCCGGTTGCGCTCGTAACGGACCTCCTCGAACAGCGTTGCGTTCGTGAGAGCGCCAGAACCGACAGCGGCCAGTGCTTCGAGCAGGGCGCGGTCGGCGTCATCGAAGGGCTCGGAGCGGCTGCGCCCGGAGACCTCGAGCCAGCGGCCGCCTGCGTCCAACTCGACGCTCACGCCGTCACCGGAAGGACTGTCCACGAACTCGGCCGAAGGGCACCGGAGCAGCGACTTCGCCGACGTCAACAGCACGTCGGGGACGCCGCCCGCGCCGATCGCGCGGTGCGCGTCGAGCGTTGCGTCGAACAGTCCTCGAAGGCGGGCGCGGTCGTGGCGGGCGCGGAAGTGACCGGCGAGCACTTGGCGCAGGATCAGCATCGGCACGAGGGCGACGACGAGCGACCACGAGTACGCGGTGATGGCGAGGGCGCTCAGCAGACCGAGAGCCACGCTCGCGCCCACCAACAGGAATCGAATCTCGAGACCGTCTCGCAGCGCCCCGCGGAGGGGTGCCCCGGTCGCCGCCAGGATGGCGCCGAGTGCCAGCGTGTTCACCATGAAGAAGACCAGCGCGGCCACGACGGCGGCGGTGAGCACCCGGGGTGACGCGGTGACGTTCGGGCCGGCAACGGCATGGAAGCTGACCAGCGAGAGACCGACGGCAGTCAGCACCTGCCCGAAGTTGAACAGCGACTTGACCAAGGGGCGCCGGCGGGCGAACTGAGCGAACACCATCGCCGCACCGAAGCCGATCACGACCGCGGACGGCGTGAGGACGATCGCCATGATGACGAGAAAACCTTCATCGAGATGGAGGGCCTCGGACTCCGTGCTCGAGTCGCGGAAGATCATCAGCGGCCACACCCAGCTGCCGACGACCAGCGCGGTGAGGATCATGACCGTCGCCATCGAGCCTCGGTCGATCGTCGTCGCACTGGATACGGCGATCGCGAGGGTTCCGACGCCGCTCAGGAACGCGACGAGGACGGTGACCCACGCCGCAAAGGGCAGACTCGAGGCTCGAGGCTGGCGTGCCATCAGTTCCAAGCCGACCCGTTCCACGAGCTGCCGTTCCAGCTTGAGCCGTTCCAGCTCGAACCGTTCCACGAAGAGCCGTTCCACGAAGAGCCGTTCCAAGCCGAGCCGTTCCAGCTCGAACCGTTCCACGAAGAGCCGTTCCACGAAGAGCCGTTCCAGGCCGAGCCGTTCCAGCTCGAACCGTTCCAGCTCGAACCGTTCCACGAAGAGCCGTTCCAGCTCGAACCGTTCCACGAAGAGCCGTTCCACGAAGAGCCCTTCCAGCTCGAACCGTTCCACGAAGAGCCGTTCCACGCTGAACCGGCGCCGGTGACGAACAGCGACACCGTCGCGTTGGGCAATGTCAGTGCCGGCACGTTCTGCTTCAGCACCGCCGTGGCCTTCGAGGCGGTGGCGACGTTGAGCGAACCGAAACCGTCGACGAAGGGGTTGCCGACCGGACCGGCGCTGGCGCCCGCGAGCAGCGCACCCTTGACTCGATCAGGATTCCATCCAGGGTTCAGCTGCCGGAGCATCGCGACCGCCCCGCTCGTGATCGCCGCGCTGAACGACGTACCGGAGCCGACGAAGTTGGCCGTTCCGACACGAGCGGTCGGGTTCGCCGAGTCGATCGTCGAATCGGGAACTCGGAGGCTGACCACGGACCGGCCGGCCGCGACCAGATCAGGCTTGAACCAACCATCGACGGCGGTCGGACCGACGCCACTGAACGTCGTCATGGTGTCGTCCATGGCGATCGCGGTGCCGTTGTCGTCGAGCGCTCCCGCGGTGATCACCATCGGGTCGTCGCCCGGTGAGGTGATCGTGCCGTTGATCGGACCGGTGTTGCCCGCGGAGGTCACCACGACGATGCCGCTGCGCCACACCGCTTCGACGGCACGGTCGAGCGGATTGATCGACGACGATGGGAACGGCGGGGTACCCATCGAGATGTTGAGGACACCGATGTTCAGCGACTTCCGGTTGGCCACGGTCCACTGGAGACCACGGAGGACCGTGAAGAGATCCGTCGAGCCCGAGGCGCCCGCCACCTTGACCGACGCGAGCGAAGCTCCGGGAGCCTCACCGACGTACGCGCCTTGCGAGGACGCCCCGTTGCCCGCGATCAGCCCACTGACGAAGGTGCCGTGACCGAAGCTGTCCTTGTACGGATCGCCTTCGCCGCTGAAGTCGACGCCACCGACGATGCGGCCCGCGAAGTCGGGCAGCGCGGCGATGCCGGTGTCGAGCACCGCAACCGTGACGCCCTGTCCCGTCGTCCCATCGGCCTGGAGCGTCGACGCTCCGGTCGTCTGCGGGTACACCGAGGCCGGGAGCCGGGGCGTCGCATCCGCAACACCGGTGACGTCGACGGCGACGTTCGGCACCACGAACACTTCGGGATCGTCGGTCAGCGCATCGAGCTCGCCGGCCGTCACGCTGGCGCCTACGGCGTCGACGATCGGCAGCTCCCCCAACACCGTTCCGTGCTTGCTGTTGACCTTGCCGCGAGCGTGGCTCGACGAGAGACCCACGACGAGGACGTCGGTCTCACCCGCGCTGTCCCATTGCCACTCCGGGTCATCGCTCCTGCGGTGGTCGCGGCCCGGCTTGGCCGCCGCCATGGGCCCGGCCGCGGACAGCAGCGTCAGCGCCGCGACGCAGGCCGCGACGAGGCCGCGGGGGGACACCTTCCGCTGGAACCAGACCACGGAACGCCCCGAGCCACGGGGGGCCGGGGCGCCGTCTGGTGCCCGATGGGCAGTTTCGTTGAGGTTGCTCCGCCGAGAGGTCACGAAGAGTGAGGGTACCAGCGCAATACGTGGGGTCTATGGCCCGACCGGGTCATTTCGGCGTCGACGACGAACTAGACAAAATGGTGGACACTCGCGGCGAGCGGGGTGGTCAGACCGGACTGCTTCGCTGACACCGGCCTCGCCCTCCAGGAGTCCGGTCAGGGCACGAGCACGGCGTGCACCGGAGCCTCGCCCTCGATCTCGCCCGCCATCGTCTTGAGCAGCTCCCCCGCAGCTTCGAACCCCGAACACTGGCGGGGTACGTCCTCGAACGGCCAGCGCCGGGCCGTGAGCACGTCGATCGCGGCGCGGTAGGCCGCGACGTCGACGCCCAGCGCTCCCACCAGGTGCAGCTCCTTGTAGACGACGTGGTCCGGCCAGAACCCGGGCGTGTCGGGGCTGCCTCTCGTCCCGGCGAGGACGACGGTCCCGCCGGGCCGGGCCAGGGCGACACCTTGCGCCAGCGCCGTGGGGGCCTTGGCGGTGACATCCACGACCACGTCGGCCAGCCGTCCACCGGTCGCTCGGCGCAGCGCCTTCGCCGGATCCTCGACCGCAACGTCGATGGCCAGGTCCGCGCCGAACTGCGCCGCCAGCGCGAGACGCCCGGTGTCGCGCGGACCGACGCCGGTGATGGCGACGAACGCGGCCCCGGCTTCCTTGGCGGCGACGCACGCCGACAGCCCACGGATGCCGGGACCGAGCACCGCGACGACGTCGCCCTGGCCCGCGCCGCCGACCGTCGTGGTCCACCTGATCCCCGCGCCGAGTGGGTTGAAGAGCGTGGCGACGACCGGGTCCAGGTCCTTCGGGAGCGGCAACAGCATCGCGTCCGGTCCGAGGTACTGATGCGTTGCGTACCCGCCCCACAATCCGGGCGGCTTCGCCACATCGATGAACCCGCACATGTCGCCCATGCCGTGTCGGACGCAGCGGCGATAGCGGCCGGCGCGGCACTCGTCGCACGCGCGGCACGACTGGAACACCTCGACGGCCACACGGTCGCCGACCTGCACACCCCAGCGCGCCGCGGCGCGGCCGCCGACCGCTTCGATGACCCCCACCGCCTCGTGGCCGGGGATGAACGCGAACCCGGCCGGAAGGTGCCCGGTGTACTGCTCGTGATCGGTCCCGCACAGCCCACAGGCCTCGACGCGCAACAGGCCGTCATCGTCACCCAGCCGCGGCAGCTCGAATTCGCGCTCGACGAGTCGGCGCGGCGCTTCCAGCACCAGAGCGGTCGCGCGTGCTCGCGAGTCCATGCGCGCTGTCTACACGACCTCGTCCGGCCGAGTTCGTGGTCGCCCTCGTACCCCGGTTCGCCGACCGCGGGCCGAAGAACACGAGCTCACGGAGGACCTGCGGCCACCAGACGGACACTCCGGGCACCGGCACCGCCGGCGCACGACCCGCATGATCCATGTCGAGATCATCCGATTTGGGCGGTGCGATCGCCATTGGGGATGACCCTGAGGGCTCGGGGTATCCCCCACCGCCGTGCGGGTACGCCCTGTCGAGCGGGCGCCTGAACCAGGAGAAAATCATGGCGATCATCGGCCTCCTCCTTCTCGCCGCCGCTTCGGTGTTCGGCATCGAATTCGTGATCGAGAACAATTTCTCCATCGACGTCGACGCGTTCAACCAGGGGTACACCACGTCGATTTCGCTCGTGTTCGTCGCCGGCCTGGTGACCGGCTTGGCCGCGGCGCTCGGCGTGATGCTGCTGCGCGACGGCATGGTGCGCCGCCGGCGCCACCGCCTCGAGGCGCGCGAGGCCGAGGAACACCGTGAGCGGCACATCGCGGCGCTCGAGGAAGAGCACGCGGCGTACCACCGCACGGACGGCGAAGGCGAGCGTGTCGATGGTGACCGCGAGCGCGAGCCCGTCGATCTGCGTGACCGGGACCGCGTCACGACGTTCTAGGCAACAATCAGCGGTTGGTGCGCAACGTTCGGACACCAACCGCTGATGATGTACTACCGGCAAGCGAGATCGTCGCTCGCCATCTGGCCCCGACGCCGGTGCTCGCCAGCCCGGCGCTCGGGGCCGGCGTCGTTCTGAAGCTCGAAACCTTTCAGCCAACGGGCTCGTTCAAGGTGCGCGGCGCGCTCGTGGCGGTTGCACGTGCTGCGGGACGCGACCGGGACACGCCGATCGTCACCGCGTCGGCGGGCAATCACGGGCTCGGCGTTGCGTACGCCGCGACGGCGTTCGGGATGACCGCGACGATCGTGGTACCCGAGAATGCCTCATCGGCCAAGCTCGCGGCACTCGCGCGCTTCGACGTGACGCTCGTGCCGAAGGGCGCGAGCTACGACGAGGCCGAGGCGTATGCGATCGCGCTGGCCGACGAGGGCGCAACCTTCGTGTCGCCCTACAACGATCCCGACACGATCTCCGGACAAGGCTCGATCGCGCTCGAGTTGTTCGATCAGGTGCCCGACGTGCGCACGATCGTGGTGCCGATCGGCGGGGGCGGTTTGATCTCGGGCATCGGCTTGGCCGCGAGCCTGCACCCGGGGGTGCGCGTCGTCGGAGTCCAGGCCGCGGCGTCGCCGGCCATCCAGTCGGCCCTCGCCGATGGTGGGGCATCGCCGATCGTCGTGCAACCGACGCTGGCCGACGGACTCGCGGGCAACATCGAGTCGGGCAGCGTCACGATCGGTCTCGCCCGTCGCTACGTCGCGGAGATCGTCAGCGTGACCGAGAACGAGATCGGGGATGCGATCCGGTTCCTCGCGCGCGAGCACGGACTCATCGTCGAAGGGTCGGGAGCGGTCGGAGTCGCCGCGGTGCTGCACGGACGGGTCCACCTCGGCGACGGTTCCACTGCGGTGTTGCTGACAGGACGCAACATCGCGCCAAAGGTCTACGCCGCGCTGCTCAACGAATCAGCTCTCTGACCTCCTCGTCGCTCACCTGCCGAAAGTCGCCGTACCACGCGCCCACGGCGATGAAGCGGTCCGGCGCCTCGAGCACGACCACGCGGTCCGCTTCGCCGTCGAGCATCGTCACGACCTCCGGCGGAGCCACCGGGGCCGCGGCGACGAGCTCACCCACGTTCCGCGTGCGCAACGCCGCGAGAGCGGCGCGCATCGTTGCGCCGGTCGCCAACCCGTCGTCGACGACCACTACGGTCTGCCCCTCGACCGCGAGTGGAGCGCGGTCGCCGCGATAGGCGAGGTCGCGCTCGTCGACGACGGCGCGCTCTGCGGCGATGATCGCGTCGAGCCGGGCGCGGTCGACACCGAGGTGGCGGAGGATCTCGTCGTTCAGGACGATCGTCCCGCCGCTGGCCACCGCGCCGAGCGCGAGCTCGGGCTGGCTCGGAGCCCCCAGCTTGCGGACGACGAACACATCGAGCGGCGCACCGATCGCGGCCGCGACCTCGTGGGCCACGGGCACGCCGCCGCGGGGCAACCCGAGCACCACCACATCGGCGACAGGCGTGAGATCACCGAGGGCCTCCCCCAGTTGGCGGCCTGCGTCCTGTCGATTCGCGAAGATGCGTCGATTATGGACCTCGGAGGCTTCCAGCAGCTCATGCGCGACACCTACGGCGAGCGTGATCGGGCGCGGGGAACCGCCGCTTCGGTGGCATGGCTCACCGAGGAGGTCGGGGAGCTGGCGCAGGCGATCCGCAAGGGGACCGCGGCGCAACAGCTCGAGGAGCTCGCTGACGTGTTGGCCTGGCTGGCCTCGCTCGCCGGCCAGCTCGGGCTGTCACTCGATGACGCAGCGGCCCGCTACGCGAACGGCTGCCCGCGATGCGGGCGTACGCCCTGCGAGTGCGACTGAGTCGTCAGCTGAGGCCGGGAAGCCGCTCGGCGATCTGCACCGCGTTGAGCGCGGCGCCCTTGCGCAGGTTGTCGTTCGAGACGAACAACGACAGCCCGCGGCCACCGTCGACGGTGTCGTCGCGCCGGATGCGCCCGACGTACGAAGGATCGGCACCGGCCGCGAGCAACGGTGTCGGCAAGTCGACCACCTCGACTCCGGGCGCGTTGTGCAGCAGCTCGGTGGCCTGCCGCGGATCGAGCGGCTGCTCGAACTCGGCGTGGATCGCCATCGAGTGACCGGTGAAGACCGGGACGCGCACGCAGGTGACCGCAACGGCGAGCTCGGGGATGCCGAGGATCTTGCGGCTCTCGTTGCGCATCTTCTGCTCTTCGTCGGTCTCGCCACGGCCGTCGTCGACGATCGAGCCCGCGAGCGGAACGATGTTGAACGCGATCGTCGTCGGGAAGGTGCGCGCGGGCGGAAACTCGACGGCCCGTCCGTCGAACGTCAACGCGGACGCGCGGTCGCTCACCTTGCGTTGCTGCTCGTCGAGCTCGTCGACTCCGACGCCACCCGCGCCTGACACCGCTTGGTAGGTGTCCACGACGATCCGGCGCAGGCCGGCTTCGCGATGGAGCGGAGCGAGCACTGCCATGAACGCCATCGTCGTGCAGTTCGGGTTGGCGACGATGCCCTTCGGGATGTTGCCGAGGTCGTGGTCGTTCACGTCGGCCACGACGAGTGGGACGTCGGGATCCATGCGCCACGCCGAGGAGTTGTCGATCACGATGGCCCCGGCGGTCGCGATCACCGGTGCGAGGTCCTTCGCGGCGTACTTGCCGGCGGAGAACAACGCGACGTCGAGCCCGCGGTAGTCGGCCGTCTCGGCTTCCTCGACGACGATCTCGCCATCGGCCCACGGCAAGGTGCGACCGGCGGACCGGGCCGACGCGAAGTAGCGCAGCTCGTCGACGGGAAAGGATCGCTCGGCCAACAGCCGGCGCATCACGCCGCCGACCTGACCGGTTGCTCCGAACACTCCGACACGCACGACCTCAAGAGTACGGCCCGAGGTAGGGCCGATCGCCAATGGGTAACTTCGTCGCATGATCGAACTGCGCCCGCTCGGGCGAACGGGCGTGAAGGTGTCAGCACTCTGTCTTGGTGCGATGAACTTCGGCGGGCCGAGTGACGAGGCCGACTCCGAGAAGATGCTGCTGACCGCGCTCGACGCCGGCATCAACTTCATCGACACCGCCGACGTGTACACCGGCGGCAACAGCGAACGCATCGTCGGCGAAGTGCTCGAGCGCGCCGGCAAGCGCGACGACGTGGTGCTGGCCACCAAGGTCGGCATCCCGTCCGGCCGCGGCCCGAACGACCAGGGCGCGTCGAGGCGTCACATCGTGCGGTCGTGCGAGGCCTCGCTCCAGCGGCTGCGCACCGATCGCATCGACCTGTACCAGCTGCACCGGCCGCTGTTCGACATCGATCCGGAAGAGACGCTCGGCGCGTTCGACGATCTCGTGCGCGCCGGCAAGGTGATCAACATCGGCTGTTCGACCCACCCGGCGTGGTTCGTGCACGAGTGCCTCGCGGTGAGCGACAAGCGCGGTTGGTCGCGCTACGTGAGCGAGCAGCCGCCGTACAACCTGCTGGACCGGCGAGCGGAGAACGAGCTTGTGCCGCTCGCGCTGCGGCACGGCCTCGCGCTGCTGCCGTGGTCCCCGCTCGCCGGCGGGATCCTCACGGGCAAGTACCGATCGACGGCGGAACCGCCGGAGGGCTCGCGGGCCGGACGGCTGCCCGCCGCCCGGGAACGCCTGACGGAGGGTGCGCTCACCGCGACGAAGGCCGCCGGGGAACTGGCCGACGAGCGCGGGCTCACCTCCGGGCAGCTCGCGCTGCTGTGGCTACGCGATCGCCCCGGCGTCACGAGCCCGATCGTCGGCCCGCGCACCATCGAGCACTTGCAAGAGTCGTTGGCCATCGCCGAGCACGAGCCGCTCGACGCGGATGCCGTCGCCGCCATCGACGCCGTGGTCGCGCCGGGCACCTTCGTCAGCAACTTCCACAACACCAGCGGCTGGATGGCCGGCGCCGGCTCCTTCTTCCCCCGCTGAACGAGTTCCCCTGGCAAACCAACACACTTTTGTGTCGGTTTGCCAGGGAGAATCCTCAAGGGGCGTCGAGGCCGAAGGCGGTGTGGAGCTCTTGGACGGCGCGTTCGATGTCGGCTTCGCGCACGATGCACGAGATGCGGATCGCCGAGGTGGAGATCATCTCGATGTTGACCGCGGCCGCGGCGAGCGTCTCGAACATCGTGGCAGCGACGCCGGGGTTCGACTTCATGCCCGCCCCGACCAAGCTCACCTTGGCGATGGTGCGGTCCGTCGTCACCCCCGTCGCGCCGATCTCACTCGACAGCTCACCGGTGATCGACGTTGCCGTGTCGAGGTCGGTGCGCGGCACGGTGAAGCTGATGTCGGTCACGCCGTGATCGGACACGTTCTGCACGATCATGTCGACGTTCACGTCGGCGTCAGCGAGCGCGCGGAACACCCGGGCGGCGATCCCCGGCTTGTCGGGTACGCCTCCGAGGGTGACCTTCGCCTCTGACGTGTCGTGCACGACTGCAGACACGACGGCTTGCTCCATGGACGAATCCTCCTCCACCACCCAGGTGCCCGGCTCCCACGTGAAGCTCGAGCGAACATGCAACGGCACACGCCACGTGCGGGCGAACTCGGCACCCCGCATCGACGGCTTCGGGCATCCCGCGGCGCACATCTCGAGCATCTCGTCGAAGCTGACCTTCGCCATGCGCCGGGCGGACGGCACGACGCGCGGGTCGGCCGTGTACACACCCGACACGTCGGTGTACAGCTCGCACGCCTCCGCGCCCAACGCGTGGGCGATGGCCACTGCGGTGACATCCGAACCGTTGCGGCCGAGAAAGGTGACATCGCGCTCGGTCGACACCCCCTGCGCGCCACCGACCACCGGAACCCGTCCGGCCTCGACCGACTGACGGACCCGATCCGGGCGCACTTCGAGGATCCGCGCGTTCGTGTGCGTCGTATCCGTCAGAAAGCCCGCCTGGCTTCCGGTGAACGAATCCGCGGGCACACCGATGTCGTGCAGGGCCATGCAGAGCAGCGCGGTGGCCTTGCGCTCGCCGGCCGTGATGAGCATGTCCATCTCGCGGCCGGGGCGTACGACCGCCACCTCCGATGCGAGGCGGATCAGCTCGTCGGTCTCCTTGCCCATCGCGCTGACGACGACCACGACCTCGCTGCCGTGCCGACGCGTGCGCGCGACGTGGTCGGCGACCTGACGGATGCGTTCGGGATCGGCAACAGAGGTACCACCGAACTTCTGGACCACGAGCGCCATCGGACGGGCAACGCTAGAGCCCCGAACCGCGGATCCGTCACTTCTTTCGACGCGATGGGCGCCGGGGCTCACTCGTCCTCTGTCGGACCGCCGCTCAGCAATGCGCCCCACCGCTCCAACGTGTCGAACAGCTCGATCTCGGTCGAGTGCAGGACGGCGCAAAGGGCCCGGAGGTCGTCGCGCCGCACGGACAACACCCGACCGTTGAAGTCACCGCGCTCGATGATGATCGTCCGGAGGTACCGCACCACCGGGTCGGCCTCCTGGATCCGTCCGAGGGCCTCGAGGTCGAGGACGACCTTGACCATCCGGGCGGCGGCTCGTCCCTGGCCATCGGCCTCGCCGAGCAGCACCCCCATGGGGACGCCGTAGAACTCCGCCAGCTCCCGCAGGCGGGGCAGGCTCAGATTGCGGAACCCCCGCTCGTAGGCGCCGACAGCCGAAGCGCTCCAGCGCCCGCCGGAGGTGCGTTCGACGTCGTCAAGGGACAGCTCGCGGGCGCGGCGGACCGCTCGCAGGCGCTGGCCGACCTCGACCGAGAACGCCGACGGGCTCTCATCATCTTCCGGCACGGTGACCATGACCTGTCTCACCTCCCCGGATGCCTCCCCGGACACGCTCATCTTGCCTCTTTAGGTTCGTGACGAGCGGCCCGAACTCCCCCTGCGGGGACACGGGCAGTAGCTTTTCGCCCTCATGCCTTCCCAGAAACGAGAGCGTCAGCGCGAGGGGCGCCAAGCGCGCGTCGCCGCCGCAATGGCCGAACAGAAGCGCAAGCAGCGCTGGCGTTCCGTCCGGAACATCGGATTGATCATCGTTGCGATCGTGGGTGTCATCGTCGTTCTTTCGCTGCGCAGCGGTGACGACAAGAAGCCGGTGTCGGCCACGAGCTCGAGCTCGAGCGCGCCGGCCCCGGTGGCGATCACGATCCCTGCGGCCGGCGCGTCGGTCACCGGCGACACCGCCTGCCCCGCGGCCGACGGCTCGTCGGCGCGAACCACAACGTTCGAAAAGGCACCACCAATGTGCATCGACGCTGCGAAGACCTACGTCGCCTCCGTCGAGACCTCCAAGGGAACGTTCACGATCGCCCTCGACGCGAAGAGTGCGCCCAACACGGTGAACAACTTCGTCGTCCTCTCGCGGTACCACTACTTCGACGGGGTGGCCTTCCATCGCATCATCCCGGACTTCGTCGATCAGGTGGGCGACGCCACCGGCCCGACGCCGGGGCAAGGGGGGCCCGGGTACACGATTCCCGACGAACTGCCGACCGGTGCGACTCCGTATCCGGAAGGCGCGGTCGCGATGGCCAACAACTCGACGCCCAACACGAGCGGAAGCCAGTGGTTCATCGTGATCGGCACGGGAGGGTCGAGCCTCGCACCCTCCTACAACTTGTTGGGGACGATCTCCTCCGGGCTCGAGGTCGCGAAGACCATCAACGCCGCGGGCACGCAGTCCGGAACGCCGACCGAGGCGATCGTGATCACCAAAGTGACGATCACCGAGTCGTAGCGGCGTCCGTTCGCGCGCGAGCGACC
>JBEEFX010000081.1:0-14790 GCA_041166365.1 Acidimicrobiaceae bacterium
TTCGCAACCCGAGCGACGACTCGATCATGCAGCGCCTGGACATGCGTCTTGCTCTCGGTCAGGACTTCGGCGACTTCGACGGCACACCGGGCACGGGCCGGTCGGCCTTGTGGGCGCGTTTGCCCGACGGCCTGGAGATGTCGGCCGCCACGCTGGCGATCCTCGGCGACTACGTGCCGTTCGGTGTCGGGCAAGCACTCGGCCAGATGGCCGGCGGCAACAGTCTCGACAACACCCTGCGGGTGTCGCGGCTCGTGCCGACGGAGTGGGTGCTGCTTGACATCCAGGTGCACGCGATCCAGCACGGGTTCGGGCACGGTCTCGTGCACCTCTGGGCGGAGGACGGCACGCTGCTCGCGATCGCCAGCCAGTCGTGCATCGTGCGTTATTGGCGCGAAGAACATCGAGCCGCGTTCCTCGCGGCGAAAGGGGACTGACAGGTGCAGCGTTATGGCATCACCGTGCCGCTGGCAGGCAGGCCGTTCAACGAGCAGCGCGACTGGATCATCGAGCTCGCCGACCTCGGCTACACGGACCTGTGGTCCGCGGAGGTCGATGCGATCGACGCGTTCACGCCGCTCGTGCTCGCGTCGCAGTGGGCCCCGTCGTTGCGACTCGGCACGGCGATCGTGCCGGTCTACACGCGGGGGCCCGCGCTCATCGCGCAGTCTGCCGCGAGCGTGTCGATTGCGAGCTCAGGCAACTTCGCGCTCGGCATCGGCGCGTCGTCGAACGTCATCGTCGAACGATGGAACGCCGTGCCGTTCGAGCGCCCGTACCAACGCGTGCGTGACACCTTGCGATTCGTTCGTACGGCGCTGACGGGGGAGAAGGTCAAGGAGGAGTACGAGACCTTCAGCATCAACGGGTTCCGATTGACGACGCCTCCACCGCAACCGGTGCCGATCCTCGTCGCGGCGCTCCGTCCCGGCATGTTGCGGCTGGCCGGTCGCGAGGGCGACGGTGCCATCATCAACTGGTTGTCGCCGGACGATGTCCGCACCGTCGTGCCGTACGTCCACGAGGGTGGGGCCGACAAGGAGATCGTGGCGAGGATCTTCGTGCTGTTGACCGACGACGCCGAGATGGCGCGCGGCATCGGTCGTCAGATGATCGCCGCGTACCTGAACGTGCCGGTGTACGCCGCATTCCATCAGTGGCTCGGCCGCGGCGAGGTGTTCGGGCCCATGTGGGACGCGTGGAAGGCCGGCGATCGCAAGGGCGCCCTCGCCACGATCCCCGATTCGGTCGTCGACGAGCTCATCGTGCACGGACCGGCGGAGCACTGTCGTGAAGTGATCGGGCGCTACATCGAGAACGGCGTGACCACTCCCGCGCCGGCGATCGTGCCCTTCGGCGACCCCCAAGAGGCCTACCGAGCCCTCGCCCCGCGCTAGCCCTCGCCCGCGCTAGGGCTTTTCGCAGTACATACGACACAGAAGTGTGTTGTATGTACTGCGAAAACGGAATCGTACACCTGTTCGGCTAGCCTCCACCCGTGAACTTGGCGTTCCAGGGCACGTTGCTGGGGTCCGCAGAGCCCGTGATCGAGCGCTCGTTCGGGGGCGCACAGCGCCTGACGCTCGCCGACGAAGCGTGGGTGGAGCACGTTCCCGGCTGGCTCACCGGGGCCGACGAGTTGTTCGGGGTCATCGCCGACGTCGTGCACTGGCAGAGCCCGATGGTGCGCATGTGGGACAAGCAGATGCAGCAGCCGCGACTGAATGGCTCGCTCGGTGTCGAAAGCCGGCCGGCAATCGTCGAGGAGATGCGCGACGCGCTCTCCGAGCGGTACGACATCGAGTTCCTGTCCATCGGCGCGAACTTGTATCGCGACGGCCGCGACAGCGTCGCCTGGCATGGCGACCGCGTCGCCCGCACCCTGCCGGAGGCAACGATCGCCATCGTGTCGCTCGGTGGCCCGCGCCGCTTCCTCCTCCGACCGAAGGGCGGAGGCCGGTCCGTTCGATTCGACCTCGCCCCGGGTGACCTGCTGGCGATGGGTGGTTCGTGTCAGCGGACGTGGCAGCACTGCGTGCCGAAGGTCGCGCGCGCCGCACCTCGCATCTCGCTGACCTTCCGTCACAGGTACGACGACTAGGCCAGACTCGGGGCCATGAGGCCCCTGCGTGCGACATTTCTCGCGTTCGGGTTCTTCTGGGGAACGTGGGCGGTCGTGGCGCTCGACGTGCAGCGCTTTCTCGAGTTCAGCGACGCGCAGCTCGGCTTGCTGCTGGCGTCGACCGTGGTCGGTGGAGTCGTCGCCAACGGCGCCGGTGGGGTGATCGCCGAACGCCACGGCACGCGCACGGTGCTCACGTATGCCCTGGTCGTTTGGAGCTCGTTGCTTCTCGCCCTCGCGGCTACCACGAACCGCGGGCTCTTCTGTGCGACCTTCCTGCTGACCGTGTCGGGCGGCGGCTTGGTCGACGTCACGATGAACGTCGCCGCCACTGCGGCGCTCGGGTCCAGCCCGCGCCGCTTGCTGCGGCTGCACGCGTTGTTCAACGGTGGAGCGTTGCTGGGTGCCGGCGCGAGCGGCCTGTTGTTGGCGAACGACATCTCGTACCGATCGATCTGGGCTGGGGTGAGCGCGGCCGCGCTGTTGCTCGCGCTGTGGTGCCGGCGGACGGACATGCCAGCGGGCGAACGCGGCGAGCACCACACCGTTCGTCAGGGCCTTGCGGCGCTCAAGGCCGAAGGGTTGGGCGCCGTCGCCATCGTGTTCGCGGTCGGCGCGCTCGTCGAGGGTGGCGTGGGCACGTGGGGCGTGTTGTTCCTGCGCGCCCACCTCGGTCTCGCGGTGGCCGCCGGTGCGGGGGCGTACGTCGTCGGTCAGGCCCTCGCCACCACGGCGCGCTCGACGCTCGGTTGGACCGCAGAGCACGTCGGTGAGCGCCGCGGTGCGCAACTCGGTCTGGCGCTCGCCGGTGTCGGCTTGCTGATCGAGGCGACGGCCACCTCGAGCTGGCTGGCCGCGGCCGGGCTCGGCGCGGCGGCCGTCGGGGCGGCGGTGTACTGGCCGCTGCTCCTCGCGTTCGCAAGTCGCGGTGGCGATCGACCCGGTCTCGTCGTCGGCGGGCTCAGCGCCGCGGGGTACGTCGGGTTCCTCGCAGGACCGCCGGTCGTCGGTTGGGTCGCGCAAGTCACTGACCTGCGGTGGGGACTGGCGTTGCTCGGAGCTGCGGCGCTGGGGGGCGCACTCGTGCGCCTGCGGCTGCCGGCGAACCTGGAGGCCCGCGCCTAGTTGAACTGCTTGATCAGCGGCCAGATCGTGGCCCACGGCACGCGTTGGCCGCGGCAGATCACGATCTCGTGGCCGTACTCCTTGTTGTGGATCCGTTCGGAGTTGGTCACGGTGCCCGCCAGCTGGATGTCCGTGAAGAACGGCGTGAGCTCTTCTCGCGCGAAGCCGACGGCGACGACGGTGCCGTTCTCGTGCGCCGGCCCGAATCCCCAGAGCCAGTAGCTGTTCTGCCGCGCGATCGGCTGCGGAAGTCCGAGTGACGTGCGCCAGAACTCGACGGCGCCCGCCTCGCTGTAGTTCTCGGTGAGGATCGTCAGCTGCGCCTGCTCGTCCGCCGGCAGGGAGTGTGCGACGTCGGCGACCTGCTGCGCCAACTCGTCCCAACCGACCATCTCGCCCAGCTCGGCGTTCTGACCGGCGATGGATCGCGCCGCCGACGAGTCGGAGGGCACCAGTGGCAGAGCGAACGGAGCGGCAGTCAGGCCGGCGAAGACGAGGACCGCCATGTACGTCCGCAACGAACGGCGACCGACGGATTCCAGCCGCACGCTTCCGGCGGCGAAGAGCGCCGGATACCAGGACGCGACGTAGTAGGCCTTGCCCCGCAACACGAAGAGCAGCAGGAGCACGACGAGGTACCCGGTGCCGATGGCGCGGAACCGGCGCGCCTCATCGGAGCGAAGCAACCAGAGCAACCCTGGTATCCAGATGACCGCGAGGAGCGGGCCGAGCAGCACGAGTTGATACGGGAAGTAGAGGATCGGGTTGCTGATGTCGTCGGTGTGCGATTGGAGGCTGCGGAGGAACTCGACGGTCGGCCAGTCGTAGTGCACCTGCCACGCGAGGTACGGCAGCAGGGCAACGCCTGCGATGAGCGCGCCACCGAGGAGCCACCGGCTGCGCAGCAGCGATCGATCCTTGGTGAAGAGGAGTCCGCCGGCGATGCCGATGCCCCAGAACAGCATCGTGTTCTTGTTGAGCAGGCCAACGGCGGCGACGACGCCGATCGCCGGCCACAGCCGCTCATCTCGAGTGCGCAGCAGCCGGGCAAGGAGCAGCAGACCGATCGACCACGAGAGGATGTCGACGGTCACGGTCGACGTGAAATGCGACGTCGTCAGGAACATCGGCGCGACCGCGACGCCCATCGCGGCGATCACTTGCGCTGTCCGTCCTCCGCCGAGCTCGCGGGCCAACAGCGCGGCAACGATGACCAAGACACCTGCCAGGAGCGCGGGCATCGTGTGCATCCCGACCTGCGACGAGCCGAAGACGATGTCGCCGACGCGGTAGAGCAGGGGCGTAACGGGTGGATGGTCGACGTACCCCCAGTCGAGCCGCCGGCCGCCCGCGAGGTAATAGAACTCGTCGCGATGGATGCCCCAGACGCCGGCGATCGCGAGGAAGAACGCCACCTTGGCCGCGGCAACAACGAGCACCCCGCGCGCCACCGGCTCGAGCGCCCGCGCACCTTCGACACGCGGCGCGGCGGTGGCAGCAGCGGAGGACGTGGCGGTCACGGGAGCAGTCCGTGCACGAGCATGTCGACGCACACCTGCTCGGCTGATTCGTCCGTGACATTGCTGCTGTCTTGATCGCCGTGTCGATGGTTGGCGAACCAGGAGATCGACTCGACAACGAAGCGGGTCGTGGCCGCGGTGTCGGGAACAGCGCGGAGCTGCCCGTTGTCGATGCGCCGGGTGAGGTACGTCTCGATCTTCTTCAGGAACCCTCGTCGCCCCTTGAGATAGAAGCCGGCCCTGAGCTCGGGCAGGTCGACTGCCGACCGCTCGATCAGACCGATCAACTTGCGGCCTCGCGCGATCGACCCGTAGAGCTCGCGCACGATCGCCTCGAGCTCCTGCGCGATGTCGTCGGCCTTCTCGCGGTCTAGTGCGGCGTTCAGCTCGGCGAGCTTGGACGATCGGCCGAGCGCGTTGACGCTGTACTTCATCGTCTCTGCCGGATCCGGCGAGGGGATGGGCAGCGACGCGGGCACCGTCGTGTCGCCAGCGGCCCGTTCGATCACGAGATGGAAGAGCGCGTCCTTGCTCTCCACGTACGTGTAGATCGTCCCGGGCGCAATGCCGAGGTCGGTCGCGACGTCGGTGATCAGCGTTCGGCGATAGCCCTTCTCACCGAAGATGCGCGTCGCCGACTCGACGATGTCGTCGAGCCTCGCTTTGGGACGAGGAGGCACCGTCCGACCGTATGACTGAATGACTCATTCAGTCAATGGTTTTCTGTCCCCACTGGTTCCAGTAGGTCACCTCGGGGGCCGGCTTGCGCTTGGCCGGCTTGAACTCGTCGCCGATCGTGTAGGCCACGGGAAGCAGCGCCACCTGGGTGACGGTGTCCGGGATGCCGAGCAGCGCGGCCGCCTCCTGCTCGTACGCGAGATGCAGCGTCGTCCACGCCGCGCCCAGGCCGCGCGAGCGCAGTGCCAGCATGAACGACCACGCCGCGGGAAGGATCGAGCCGTAGTAGCCGGACACCGTCATGCGATCCGTGCCTTCCGGCAACCGGTCGAGCGCGACCGGGATGACGTGCACCGGGACCTCGTGCAGATGGTCGGCGAGATACGACGACGAGTCGATGATCGATTCGTTCGGTCCGCGCCCCGAGTCTGTGATCTCCTTGCGCCGCTCGGTGATGTACGGCTCCCACGATCGCCGGTAGAGATCGGCCAAACCCATCCGGAGATCCGGATCATCGACGACCATCCAGCGCCAGCGTTGCGTGTTGCCGCCGGTGGGTGCCTGCAACGCAAGCTCCAGGCACTCGAGGACGGTCTCGCGCGGGACCGGACGCGACAGGTCGAGCCGCTTGCGCACCGAGCGCGTGGAGGTGAGCAGCCGGTCGATCTGAGCGAGGTCGAAGGCCATCCCCGGGACCGTAGTGGCAGGAGTCTGCTAGTACGCCGGCATGCGCATCTCGATCAACGGCTCGGCGACCATGGTCTTTCCGTCGGTGCCCAACGCACTGGCCGATCTCAAGGCAACGAGGTCGGAAGGCTTCTCGGGCTACTGGCTCGCGCAAGTCGGCCTCGGCGACGCGCTCACCGTCTTCGCCGCCGCGGGCGCAGACACTGCGGATCTCGAAGTCGGAACGGCCGTGATCCCGACGTTCCCCCGTCACCCCAGCGCGTTGGCTGCGCAGGCGCTGACGACGCAGGCGGCGATTCCGGGCCGGCTCGTCCTCGGCATCGGCTTGTCCCACCAGCCGTCGGTCGAGGGAACGTGGAAGATGAAGTGGGACCGTCCCGTCCGACACATGCGCGAGTACCTCGACGTGCTGCTCCCGCTCCTCGAGACCGGTCAGGCCAACGTGACCGGGGAATTCTGGAGCGCGGAGATCGCCGGGGCGCGCCCGACGGAGACCGTGCCGTCGGTGATGTTGGCCGCCCTCGGTCCACAGATGCTCGACATCGCCGGCCGTCGTACCGACGGCACCATCCTGTGGCTCGTCGGGCCACGCACGATCGGCGAGCACATCGCACCGCGGCTCAACGAGGCGGCGTCCGCCGCGAGCCGTCCGGCTCCTCGAGTGGTGTGCAGCCTCCCGGTGTGCGTGACCGACGACGAGCCCGGGGCGCGAGCTCTGATCGGCCAGTTCCTCGACGGCTACCAGGATCTGCCGAGCTATCGCGCCATGCTCGATCGCGAAGGGGCCGACGGGCCCGCCGATGTCGCGATCGTGGGATCCGAGGCACAGGTGCAGGACGCGCTCGGCGCGCTCGAAGCCGCCGGCACCACGGATTTCGCTGCACTCCCGATGAGCCTCGATCCCGAGGTCGTCGCGCGCACGCGCCAGTGTCTCGTCAGCTGGAGCGACGCGTCCTAGAACCCGTCTCCGTCCTGCGCTTCCGGACCACCGGCTGAAGGGTCGGGCGGAGGCTGGGGGGCGACCGGCGGCGGATACGGCGGGTGCTGTGGGGGCGCCGACGTGTACTCCGGTGGCAACGGCGTCGCCCACTCCGGCCACGCGGCGGGCAGGGCGGCGGGCAGGGCGGCGTCCCTCGCCTTGCGCTTCTTCTCGGCTCGCGAGTGGACGGTTCGAAGCGCGAACGGTCGTCCCCACGTCCACATCGCGTACGCCGCGGCGGCGACGAGCAGCAGGATCACCATGCGGGTCACACCCGCCTTCGTCGCGTCGTTCGCCTGACGGTGCGCGCTGTCGGCCAGCGAGATCGCGGCGGCGGTGTCACCCTTCTCGAGGGCGCTCTCGGCCTTGTGGACCTTGTCGTCCGCGCCGGCGAACAACAGCCCGAACGTGCCCGCGATGCCGTGGCCCGAATGCACCGCCGAGTTCGCGTCGACGATGTGGTGCGACGCATCCAACACCTGATTCGCCTCATCGATCAGGGGCTGCAGATCGGCACCGCCCTGGCTCTCGTAGTGCTGTCGGAGCGTCGGTGGAACCGCCCGCCCCAACGGACGAAGCGTGTCGGCGATCTGGTCCCGTGTGCGCTGCACCTGCTCTGCGTCGCCGATCAGGCGCGTCGCTCGGGCGAACTCCCATTCGCTCATCGCGGAACGCACGGCCAGCGGGGCGCTCCAGTCTCCGCTCGCGTCCACGAACTTCTGATACGAGGTCTGCGCATCAGCGTGGCGTAAGAAGAGCTCTGCATCGGACAGGCCGATCACATAGGACTTGAACAGGTCGGACGCGTTCTTCGAGCCGCCGACCTCCTCGAGCAGGTCGAGCAGCCGCTTCCAGTCGGTCGTGGTCGTCAACTGCTCCGCGGCTGGGTGTCCCTGATACGCGATCAGCTTTCGCTTGGCAGCATCGACGACCCTCGCCATCGCGTCCATGCCGACCTCGTCGGTGACCTTGCGAAGCACGGTCCATGACGCGGTGTAGCCGAAGTGCTCCTCGTCGATGCTCTCGCTGTCCTGCAACCTCGGCTTGCCCCAGTCGTTGAGCTTCACGCTCCCCGCGGCATCGGGTGTGATCGGGTCGGGCGCTTTGAGCGGCTCACCGGTCTTTTCCAGCGCGCGGGTCGCGTACTCCTCGGCGAACGCCTCGCTGATCCACCGGTCGACGAACACGTCCTTGTTGAACCACGTGTGCGCGATCTCGTGCAGGACGACGACCGGGTCCAGCTCGTCGCCGATGTCGATCGCGTTCTTCAACGGGTTGTACCAACCGGCGTAGCCGTAGAGATAAGGCGCGGCGGTCTCGGTGACCGTGAGGTCCTTCGTCGAGTCCGGCCACGGTTGCCCGATCAGCTTCTCGAGCTCCAGGAGACCCTTCTTCAACTGGCCGTCGACGAAGTCGACCCATTGCGGGTCGTCGGGCCAGCCCTTGATCACGATGCGCTGGCCGTCGACCGTCTCCTCCTTCTGGACGAGCTGGGCGTCGTTGTGGGCGTCGACCGCGGCCGTCCACGTGTTGGGATCGTCGATGCCATCAGCGTTGAACACGATCTGATCGCCTTGCAGCACGCGCGTCATGTCGACGCCCACGATCTCGGCATCGAGCGAGGAGGGCACCTTGATCTGCACGCTGGTCATTCCCGGATCGCCGTAACCGAACGCGATGAAGGACGAGAACGCGTCGTTGACGCGCGTGAGGCCCTGTGACCGCGGCGGTTGCGCGGGGAGGTCGTAGTCGAACTCGATTGCCTGGCTCTGCGGGTAGTACAGCGCCGGCTTCAGGGTGACCGCGGCGATCTTCACGCGCGGCGAGGGCGTGTCCTCCGGCGCCACGCTGAGCGCCGTCCCGTTGTCGCGCGTTGCGGCGAAGTTCGTGGCCTCGCTGAGCACGGGAACGCCGATCTGGGGGAAATAGAACTGATGGATGATGTTCCCGCTCGTGTACGAGGGCTGTTGGTTCGTCACGGTGATCGCGACCTGCACGTGCACCGCATGCGCCGCGAGGTCGAGCGTGAAGACCGAGTGCGATTCGTAGCGCAGCCCCTCGGCCTGTGGGGCGGTGATCGCCACGTCGATGACGTGCACCGCCGAGGCGGGCGGGGCCACCGCCACCATCGGCCCGAACGTGATCGCGATCGCCAGCAATGACTGCCCGAGTCGCCGCCGCATGCTTCCCCCGCCTGTTCTCCGCCCCGGAGTACGAATTCTCAGCCCGGCAACATAACCGCCAGCTGCCGGCTCTGGGCGACGAGAACACCGTCCGCCGTCCAGAGCTCGCCGTCCTCCTCGAGGAACCCCTCCACCAGCGTCTGTGTCCGGAACCGGCCGAGCACGAAGTCGTCCGGCTCGAGTCCCGCCATCGGCAGCGCGGCGCGGAAGTGGATCGTGAGGTCGACGGTCGGCACGGGGTTCGGCGATGCGAACCGCGTGAACACCGCCGGAGGGAACGCGTCGGTCATGGCCGCGACCACGGGGCCGTCGATCGGCTCCGGCGCCGCGAGCCGGATCCATCCCTCGGTCTCGGCTGGGCCATCGGCGTCGACGGCGCGGCCCTTGGTGAAGCGATGGTCCCAGTAGTCGAGGAACGGCAACGGAGGACGCTCGAGCCGGCCGTGGTCGAGGGTGTCAGCGGCCGGTGCGGACAGCGCGACCCGGTCGTTCCACGACCCGCCGGGCCAGGCCGGTGAGAACGCGGCGAGCGCCGCGGCCATCGGTCTTCCCTTCTGGGTGAGGCGAGCGGCGCAGGTCACCAGCGACCGACCGGCTCGTATGACCTCGGTCGTGATCTCCGCGGGCCCGACGGTCGGGGGAGCGGGATAGTGGACGGTCAGAGAACGCGGCGGGCGAGCATCGCCGTCGAGATCACCGAGCCGCTCGGTGAGCGCTCGCAGCAGCACGGCCGCGATGTACCCGCCGTTCGGGCCGCGAGCGATGAATGACGACTGGTCGACGTCCAGTGAGAAGTGGTCTGTGTCGTCGCGCGCCACGCCCGTGAGTGTCGTGAAGCCGGCCATCAGGAGGCGACTTCGCGAAACGTGTGCCGGTAGGCGAGGGGCGACGTGTCGAGCATGCGCTTGAAATGCGTGCGCAGCACCGATGCCGAACCGAAGCCGCAACGCTGCGCAATCAGCTCGACGGAGAGGTCGCTGCTCTCCAGCAGCTGCTGCGCGTGCAGGATTCGCTGACGAAGGAGCCATTGCAACGGCGTCGTGCCCGTCACGGTGCGGAAGCGGCGGGCGAACGTACGGGGGCTCATCAACGCGCGGCGCGACATCACCTCGACGGTGAGGGGCTCGTCGAGGTGTTCGAGCACCCAGTCCAGCGTGGCCGCGAGCGGATCGGTGCCGTCATCCGCCCCGATGGGTGCTTCGACGAATTGTGCCTGACCGCCGTCCCGGTGCGGCGGTACCACCATGCGCCGCGCGATCGCGTTGGCCACCTCGACGCCGTGGTCGAGGCGCACGACGTGCAGGCACAGATCGATGCCCGCGGCCGTGCCGGCCGAGGTGAGGACCTGGCCCGAGTCGACGTACAGCACATCGGGATCGACGTCGATCTCCGGGAAGTTGGCCGCCAGCTGATCGGTGTACCGCCAGTGCGTCGTCGCTCGGAGCCCATCGAGCACTCCGGCATGTGCCAGCGCGAACGCTCCGGAGCACTCGCTCATCAGCCGCGCGCCGCGTCGGTGGGCGCGACGCAGCGCGGCGAGCATCAGCTCTGATGGCCGGAGCGACTCGTTCCCCGACCATGCCGGCACGACGATCGTGTCGGCACGATCGAGCGCGGAGAGCGGCCGGGCGCCGTCGATGGAGAAGCCCTGGTTCGTGCGCACCCGGGATCCGTCCGGCGACACCAGGATCAGCTCGTACGGCCAGGGGTCCACGATCTCGGGGCGCGCCAACCCGAACACCTCACAGATGACCGCGAGCTCGAACGGCGCGACGCCGTGGGTCACCAGGGCGGCGACGACGTGCGGCGATCTCACAGACCGAGGGCCCCGCGTCGTTGTTCGCTTGTTCGGGATCACCCCAGTGTGGCAGAAACCGTGTGGTTATGTACATCCCTGCCACTCGCCGGATCCGGGGTCGAGGAGGAGGATGAGGTCATGTTCAGCGTCCACTGTCCGCAGCACGGCACCGAGGTCCTGTTGCCGGAGCGTCGTATCGAGTCCTTGCACAACACCGTGACCGGGATCGAGGTGCGCTGGGTCTGCTTCTGCGGGCACCGCGGGTCGTTCGTGACCGGTCGCCGGCGCCCCGCCAACAACATTGCGTGACTCCGGAAAGCGGCGCGACAGCGTTACTCCGCGATGCCGACGGGCTTCTCGTCGATGATCTGGTCGAGGTACTCGGACAGGCCGTAACCGATGCGGCCGTCATCGAGCGTCCACTCGGTCAGCCCCTCGCTGATGCGGGTGACGAGTTGCTCGCCGTCGGGTGTCTTGCGACGGTTGCGCAACGGGATCAGGGAACGGACCGAGCCCGACACCGACCACTCCTTGTCCTTGGACCGCAACGTCGCGGTGATGGACTGGTGATAGCTGTCGTCGCCCTCCCACTCCGTCGAGATCTCGAAGTCGTGGCACAGATGGAGCTTCTCGCCGTCCCACACGAAGCCGCCTCGCGTGCCGGGCCCGTCCTGGCGGGCGATGCGGCTGCCCATGAACCCGAAGTCCTCACCGAAGTTGGCGGTGAGCCACCGGTAGTACCAGGGCGCCTGCCAGTAGCGCGGCCCCCACGAATGGTCGCGTAGCCCGAAGCCGTCGACCGCCCACTCCTGTTCGCCGACGCGGATGGTGCCGCGCCCGCCGATGAGTTGCTCGTAGTGGCCCTTGGCGAACTCCTCGCCGGGTTTCTCATGGGGCTCGTCCGGCTCGCCGCCGAACATCGCGGACAGGCCGCGGTAGTTCAGGCGCACCTCGCACTCCTCGTACGGGTTGTTGGTGAAGGCCTCGCGTGGATCCGCCATCTGGAGCGGGTCGTCGAGGATGACGACCTTGCCGGAGTACTCGACGTTGAGCTCCTCGAACGGAGTGACGACCTCGAAGCGCATCCCCGCGGCATCGAACGCGTCGTTGTCGTGAATGTCGGGCCGCTTGAACATGAATCCGACGCGTCCGTCCGGCAGGTAGATGCAACACGTCATCTCGCCGACGCCTTCGTTGGCCCTGTTGCCGAGGCGGAAGAACCCGCCGACCTGACGCTGCGGGTCGTAGACGTTGAAGTACATCGACTCATTGAAATTCGGCTCGGGACCGAGCTCGTGCATGTACTCGTCCTGCGGTTCCAGTCGCACACCCATGACGGGGAAGCTAGGTCAACGCGAGCGCCGCCCGCAGGTGCGCGGCCAGCGAGTCGACCGACGAGCGCGCGTTGAGCCCGCTGCTCGACGGCATCACGTAGACCGGCCGTCCGCCGAGCGCTCGATGCTGGAGACCGGCGACGGCCTTGCGGTCGACTGCGGCTCTCCACCCTGCGAGGCCGACGAACGCGACGACGGAAGGCTCGAGCCATGCGGCCAGCCGTTCCACCCGCGCCAGACCGGCGCGGTACTCGCCCGTCGTGAGCTGGTCTGCCGCGGTCGTCGCTCGCTTGACGAGATCGGTGAAGCCCACACCGTGATGACGCAGCGCGTGCCAAGGATCGCGGTCGACCGTCACGAGTCCGGCGGTGATGGCGGCCGGCCAGAACCGATTGCCGGGTCGAGCGAAGCCGACGCCGGCGTCGGCCGCGTACAGGCTCGGGTTCAAGCCGCAGGTGAGCACCCGCATGCCAGGGCCGACGACGTCCGCAAGCGTGCGCGCGCACGTGACCTCGACGTGAGCATCGTGCTCGTTGACGCGGTCCGTGCGGTGCACCACGCGATCGACGACGAAGCCCGCCCCGATCACTATGTCGACGAGCTGGTCCAGGTCCCAACGGGAGAAGTACCGGCCGCCGAAGTCGGTGTCGGGGAACACATCCCGTCCCTCGTCGCCGCCGACGAAGAACGCGAGCGTGCCCCGAGCGTCGACCCGCATCGATCGATGGAGCTGCGCGAGCGCGCCGGGAACCTCGAGCCGCGGCAGATGGACATAGCTGTTTCGGGCCCACGCCGTTCCGAAGGAGCGCGGCCGGAACGGCAGGGCGGCAAGGTCGCCCTGCACGCGCAACGCGCGCGGCGCGTGCTCCTTGACCAATTCGAGCATCGCGCGAGCTCCGTCGAGCGCGACGGTCGGTTCCGGCAGCATCGCTGCGTGCCAGCCCGGCCCGCAGCCCAAGTCGATGCTCGGGCCGTTCGATCGGCGAGCCAGCGCCTCCGCTTCCTCCAGATGGAACGGGCGTCGCTTCGCGGCCCATTCACGCGCGTGTCGTTCGTAGATGTCGCGCGTGCCTCGATCCATCTACCAGCCCCCGCTGCCGCCACCACCTCCACCGCCTCCGCCGCCGCCCGAGAACCCGCCGCCACCACCGGACGAGCTCGAAGGCGGGGAGAACGCGGCCGCCGTCGCGCTGGAGAACTCGCTGGCGAACGATCCGATGGTGCCGATGCTGTCGTGGCGGCCCATGTTCGAGTAGCCCGCAACGCTGCCGGCCACGTACCAGGTGGCGAACCCGCTGTTCGCGTCCGCGAACTGCGGGAAGCGCACCCGCAGACCTTGGACGAGTTGCTCGGCCACTCCGAGGGCAACCGCGTACACGAGGTAGCGCTCGTAGAGGATCAGGTCGCCGGTGTGCGCTTCGTCCGGTAGCCGCGAGAAGTCGCTCAGGAAGTGGGCGAGCCCGTCGACCTCGGCCAGCTTGCGCGCGCCGGCTTGCGTGCGCTGGCGCAGCAGGATCGACAACGGCACGAGCACGGCCGCGACGACGATGGCGACCCAACCCCACATCGCGCCGGCGGCCACCGCGAGCACGCCTGCGCCTCCGACGACGACGATCGTGAGGAGATGCAGCAGCCACTTCACGAGATGGCCGCGATCGACGTAGCCGCGCCGGGCGAAATCGGCGTGGACCGACGCCTTGAAGTCGTCGAGCCACGCGGCCGACGCCTTGGGGGTCGACTGCGTGTCGGCGACCAGCTCTGACTGCGTGATCGTTCCGCCATTCGGGAACAAGCGCCACAGCAGCTTGGATTCGTAGTCCGTCAGGGCGCCATCCGCCTTCGGCGTGCGGGTGAAGCGATAGTCGGTCTTGTCGCGGTGCAGGATCGCGGTCTCCGAATGCTCCTCGGTGATCGTGAGCCAACCCCGTTGCGCGAGATCGATCAAGGTCGCCGAGAACGCGTCGTTCGACACGGATCCGAAGGACCGCAGCGCTTGACACACTGCCGGCGGATCGTCCGGGATCTCCCGGTAGTACTCGCCGATGTCCTCCGGCGCCGGAGGCTCCTTGCCCCACTTGAGAAAGATCCCGGTGAACGCGAGCAGGCCGAGCACGGCGAGCACAGGGCCGCCGATGTTGCCGGCCGTCTTCGCCTTCTGCTCGCGGTCGAGCTGGTCGCGCAGCTCGGCGCGGCGTTCGTTGGCCTTGTCTGCGAGCAGGGTTTCCTGCGCGAGGATCGCCTGTTCCAGGGGCGCTTCGGTCGGCACGACGGCGAAGTCGGTCGAGGGCTCGAGCAGCCGAACCTCGACCTTCGTGCCCTCCGGATTGTCGTCGACGCTCAGATGCACCTCGGAGCCCGAGAGAG
>JBEEFX010000082.1:0-16110 GCA_041166365.1 Acidimicrobiaceae bacterium
CTTCGGGGCGGCGCATTTCGAGCCACTGCAATTCCCGGCCCTGTTCGCGTTCGGGCTGGTGGCGGCGGGTCTGGCCACGCGAACTGGCCGTCTGGGGCCGGGCATGTGGGCCCATGTGGCGTTCAACGCCGTGGCCGTGGCCGGCCTGCTGCTGTAGCTCTCAAGTGGCCTGGTCGATCGCGCCGATGATGCTTACGTGCCCGAGTCGTGCCCCCTGTGTCGAGGCCCTCTCGTCTCGATCTCGTTGCGTCTCGACGGGCAGGAGATGGAGATGCGGTCCTGCTCGCGCTGTGACACGCGTTTCTGGCTCCAAGGCGGCAAGGACGTAGAGCTGCCCGACGTTCTCGGTCGCGATCCGGCCCGCCAACCCGCGCTCCGCTGACCCCCGGGCGGACGAGCCGCGCCTGAGTCCCGATTCCCGGGTCTGCCAGGATGGTCGGCTGATGGAGACGCTGAGCGAGCCCGTTCACGACGAGCGCGTCGACTCCTACCCGGCGACTCCGACAGAAGCCGCGTTCGACTTCAGCTGGTTCACGACGGAGCGGATCATCCGCATCGTGGAGATCCTGGTCGTCGTCCTGGCCACGGCCTTCGTGCTCGGCCAGCTGGGGCTCGGCAACATCCTCACCGACTCCACGCCGGCCGGGGGCGACATGGGTGCCCACGTGTGGGGTCCCGCCTTCCTGCGGGATCACCTGCTGAACCACGGTCACCTGAGCGGATGGACGCCCGACTGGTACGCCGGATTCCCCGCGTACCAGTTCTACATGGTGCTCCCCGCGCTGATGATCGTGGCGCTGAACGCGGGCCTGCACGGCTGGGCCGGATTGCTTCCGCTCGCGGTCGCCATCGGCCTTGGCGTCTGGTCGTGGCGTCGGTACCCACCGCGCTCCTCCTGGCGTCGGTCGCTTCTCGCGGTGGCCGTGGTCGTTGCCGTGCTGGGTGTCGGGCTGCCCTACGGCGTCGCCTTCAAGATCGTGACCGTTCTCGGCGTCTTGAGTCTGCCGCTGGCTGCCTACGCGGTCGGCCGTCTCGCCGATCTGCCCTTCCCGACCCCGCCGCTGTTCGCGCTCGCGATGGTCGTGTTCCTCTTCAACCGTGAGCCGAGCGCGAACGGCACCGGCAACATCATCGGCGGCAACATCACCTCGACCCTCGCCGGCGAGTTCAGCTTCTCGTTGAGCCTCACCTTCGGCGTGCTGTTCCTCGGTCTGATGCTCGCCGGCTTCCGGACCGGACGGTACCGGTGGCTGGCGGCCGTGCTGCTGGCGCTCACCGCGTTGTGCCACGTCATCGTCGGCATTTTCGTCGTGATCGCCGCCCTGGCCGCGCTGATCGTGTGGCCCGGCTGGTCACGAGCGAAGTGGTTGGCCGCCGCGCTGCCGGTCGGTGGTCTCCTCAGCGCGTTCTGGACGTTCCCGTTCCTCGCCCGGAGCGCGTACGTGAACGACATGGGCTGGGAGAAGCTGCCGGCCGGTTCGGGCGCCCACAGCTGGAACTACCTCCTCGGTCAACTCGTCACCGACGGGACCTTCCGCCATCAGATCTTCGTCGACTATCTGGCACCGAAGAGTCTGCAGTGGATCCTCGCGCTCGCCATCGTCGGCGTCGTCGTCTCGATCGTCCTGCGTATCCGGGCGGGCATGTGGCTCGGCATCGTCGCCGCGGTCATGGCGGTCGCGTTCGTCATCGCGCCCGAGTCGCGTCTCTGGAACGCGCGGCTGCTGCCGTTCTACTACCTCATGCTGTGCCTGCTGGCGGCGCTCGGCATCGCTGAGCTCGCGCGCGCGGTTGCGTTGCTCGTCGCCCGCGATCCCGATCGTCCGGTGAATTCCGTGAACATCGGCGTCACCGCCATCGCGCTCATCGCCGTCCTCATCGTCGTCGGCCTCCCGTTGAAGGCCTTGCCCGGAGAGACCACCGACGCCGACGGGTTCCACTGGAAGCCCGAGCTCTTGGGCGTCAGCCTGCCGCTGCCCACCATCAGCACCGCCGCGGCGGGCAACCCCGCGCCCGACTGGGCCCGGTGGAACTACACGGGCTACGAGAACGCGTGCTTTCCCGAGGTGACCCCCGGCTGCAAGGTGGGCTACCCGGAGTACTACGACCTCGTGACCACGATGCAGCGAGTCGGAAGCGAGCACGGCTGCGGCCGCGCCATGTGGGAATACGACGACCCTCGTCTCGAGCGGTACGGCACGCCGATGGCTCCGATGTTGTTGTCGCTGTGGAGCGACGGCTGCATCGGCTCGATGGAGGGGCTGTACTTCGAATCGTCGACCACCACCCCCTTCCACTTCGTGAACCAGGACGAGCTGTCGACCAAGTGCTCGTGTGCACAGCGCAACCTTCCCTACAAGGGCTTCGACATCGAGCTCGGCATCAAGCACATGCAACTGCTCGGCGTGCGCTACTACCTCGCATCGACGGCGCAAGCGGTCGCGGCGGCGGCGACTCGGCCCGAGCTCCACGAGATCGCAGTCGCCGGGTCGTCCGTCAGCACTGCGGGTCAGGTCTCGAGCGCGGCGTGGCACGTCTACGAGATCGCCGACAGCGCGCTCGTGGTCCCGCTGGCCAACGAGCCGGCGGTAGTGACGACGCACAACAGTGGGCTCGCGTGGACGTACGGCACGAGCGATGCCCACACCGCGCCGAAGGACGCGCAAGGCCGCAACATCCAGGCGAACGGTCCGGCGATGTCCTGGTACCTCGACCCGACGCGATGGAACGTCTTCCTCGCGGCCGACGGCCCGTCGTCGTGGGCCAGGGTGAAGGACGGGGAAACGCCGCCGACGCGGCCGTTGGATCCCTCGACCGTCACGAACGTCGCCACGGGCACCGACACGATCGACTTCGACGTGGACCGAGTCGGCACGCCCGTCCTGGTGAAGACGTCGTACTTCCCGAACTGGAAGGTCGACGGCGCGCAGGGCCCGTTCCGGGTGACCCCGAACTTGATGGTCGTGATCCCGACGTCGAAGCACGTCCACCTCCACTACGGCAACACGGCGGTCGAGTACGTCGCGTATCTCCTCACGCTGCTCGGCATCGCGCTGGTGATCGCGCTCGCCCGACGTTCACCGGTGCCGATGCCCGAACCGCTACCCGCGAGTGGCGATCTCTTGAGCCGGTTCCTCGAGCCACCGTCACCGCCACTTCCGCCGCCCCTTCCCCCTCCATCCGACGAGGAGGAGACGTCGTACGCCTGAGCGTCGTCGTCCCGGCGTACGAGGAGCAGGATCGGATCGCGTCGGCTGTCGCCGCGGTGCGGTCGGCGCTCGCGAACGTCGAGGGCGGGGTCGAGCTCATCGTCGTCGACGACGGATCGACGGACGGCACGACTGACGCCGCACGCGCCGCGGGGGCTGACCGTGTGCTCACGCATCCGACGAACCGTGGCAAGGGGGCGGCGGTGCGCACGGGTGTGCTCGTGGCGAGCGGCGACACGATTGCCTTCACCGACGCCGACCTGTCGTACGCGCCGGAGCAGCTGGAGGGCTTGCTCGAGATCGTCGAGTCGGGGTTCGACGTGGTGGTCGGCAGCCGTAAGCACGACATGACACGCACGCTGGTGAAGGCCGGTCGCCTCCGCGAGATCGGCGGGCGCGTCATCAACTGGCTCACCCACGCCGTGCTGCTCGGCAACTACCGCGACACGCAATGCGGGCTGAAGGCCTTTCGAGCGGAGGCCGGGCGCTTCATCTTCGAACGTTCGAAGATCGACGGGTTCGCGTTCGACGTCGAGCTCTTCGTGATCGCTGAGCGCAACGGCCTCACGCTGGCCGAGGTGCCGGTGACCGTGGTCAACACGACTCGATCCACGGTGCGGGTCGTTCGCGACGCGGTTCGCCTGGTTCGCGATCTGTTCCGCATCCGTCGTTGGCTGGTCAGGGGCGCCTATGGCTAGACCGCTCAGCCCCACCGACCGGCCTTGTTCGGCCGTCGGCGTCGCCGACGCGTAGGTTGCTCAATCTGTATGGGTGACTTCGACGCGGTTTTCAAGGCCTATGACATCCGAGGCGTCGTGCCCGATCAGCTCGATGCCGCGATGTGCCAACGCATCGGCGCGGCGTTCGCTCGCTTCGCCGGCGGCGTGCGGGTGCTCGTCGCGCGAGACATGCGTCCGTCGGGGGTCGAGCTGTCGGCGGCCTTCGCCGAGGGTGTGCGCTCGCAGGGTGTCGACGTCGTCGATCTCGGCATGGCCTCGACCGACCTCATCTACTACGCGGCCGGACGGCTCGATGCGCCCGGCGCGATGTTCACGGCGTCGCACAACCCGGCCCAGTACAACGGCATCAAGCTCTGCCTGGCCGGAGCCAAGCCCGTGGGAGAGGACACCGGCCTCGCCGAGATCAAGGCGATGGCGGTCGCCGGGCTCGAGCCGGCCGACCACCAAGGAACGATGACGCACCAAGAGCTGCTGGAGGACTTCGCCGCGCACGTCCGTTCGTTCGTCGACGTCACGGTGCTGAAGCCGTTGAAGGTGATCGCGGACACGGCGAACGGCATGGGTGGCCTCGTCGTCCCGATCGTGTTCAAGCCGTTGCCGTTCGACCTCGAGGTGATGTACGGCGAGCTCGACGGCACGTTCCCCAATCATCCTGCCGACCCGATCCAGTTGGAGAACCTGCAGGATCTCGTCGCCCGGGTCAACGAGACCGGCGCAGACGTCGGGTTGGCCTTCGATGGTGACGCCGACCGGGTGTTCCTCGTGGACGACAAGGGTGTACCGGTCTCGGGTTCGACCACGACCGCCATGGTGGCCAAGGCCGTGCTCACCAAGGAACCGGGCGCGACGATCCTCTACAACTGCATCTGCTCGAAGGCCGTGCCGGAGATCATTCGGGAGAACGGCGGCACGCCGGTTCGCACCCGCGTCGGGCACAGCTTCATCAAGGCGGTGATGGCCGAGACCGGCGCGGCGTTCGGCGGGGAACATTCGGCGCACTACTACTTCCGCGACAACTACCGCGCCGACTCCGGATCGATCGCCGCGCTCGTCGTGCTCGAGCAGTTGAGTCTCGTCGGTGTGCCGTTGTCCGAGCTGCGCACGCCGTACGAGCGGTACGCGCAATCCGGCGAGATCAACACGCGGGTCGATGATCCACTCGTGGTGATCGAGCGAGTCGCGGCGGCGTACGAGGACGCGCAACAGGACCGGCTCGACGGGCTGACCGTCGATCTCGGCGACTGGTGGTTCAACCTGCGGCCGTCCAACACGGAGCCGCTGCTGCGCCTCAACCTCGAAGCCCGCACGGCCGACGAGGTGGCCCGGCACGTGGCCGAGGTCCAAGCCGTCATGGGAAGCTGACCACTCACTCCCGATCACCCGCCGCAGCGGCCGCGCTGACGGCACCGACGTAGTGTCTTCTGATGGCACTCGATTCCCAGCTCCTTGACATCCTCGCCTGCCCCGAGGACAAGGGCCCGTTGCTGTACTTCGAGACCGAGGACTGTCTCTACAACCCTCGGCTCAAGCGCAAGTACGCGATCAAGGACGACATCCCCATCATGCTGATCGACGAGGCCGAGGACGTCGACGACGCGGAGCACCAGCGTCTGCTCGCCAAGGCGGAAGCGGACGGCATCAAGCCGACCTTCGACCCGTCCTCGTGAGCGCGCCGGAGGGCGTGCTCGACACGGCCGGGATGTGGGACGTCACCGCCGCGTTCCCCGAGCAGGTCGAGCACGCGGCGAAGGCGTGCGATTCGCTCATCGGGCTCCCCTCCCACGACGAGATCGAAAACGTCGTCGTGCTCGGCATGGGCGGCAGTGGTATCGCCGGCGACATCATGTCGGCGGTCGCCGGGCCGTTCATGCCCGTGCCGATCGTCGTCACGAAGGGTTACGAGCCTCCGAGCTTCGTCGGCCCGACGACGTTGTGCTTCGCGCTGTCGTTCTCCGGCAACACGGAGGAGACGATCGAGGCGGCGCAGACCGCGGCCCTGTCAGGCGCGCGCATGGTCGTGGTCGCGAAGGGCGGCGAGTTGGCGCGGCTCGCCCAGTCGTGGGACGCGACGTTGATCGGCCTGCCGGACGGGATCCCGTACCCGCGGGCCGCGCTCGGCGCGATGGCCGTCCCGACGCTCCTCGTGCTCGAACAGACGGGCCTGTTCCCCGGAGCTATTGAATGGGTCGACCTCGCGGTCGCGCAGTTGAAAGTCCGGCGTGACGAGCTGTTCAAGGACGACAACGGCGCGCGCGAGTTGGCGCGGCGCATCGGGCGCACCATGCCGATCGTCTACGGCGGCGGTGGACTCGGCGCCGCGGCCGTGCTGCGCTGGAAGAACGAGATGAACGAGAACCCGAAGGTGCCGGCGTTCATCCACACCGTGCCCGAGCTCATGCACAACGAGATCGCCGGCTGGGGGCAGCACGGCGACGTGACGCGTCAGGTCTTCTCGCTCGTGTTGCTCCGTCACGACCACGAGCATCCGCAGATCATGCGCCGGTTCGATCTGATCCGGCAGTGGACCGACGAAGCGGTCAACCGGATCGAAGAGGTTCACGCCGAAGGCGACGGACCGCTCGCCCAGGTCCTCGATCTCATGTTCTACGGAAGCCTGGTGAGCCTGCACATGGCCGCGCAGGAAGGTGTCGATCCGGGCCCGATCACGGTGCTCGAAGAGATCAAGGCAGCCCTCGCGGACTAGAGTCGTCGCCGCTTGTGCTGTCATGAGCGGACCTGCTGGTCCCAGCCGAGCCTCCAACAACTTCATCGCGTTCCTACGGAGGAAACCGCTCATGGCTGATGACTTCAAAGTTGCCGACCTGTCCCTTGCCGCGTTCGGTCGCAAGGAGATCGAGCTCGCAGAGCACGAGATGCCTGGTCTCATGGCTTTGCGCGCCGAGTTCACCGATTCGCAGCCCCTTGCCGGGGCCCGAATCACCGGCTCGCTGCACATGACCATCCAGACCGCCGTGCTCATCGAGACGCTCACCGCGCTCGGCGCGGAGGTGCGGTGGTGCAGCTGCAACATCTTCTCCACGCAGGATCACGCCGCCGCGGCCATCGCCGTCACGGGCGTGCCGGTCTACGCGTGGAAGGGCGAGACGCTCGACGAGTATTGGTGGTGCACCGAGAAGGTGCTGCGCTGGCCCGACGGTGGCGGCCCGAACCTCATCCTCGACGATGGCGGCGACGCCACGCTGCTGGTGCACAAGGGCACCGAGTACGAGGCCGCCGGTGTGGTGCCCGACCCGACCGACGACGACAGCGATGAGTGGAAGGTCGTGCTCGAGCTGCTGTCGCGCACGGTCAAGGACGAGCCGAAGCTGTGGACGTCGATCGGCGAAGAAATCCGCGGTGTGTCGGAAGAGACGACGACCGGTGTGCATCGGCTGTACCAGATGATGGAAGCGGGTTCGCTGCTCTTCCCGGCGATCAACGTCAACGACTCGGTCACGAAGTCGAAGTTCGACAACCTCTACGGCTGCCGGCACTCGCTCATCGACGGCATCAACCGCGCGACCGACGTGATGATCGGCGGCAAGGTCGCGGTCGTGATGGGTTACGGCGACGTCGGCAAGGGCTGCGCCGCTTCATTGCGCGGCCAAGGCGCCCGCGTGATCGTGACCGAGGTGGACCCGATCTGCGCATTGCAGGCGGCGATGGAGGGCTACGAGGTCAACACGCTCGAGCGCGTGATGGACAGGGCCGACATCTTCATCAGCGCAACCGGCAACAAGGACATCATCTCGGCGGAGCACATGGGCAAGATGAAGCACGGCGCGATCGTCGGCAACATCGGCCACTTCGACAACGAGATCGACATGGCTGGGCTTGCCCGCATGAGCGACGTGCAACGCGTCAACATCAAGCCGCAGGTGGATCAGTACGTGTTCCCCGACGGGCACGCCATCATCGTGCTGGCGGAAGGCCGCCTGCTGAACCTCGGTTGCGCGACCGGCCACCCGAGCTTCGTGATGTCGTGCAGCTTCACCAACCAGGTGCTCGCGCAGATGGACCTTCACGCGTCGCACGAGTTCCTCGACAAGAAGGTGTACACGCTGCCGAAGCACCTCGACGAGAAGGTGGCGAGGCTGCACCTCGACGCCCTCGGCGTGAAGCTCACCGAGCTGTCGAAGGAGCAGGCCGACTACATCGGCGTCCCCGTCGACGGCCCCTACAAGCCCGACCACTACCGCTACTAGAGCCACTTCCTCCCGTTCTGGCGTCCACCACGCGGCTCACCGCCGCATGGTCGACGCCAGAATCGGGCGGCATCGTGCTGAGCACGCCGAATCACTCCAATCGTTGCTCACCAGGCAGCGGCGGTGAATCCCGATCCGACCTTGACCGGATCTCCTCCGGACCACTTCCACAGGTCGTGGTTCTCGTCGACCCACAGCAGGTGGCGACCCGACGCATCCGCATCGAGCGAGATCGGCTTGGCCGCCGGCACCACGAGCTGCACGACGCTCCCGTTCGCCGGGTTGTACGAGGCGATGTGGGTTCCGTCGAAGAAGGCGATCGTCGCGAAGCGACCGCGAAGCGTCGCGAGCGTGCCGGACACGCTCGATGGAAGCTCCGCTGGAGTAGTGGGAATGGTGACGTCTCCCGTGATCGGGCGCCCGGGCCCGCCCGAAAGGTCGAAGAGCAGCACGTCGCCGTTCATCGTGGTACCGACGAACGTTGCCGGCGACTGCGGTCCGTCCAGCGGGACCACCGTCGCCTTCGTGTACGTCTGCTCGCCGCTGGCATCGCCCTCGAACAGGATCAGGACGGCCTGGTCGCTGACCAACGAGACGTTCGGGGCGTCGATCTGTCCCTGGAAGGGTTGCATCTCGCTCGATCCACCCATCACGGAGCCTTGCGCGAACGGAGTCATCGTCCCGAAGGCGCGCAGCTCGACTCCCAGCTGTGCCTCGAACGCGACGCTGCGACCGGACAATGACAGCGGGAGCGTGAGCGCGTCGTGTGGCTTCGGGTCGTCGACGACGATCTGGTCTGCGGCGGCGCCGAGGACGACCCATCCCTCCTGCGGGCGTTCCTCGACGCTGACGAGCGTGCGCGCGTTGCCCCGATCGTTCGGAAACACTTCGACGCTGGTGGCACCGCCCGCATCGGCGGGCGGAAGCGTCCCGCCGGTCCGGGCGTGGCTCATGCCGAGGTAGTCGACGGCGAAGCTCTTGGCCGCCTCCTCTGGTGTCGCGAACGTGCGGTTCATCGACTTGAAGGGCCAGATGGCCGGCGAGAAGGTCGCGATCACCGTCACCGGCGATTTGCTCGTGGTCGTGCTCGGGCTCGAGTCGCTCGAGTCGGTGGCAACGTTGACCTGCTGCGTCCTGCCGTCGTCCCGATTCAGCAGGACGATTGCGCCGGCGACGACCGCGATGGCGGCGGCGACGCCGAGAAGGGTGAGGTTGCGGCGACGGTTCATGTTGACTCTTTCCGAGATGCGGTTCAGCGCATCGTCTTCATCGTGTGGTTCGACTTCTCTTGCGCGGGCAGCCATCACTTCAGCGAGGCGAGACTCGATTTCGTTCATCGCCGGTTCTCCAACTCTCGGGCCAGAGCATCGAGGCCCCGGCGGGTGTGGGTCTTCACGGTGCCGGCGCCGATGCCAAGGGTCTCGGCAATCTCCGACTCCGGCAGATCGAGGTAGAAGCGCAGCACCAAGACATCGCGCTGGCGATCGGGGAGCGTGCGCAGTGCGGCGAGCACGGCACGCTGCTCGTCCGCCGCGAGCGCGCCGGTCTCCGCCGATGCCACTTCGGAGATCGGCGCGTCGACGATGCGCAGGCGTGTGCGCACCTGTCGTCTGCGCAGCTGCGACCGAGCGCCGTTGAGCACTGCGCTGCGGAGATAGGCCGGCAGCTTTGACTCGTCGCGCAGCCGGGCGGGGGAGCGGAACACCGCCACGAAGGCGTCCTGCACCACTTCCTCGCACGTCGCCCGGTCGTCGATCAGGAGCGACGCCAGCTTCACCAACGACCGGTAGTGCTCGCGATGCATGTCTGCGAGGGTTGCGGTCGGCCCCACCTCGGACCTCACGGCGGTCATCATCGCCCCTACAGACGCCCGAGGCGCGGAACCGGAGGACACCGTTCTCGCGAACCGGTGTTGTCACACCCCCGCAGTAGGAATTGTTCTGTGCTGTTGCCTCGCACCTGCCCGCTCTGCCACCGACCCGGGCCCGCGCCCTGCGGGCCTTGCGCCCGGGAGCTGGAGCCGGCCCCGTCGCTCGCCGCGCCCCCCGGTGTCGATCGGTGTGGGGCGGTACTCGCGTACGACGGCGCCGGCCGCGAGCTCGTGGCGCGGCTGAAGTACCGCAACGCGCGCAGCACGATCCGGTGGCTGGCCGCGCTGATGGCTGCTCGCGTCGCTCGTGACGACATCGATGTGGTCACCTGGGTGCCGACCACGGACGACCGTCGCGTCAAACGAGGCTTCGACCAAGCCGAGTTGCTCGCCCGAGCGATCGCGCGCAACCTGCGACGGCCGTGCCGTCGACTGCTGACGCGCGGCGCCGGTCCGCCCCAGACCGGCCGTTCGTTGTCCGAGCGACGTGACGGGCCCGTATTGACGACGCGATCCGATCGAGTCACGGCGGCGCGCGTGCTGCTCGTCGACGACGTGATCACGACCGGCACCACCGTCACGGTCGCCGCAAGAGCGCTGAGAACGGCCGGGTTTTCGCACGTTTCTGTAGTCACCGCCGCGCGAACTCCTCTAAAGCGGGTGCGCTCGCACTCCGACACTTTGAAGGAATGAAGGCCGAGGAGATCAACCAGCACGACATGGACCTGGTCGATGACCTCGCAGACTTCCTCGTCCTCGACAATCCCTTCGTGCGAGTGCACGTCGTGGCCGCCGCGCGAGCCCGCCTGGCGGATGGCGATCACCCGACTGCGCTCGATCTCGCGGGCACGCTCGTCGCTCACTTCGCGTAACCTCCGAGGAAACAGACCCAACCGAAGGGGCCGCGTGTGGAGATCACCGTCAGCAGCCGCCATACCGAGGTCTCAGAGCTGCTCCGAGAGAGCACGGTCGACAAGATCGGCAGGCTCGGGCGCTTCCTCGAAGGCATGGACCGGGCTGAGGTGCACTTCTCCGAGGAACACACCAAACGGGCGGCCGACAAGGAGGTCTGCGAGGTCACGCTCGTCGGCCACGGCCATCACGTCCGTTGCAAGGTCTCGGCGCCCGACGGGTTCGCGGCGGTCGACCTGGCCGTGGAGAAGCTCGAGCATCAGCTCCACAAGCTCAAGACGAAGCTCCTGAAGCGCACCCATTCCAACGGCAAACGGGCCAACGGCAACGGCTCCGGCGCAGCCTCGGGGGCCACGGACGAGGACGACGGGGGCGGGCGCCCACGGATCGTGAAGACCAAGGCCTTTCAGATCAAGCCGATGACACCCGAAGAGGCCATTCTCCAGATGGACCTCATGGGCCATGACTTTTTCTTCTTCACGAATGCCGATACGGAAAGGGCCGCGGTGGTCTATCGGCGAGATGATGGGGACGTAGGCCTCATCGATCAGGCGTAACTGCCGACGAACTAGTCTGACTGGCTAGTTCGCCAAGGAGCTGTGGCATGCCTGACGACGTTCCCGATGTGATGTCCGACGCCATCCGCGTCCTCATCTGCGATGACCACGCCCTGTTTCGACGCGGGCTGATCATGGTGTTGGAGTCCGAAGAGGGGATTGACGTCGTCGCTGAGGCGGAGGACGGCGAAGAGGCCATCATCAAGGCCGAGGAGTCCGCCCCCGACGTCGTCCTCATGGACGTGCGCATGCCCCGCATGTCGGGCATCGAGGCCACCCGGGCCATTGCGGACGCAGTGCCCTCGGCCAAGATCCTGATGCTCACGGTGAGCGACGAGGAGGAGGATCTCTACGAAGCGGTCAAAGCCGGCGCCACGGGCTACCTGCTGAAGGAGATCTCCATCGAGGAAGTGGCCAACGCCATCCGGGCGGTGGTCACCGGTCAGAGCCTGATCTCGCCCTCGATGGCGTCGAAGCTGCTCTCCGAGTTCAACAACCTCGCCAAGCAGGCACAACAGAAGGTCCTCGTTCCGAAGCTCACCGATCGCGAGCTCCAGGTCCTGAAGCTCGTCGCGCAGGGCATGAGCAACCGCGAGGTCGCGGAAGAGCTGTTCATCTCCGAGAACACCGTGAAGAACCACGTGCGCAACATCCTCGAGAAGCTCCACCTGCATTCACGGATGGAAGCGGTCGTCTACGCCGTCCGCGAAAAGCTGCTCGACATCCACTGATCACCGGCCGTCGGCTCGCCGGGGTCATCGGGCCTTCAGGATTCGTCGCCGCCTGGGTCACCGCCGGCGCGAGGACGACGGGATACTCCCCGGTCGACGACGCGATCAGTTTGCTCGCGGCGACGGACGCCCCGACGCGCTGGGTGATGACCGCGGGATTCGTGTGCTTCGGTGTCGGTGTCTCCGTCTTCGCGCTCGTGCTGCGTGACGCGCTCCCGGGCCGCGCTTGGGTCGCGGCGCTGGTCAGTGCGCTCGCGACGCTCGGGGTCGCGGCGTTTCCACTCCACGTCTCCGTGACGATCGACCGGCTCCACGGCACATTCGCGGCCGTGGGGTACGTCTCGCTTGCGCTGGTGCCGTTGCTCGCTGCTCGAACGCTGTCGCGCCGGGGTCGCCGAAGCGCGGCAGTCTCGTCGACCGTCGTGGCGACCCTCTCGGCGGTGTGCCTCGCGGCCACACCCATCGCGGCGGCCAATGGATTGTTCCAACGCCTCGGTCTGAGCGTCGTCGACGCCTGGCTCGTCGTGGCCGCGTTCACGCTGCAGCGCGAGCCGGCCCAGTGACCGCGGGGTGGGCCAACCCGTTCCTGGTGTCGGACATCGACGACGAGGGAAGGAAGGGCGCCATGGGTATCCCCATCGAAGACGAGCCGCTCCCACCCACCGATGACGACTCCGTGTTCCCCGAGCCGGCCCGCCCGGAGCCTTCGGGTGATCCGGAGGCCCCCGTGGCCGATGCGATCGAGCAAGCCGCCGAGGTGACCCCGGGCTGGCGCGTGGGTCGGAGATCGCACCACTTCGAGGTCCCGGACGCGGACGCCATCGACCAGGCTCTCGAAGTCCCGCTCACCGACTTCCCCGAGAACGACTGACCAGCGCCCGGCCAGCGGTGCTCACCCACGGTCGGCGGGCGCAGCACCCGAGGGTTGTGCGGACACCCCCGTGCAGACGAGGCCGGGTGAACGCGGAAAAGGCCTGCCGGTAGTCTGGATCGCCTCATGGGTGTATTCGACCGTGTACTGCGATCGGGTGAGGGCAAGAAGGTCAGGGCTCTTGGAAGCCTTGTGCCGGACATCAACGCGCTCGAACCCGAGTTGGAACGACTGTCCGACGACGCCCTCGCGGCCAAGACCCCCGAGTTCCGCCAGCGGCTCGACCGGGGCGAGGACCTCGACGACCTGTTGATCGAGGCGTTCGCGGTCACCCGCGAGGCGGCCAAGCGCACGATCGGGCAGCGCCACTTCGACGTCCAGCTCATGGGCGGAGCGGCGCTGCACTTCGGCTGGGTCGCCGAGATGAAGACCGGCGAGGGCAAGACGCTGGTCTCGACGCTCCCCGCCTACCTGAACGGCGTCGGTGGCCGGGGCATGCACATCATCACGGTCAACGACTACTTGGCGAGCTTCCACGCCGAGTGGATGGGCCGGATCCACCGCCGCCTCGGGCTCAGCGTCGGATTGATCATCCCGGGTGACTACGACAGCAACTACAAGCGCGAGCAGTACGCCTGCGACATCACCTACGGCACCAACAACGAGTTCGGCTTCGACTACCTCCGCGACAACATGGCCGTCTCGCTCGAGCAGAAGACGCAGCGCGGTCACGCGTACGCCATCGTCGACGAGGTCGACTCGATCCTCATCGACGAAGCCCGCACCCCACTCATCATCAGCGGCCGCGTCGCTGACGCGGCGAAGATGTACTACAAGTTCGCATCGCTCGTCCGCGGCCTCAGGCGCGACGAGGACTACGAAGTCGACGAGGAGAAGCGCATCGTCTCCCCGCTCGAACCTGGCATCGAGAAGGTCGAGGCCGCGCTCGGCGTCGAGAACCTCTACGACGGCGTCGCGCAGAACCTCGTGCACCAATTCTCCGCCGCGCTCAAGGCCAAAGAGCTCTACAAGCGCGACAAGGACTACATCATCCAGCACGGCGAGGTGAAGATCGTCGACGAGTTCACCGGTCGTGTGCTCGAGGGCCGACGTTGGTCCGAGGGCCTGCATCAGGCGGTCGAGGCCAAGGAAGGCGTGAAGATCAAGGAGGAGAACCAGACCCTCGCGACGATCACGCTGCAGAACTACTTCCGCATGTACGACAAGCTCGCCGGCATGACCGGTACGGCGCAGACAGAGGCGTCGGAGCTGGCCAACACCTACAACCTGCAGGTCGTGCCGATCCCGACGAACATGCCCGTGGTCCGTGACGATCTCCCGGACCTCATCTACCGAACCGAAGACGCCAAGTACGCGTCGGTCGTCGAGGATCTCGCGGAGCACTACGACTCAGGTCAGCCGGTGCTCGTCGGCACGATCTCCGTGGAGAAGTCCGAGAAGTTGAGCCGCCTGCTCGAGAAGCGCGGCATCAAGCACGAGGTCCTGAACGCGAAGCAGCACACCCGGGAGGCGCAGATCGTCGCGCAGGCCGGACGGCTTCAGGCGATCACCGTGGCCACCAACATGGCCGGCCGCGGCGTCGACATCATCCTCGGCGGCAATCCCGAGGGTCTCGCTCGTCGAGACGTCATCGCCGAAGGCCTCGACCCGGACAGTGAGGAGGGCCTCGCCCGCTACGAGACCTTGGTGCCGAAGTACGACGCCGAAACCAAGGCGGAGGGCGACAAGGTACGCGAGCTCGGTGGCCTCTACGTGCTCGGCACGGAACGGCACGAGAGCCGCCGCATCGACAATCAGCTCCGCGGCCGGTCCGGCCGTCAGGGAGACCCCGGCGCCAGCCGCTTCTACCTGTCGCTCGAGGACGAGCTCATGCGCATCTTCGCGACGGGCGCCATGAACTGGGTCATGACCAAGGCGATGGACGACGACGTGCCCATCGAGGCCCGGATGGTCACCAAGGCCATCGAACGCGCGCAGAACACCGTTGAGCAGCGCAACGCCGAGATCCGCAAGAACGTCCTCAAGTACGACGAGGTGATGAACGAGCAGCGCAAGGTCATCTACCGGCGCCGCGACCAGATCCTCGAAGGCGCCGACCTTCGCGAGGAGGCGATCGAGTACCTCGCCGACGCCATCGAGTCGGTGATCTCCACGTACTGCGTGTCGGACTACGCCGAAGAGTGGGACGTGCCGGGGCTCGTGTCCGAGATCGCAACCTACTGGCCGAGCCAGCTCACGGCCGATCAGCTCGTTGCCGAGTGCTCGACCACCGATGAGCTCTACACGCTGCTCATGGGCGAGGCGCAGGGCTACTACGAGTCGCGGGAACAAGAGCTCGGCGAGGAGGTGATGCGTCACGTCGAGCGCCAGATCATGTTGCAGATCATCGACACGAAGTGGCGCGAGCACCTCTACGAGATGGACTACCTCCAGGAGGGCATCCACCTCCGGGCCATGGGGCAGAAGGACCCGCTCGTCGAGTGGCAGCGCGAGGGCTTCGACATGTTCGGGCAGATGATGCACGGCATCGCCCAGGACTTCGTGAAGTACGTCATGCACGCGCAAGTCACGGTTGCGCAGCAGCAGCCGGTCGATGTCCCTCAGGTGTCGAACGTGAGCTATTCGGCACCCGAGGATCCCTCGACTGCGGGCTCGACGCTCGGCGCGGCGGCGGCGGCGCAGGCGGCTCTCGACGCCGGGGCCGCTCCGGAGCAACCGCCTGCCGAGGAAGACGTCGTCAATGTGCCCGTCGTGAAGAGCGAGTGGGACAAGACCCCGCGCAACGCGCCGTGCCCGTGCGGCAGCGGTAAGAAGTTCAAGATGTGTCACGGGCGCTGATTTCGCCGCCGAACCGGAGGTTCGTCGGCGAGCTGCCTCGTCGGTAGGTTGAGCAGCTGTTGTCGAGCGGGCAAGCCGCTCGACGAAGGGCCAGCAGATTCCCATGCGAGATTTCACAGATGACATAGCCGATGTTCGTCGGCGTCTGGATGAAGC
>JBEEFX010000083.1:0-11341 GCA_041166365.1 Acidimicrobiaceae bacterium
AGCTTGTACACGCCGGGGAGCAAGCCTTCGAGCGCGTAGGCACCGTCTTCTTGGGACGCCGCCGACGACACGAGCAGCGGACCGTTCTTGCTCTCGCGAATGGCTTCGACGGTGATGCGTCCGACGCCCTTGGTGGTGCTGAGCGCGTTGACGGTTCCGGCAATCGACCCGCCGAGGTCGGCCGACGCGGCCCCTTGTTTGCTGACCGCGCCTGCGGGGGCACCGCCCGCGCCGCCCGGTGCGCTGGCGAAGAAGGAAGCGGGCACGGACTTGGCGAGCTCGTCGCGGCCGAGCACCTTGCTGAGGCCGAACAGGAATGCGAACGCCCACAATGCGACGACGAGCGCGAGTACGGCGACGGTCAACAGGCCGCGCCCCACGACGGGACGTTGCGTGAACGTGCCTTGGGCTTCGAGCTGTTCGTGACCGGCCTCGGCGAGCACGGTGAGCGGGTGGTTGGAGTCCGCTCCCCAGAGGCGACGTTTGCCCCGCACGTGCAGCGCGGTGCCGATCGTTTCTCCCGGCGGCACTTCGACAGATGCAGGCTCGAATCTGAAGCGCACCGCGCGCTCCGGATCGGTTCCCGCGAAGGCGAGCGTCACGGGCGTGTTGCCCGTGTTCTCCGCCATGATCGTGAAGCGGGCCTTGCCCTTGCCGAGGACGACCTGCGGCACGAGCATCATCGACGCCTGCGTGACCGGCACGACCGAGAGCTCGATGTCGGCATAGGCGACGTCTTGGCGGTTGACGGATGAGGTCACCTCGACGGTGACGGTGTGGTCGCCGGCCGGGAATTCCGGTGGCAGCGTGATGCGGAGCTGGATGCGGCCGTTGGTCTCGGGGAACAGCGCGAGCTGTGCCGGTGTCGACGCGACCCAATCGAGGTCGAGCCCGATGATGCGGGCGGTGATGCCGTCGATCGTGTCGCCCGTGTTGAACACGTCGATGTCGACGACCACGGACGATCCCGGTGACAGGACGAAGGATCGCTCGGCGAACTCGATGCGCATGGAAGTGGTCCGTTACGCCTTGGCGGGGGCGTCGTCGCCGTTGAGCGGCTCGCGGTGTCCTTCGACGACGACCGATCCGCCTCGGCGGGTGCGCGTCGGCCGCGGCACGTCGCCCAACGTCTTAGTCGGAGGGACGCGTCGCTCCGGCAGACGGTTGAGGCCGTACTCGATGCCCTCGGTCGGCGGGCCGGCTTCGACCCATCCGAACGCGTCGACTTCGATGGTGACTCGCACTTCGAGCCCGGGCTTGAGCTGCCCGTCGAGCGTGCTCGAGAAGTCACCGGGCTTGCGCTGCTCGCTGCTGGCGATCTCCAGCAGGATCGGCGACAACTTCTTGAAGTCGTCGGGCACGTGCTCGGCCGGTAGCTCAGCGCTGCTGAGGACCGCGCGCAGCACCGAGCCGAGTAGCTGGTGCTCGTCGCGCAACTCGCTGGCCCATGCAGTGACGAAGTAGGTGAGATGCACCACGGGGTACGGCGGCCGGCGGTACACCTGACCGTCTTCGGTCATCTCGATCTGGCCCGCTTGGGCGCGAGGCGCCGAGCGTTTGACGTCCCAGAGGTAGACGTTCACCGACGGCTTCGTGATGCCGGAGCCCCACGCTCGGTCGGGCGCCGCGAAGGAGACATCGATCGCCGCCTCGGGCAATGGAACCGTGGCGCGCAGGAATTTCTCGAGCGCTTGATCGACGAGGTGGATCAACGAAGATCCCCCTTCCGGCCCCCTGGTCCCACCGTGATTCCTTGCTCGCTCGCTGGTCGTCCGCCGAGAGCCGAAGATACCACTCAAATCCATGCCGTAATAGCTCGTCTTGTTACGAATATGAGGGATTTGCCTGCCACCTATTTGTGTGAAAACCGGCATGTCGGGCTGGCGATCCCTTCTCGGCCAGGGCAGTATGTGTTCGGGCTATGACACCAATAGTCATTAAGGGTGGTTTGGATCCTGCGGCATTTGGACGAAAACGCGAGACTGCGGGCATGGAAACAGTGGGATACGAGGTCGACGGGCACGTGGCCACGATCACCTACAACCGGCCCGAGGCCCTCAACGCGGTCAACGGGGCCATGCGCCGTGACCTGAACGACGCCTTCGGGCAGTTCCGCGACGACCCGGACGCCTGGGTGGCGATCGTCACCGGTGCGGGGAAGGCCTTTTGCGTCGGCGCCGACCTGCGCGACGGTCAGCACTCGGCGGGGGAATTCCCGGGCACGTTCTGGGAGAAGCCGACGCAGAACTCGTTCGAGAGCGGCTGGGAGATCTTCAAGCCCGTCATCGCCGCGGTGAACGGCCACTGCCTCGGCTACGGGCTCACCTTGGTCACGTGGTGTGACTTCGTGATCGCCAGCGAGCGCGCCACGTTCGGCTATCCGGAGGTGCTCCTGGGCGTGCCCACGATCGTCGGCGCGATCCGCCTGCCAGTGAAGATCGGCTGGCAACCGGCGATGGAGCTGTTGCTCACCGGCGAGCGCATCGATGCGGCCAAGGCCAAGGAGGTCGGCATCGCGGGATGGGTCGTTGCGCACGACGACCTCATGGCCGAAGCGCGGGCCCTGGCCGGCCGCCTCCTCGCCGGGGCGCCGCTCGCACAGCGCGCGATCAAGGAGGTCGCGACGCGCTCGCAGCATCTTCCCGCGCTCGAAGCGATTCGGTTCGGTGAGACGATGCGCAAGGTTGCGACCGCGACGGACGACGCGGTCGAAGGGATGAAGGCCGCGGCCGAGGGCCGCACGCCGGAATGGCGAGGGCGATGAAGGCAGCCGTTTACGACCGCAACGGTCCACCGGACGTGTTCCGGTACGAGGAGGTGCCGGACCCGCCGGTCCATGCGCGCGGCGTTGTCGTCGCGGTTGCCGCGGTGAGCATCGAAGGTGGCGATGTGCTCAACCGCGCCGGCGGCGCGCTGATCGGCTCCCCGCACATCGTGGGTTATCAGTGCGCCGGTTACGTCCGCGAGGTGGGTGCCGAGGTGCAGGGGTTGCACGAGGGTGACGCCGTCGTCTGTGTCATGGGCAACGGCTCACACGCCGAGCTCGTATCGGTGCCCGAGCAAGCCTGCTGGCGCGTACCGTCCGAGTTGTCGATCGAGGAAGCGGCGTGCGTACCCATCCCGTTCGGCACGGCGGATGACTGTCTCTTCGAGTTCGGGTGCTTGCGTCAAGGCGAGTCCGTGCTCGTACAAGCGGGCGCGAGCGGAGTGGGGCTGGCCGCGGTGCAGCTCGCGAAGCGTGCGGGTGCGATCGTCTTCGCGACGGCATCGAAGGACGACAAGCTCGCCCGACTCGGTGACCTCGGCATCGATCACGGCATCAACTACATGGCCGGCGACTTCGTGCAGGAGGTCAAGCGGCTCACCGACGGCAAAGGCGTCGACGTCGTCGTCGATTCGGTCGGCGGACAGGTGCTGGCCGGCAGCCTGCGGTGCCTGGCGTATCGCGGTCGCTGCGTGACGGTCGGCAACGCGGGACGAGAGGTGGGGGAGCGCTATGACCTCAGCTCGTTGATGGGCGGCAATCAGTCGATCACCGGTGTCTTCCTCGGCGCGGAGATCGCGACCGAACGCGTGCAACGGATGATCGCCCGCCACCTCGACGACATCGCGGCCGGTCGTCTCCAGGTCGTCGTCGACCGCACGTTCCCTCTGTCGGAGGCCGCCGCGGCCCATGCCTACCTCGAGAGTCGCGAGGCATTCGGACGCGTGCTGTTGATTCCCTGAGACCGAGCGAGGCTGTCGCGGATCGCGCCACCGACGGAGTGGATGTGCTCGGGCAGGAACAGTTCGAGATGCGCGCCTTCGACCTCGACCACCTCGAAGCCGCCGCGGAGGTAACGCGACCAACGCAGGCTGATGTCCCCGGCCGCCGCGGCGCGGTTCTCGGTCCCCGTGAACAACGCGACCGGGCGTTCGTACGGCCTCGGCTCGTAGCCGAGATAACTCCGCCAGATCGACCGCTTCAACGGCAGCAGATGACGCTCGTCGCCGAGAGACTTCGGGCGGCGCCGGACGACGTGCAGCCGCGCGAGAAGGCCGATCGACTTGTTCTTCACGCGCAGCACGTTGCGGTAGGCGCCGCCGCGTGCGAGGTGCCACGCGTAGTGCCGGCGCTGCTTGCGGTCGGCGAGGTCGAGGTACTCCTGAAGGTGGTACCGGAGGTACCGGCGGGCGCCCTTCGGGTTGAGCTTCGGGCGCAAGGTGTCGACGAGCCCGATCCACTCCACCGGCTGGTGGTCGGCCTCGAGCTCGCGCGCCAGTTCCAGCGCGACGACTCCACCGAAGGAGAAGCCGGCGAGCCGGTACGGCGGCGTGATGGGCAGTGTCTCGAGATGGTGACGGTCGAACGCGACCCAACCCTCGACGTCGACGGGAAGGGCATCGGTCGGCGGCGGCTCGATGCCGTACAACGGCTGATCGGACCCCAGGAACTCGGCGAGCGATGCCAGCCGGTCCCGGTCGGTGGCCCACGTGTGGAGGAAGACGACGGGGGTCTCGCCGCCCCGCTCGTTGAACGACACCACTGCCGGGCCCCGCTCCTGCATCGGTCGCCAGACTAGAGGCGGCAACCGCGACAAGATGGCGCCGCATGGGCGAGCAGACCTGCCGAAGTCCCCTTCGGAGGTGCCCGCTTCGGTGTCCTCCTGATGGGGACGGGCGGTCACCTTGACGGGCTTCGGGTTGTTCCTGCCGCAGGTGCGGCTGCCCTTCGAGACCCTGCTCGAGCGTACCCTCCTCGCCGAAGCCGCGGGCTTCGACACGGTGTGGTTCATGGACCACCTCTGGGCCGCTGGCGCGCCGCAGCTCGACGTGCTCGAGGGGTGGACCACCGCAACTGCGATCGCGGCTCGCACCGAGCGCATTCGCGTCGGCCACATGGTGCTGTGCGACCCCTTCCGGCATCCGGCCCTGCTCGCGAAGATGGCGGTGTCGCTCGATCACATCAGCGGAGGCCGGCTCGAGCTCGGCATCGGATGGGGCTCATTGCCCGAGGAGCTGAAGGCCTTCGGGTTCGGCGCCACGCCAGCCGCGGAGCGCAGCGCGCGCCTGGCCGAGACGCTCGAGGTGTTGCAACTGCTCTTCACCGGCGAGTCGGTCAGCTACCACGGTCGTTTCATCGAGCTCGACGGCGCGTTCTGTCGTCCGATGCCATTGCAGGATCCATTGCCGATCCACGTCGGCGGCGGGGGAGAGAAGCTCACGTTGCCGCTCGTCGAGCAGTTCGCGCACTGGTGGAACTGTCCTTCGTACGCGGTCGACCGGTTGCAAGAGCTGTTGCCGAAGGTCGGCAACGCGCGCGTCTCCGTGCAGCACCCGGTGGCCATCGTCGGGGAATCCGATCGTGCCACCGTCGAGCAGACGGTCCATCGGCGGTTCCGAGGATGGGGTGGCATCGTGTGCGGTACCCCGGACGAGATCACCGCGGCGTTGAACAAGGAGGTCGATCTCGGTGTCGAGCGTTTCGTGATCCAGCTGTGGGACTTCGCCACACCGGCGAGCATCGACACGTTCGCCCGGGAAGTGATTCCAAGGGTCGCCTAGTCTCGCCGCATGGCATGGGACTTTGAGACCGAACCCGAATTCCAAGAGAAGCTCGACTGGATCGACACCTTCCTCACCGAGAAGATCGAACCGATCGATCTCGTGTTTCCGGGTCTGGCGTATCACCCGCTCGAAGGAAAACTGCGCGACCTCGTCGACCCGCTGAAGCAGGAGGTGCGCGACAACGGCCTCTGGGCCTGCCACCTCGGCGCAGACCTCGGTGGCCCTGGCTACGGCCAAGTGAAGCTCGCGCTGATGAACGAGAAGCTAGGTCGCTCGAACTGGGCGCCGATCATCTTCGGCACACAGGCACCGGACACCGGCAACGCCGAGATCATCGCTCACTACGGCACCGACGAGCAGAAGGAGAAGTACCTCCAGCCGTTGTTGAACGGTGAGTTGTTCTCGAGCTACTCGATGACCGAACCGCAGGGCGGATCGGATCCGACGCAGTTCCAGACGCGCGCCGAGAAGGACGGCGACGAATGGGTCATCAACGGGTGGAAGTTCTTCTCGTCGAACGCGAAGACGTCGTCGTTCCTCATCGTCATGGTGGTGACCAACCCCGACGTGAGCGCGTACCAGGGCATGTCGATGTTCCTGGTCCCGACGGACACACCCGGCGTGAACATCGTGCGCAACGTCGGCCTGATGGGTGAGACCCGCGGGCACGAGGGCAATCACGCGCTCATCCACTACGAGAACGTGCGCGTTCCCGAGGAGAACCTGTTGGGCGGCGAGGGCCAGGCGTTTGCCATCGCGCAGACCCGTCTCGGCGGCGGTCGCATCCATCACGCGATGCGCACCGTCGGAATGTGCCAGAAGGCGCTCGACATGATGTGCGAGCGCGCGCTGTCCCGCCACACGCAGGGCAGCCTGCTGGCCGAGAAGCAGAGCGTGCAGAACTTCATCGCCGACTCGTACATCGAGTTGATGCAGTTCCGCTTGTTCGTGCTCTACGTCGCGTGGACGATCGACCGGCACAAGGACTACCGCAAGGTGCGACACGACATCGCCGCGGTGAAGGTGCGGATGCCGGAGGTGCTGCAGAACATCGTGCAGCGGTCGATCCAGGTGCACGGCGCGTTGGGCGTGTCGAACGAGCTGCCGCTCGGCGGGATGTGGATGACCGCTCCGGTGATGGCGCTCGTCGACGGTCCGAGCGAGGTCCACCGCGTCACCGTCGCCCGTCAGTTGCTCAAGCGCTACCGGCCAGCAGAGGGCCTGTGGCCGACGGAGCATCTGCCGACGAAGGTCGCGGAAGCGCGAGAGTTGCTCGCGGACTACATCGAGCACGAAGTCGCCAACGCCTGAGCACTGTCGCGCGCACGACGATCGTCCTCGAGGGCGGATACGCCCGCGATGATGCGCAATCCAGCCGAATGGGCTGGTAACACCACGCTTTCGCCAAGCGTCTACCACTGCGCATCTCGGACCAATAGGGTCGTAGCCCCATGTTGGAGCGCGAGCCGGATCCGAGGAGCGGCAAGATCAGGGTCACGTTCCGGCTACCGGTGGCCGCCGGGGCCACCGTCGCCTGGGTCGCAGGCGAGTGGAACGACTGGTCGCACCTCGCCGATCAGATGGAGGCGACCGCCGACGGCGTGCTGGAGTGCCGCGTCCTGCTGGAGCCGGGACGGTCGTACCGCTTCCGCTACTACCTCGGAGCGGGCCGGTGGGAGAACGACTGGAATGCCGATTCCTACGTCGACAACGAGTTCGGCGGAGCCGACTCGGTCGTCACGCTCGACCCGATCGGGTCGTGGCCACCCAAAGGGAATCGCGCCGAGTCCGTTCCGCCGCCGCGTGTTGACGATCGCGCCTGAGCCGCTCGACTCGGCCGACGCCCGGCGGCTGATCAGCGAGCTCGATGCCCACCTCAATTCGCTGTATCCGCCGGAGGACAACTTCACGGATCTGCCGACAGCGGACGTGTTCCTCATCGCGCGGCTCGATGACGTTGCGGTCGGGTGTGGTGCCGTGCGCTTCCTCGACGCGGACACCGCGGAGGTGAAGCGCATGTACGTCGCGCCCGCCGCCCGCGGCGATGGTGTCGGTCGGCAGCTGCTGGACGAGCTCGAGCAGTTTGCCCGCGGCCGCGGTGCGCAACGGCTCGTGCTGGAGACCGGCCCGCTCCAGGTCGAGGCACTCGCCCTCTACGAGCGCGCCGGCTTCGCGCCGACACCGTGCTGGGGCGACTATGCCCACGGCAACAACAGCATCTGCTACGAGAAGCTCCTGCAGTAATCGGCGAAACGTGAAGAGGGTTACTCCGTCAGGAGTGCGTAGTTGGCGCCGCGTCTCAGATGGTGGCCGCCGTCGATGGGCAGGCACGCGCCGGTGATCCACGACGACTCGGGACCGGCGAGGAAGCGCACCGCCTCGGCGATGTCGTCGACGGTGCCCAGCCGGCCGAGCGGCATGTTGGCGATGTAGTCGTCGAGCAACTTGCCGCCCGCGGTGATGAACGACATCAGCTCGTCGTCGACGATGCCTGGTTGCACGACGTTCACGCGGATGCCGAACGATCCGAGCTCCTCGGCGGCATACCGGCACGCGTGCTCGATGCCGGCTTTCGCCGAGCCGTACGCCCACAGCGACCGGTGCGGGAAGTGGCCGGCGCCGGAGGACATGCCGACGATCGATCCGCTCCCGGCCTCCTTCATGGCGGCGGCCGCGTGCTTGATGCAGATGATCGTGCCCATGAGGTTGAGGTCGATCGTCGCCCGCACCGCGTCGACGTCGGCCGAGTCGAACGCGCCGATGTGGAACGAGCCGCCGGCGTTCGCGAACAGCATGTCGAGGTTGCCCGTGGGCTCGCGAGCAAACGCCACCGCCGCTGCGACCTGCTCCTCGACGGTGACGTCGGCGACGATCGATCGGATCGACCCGCCCTCACCGGTCGCCGACGAGATCTCGGCTACCGCCTTGATCAGCTTCTCCTCCGTGCGTCCACAGATCGCGACGTGCGCTCCGTCGGCTGCCAGTCGAGCGGCTGATGCGAGCCCGATGCCGCTCCCGCCCCCCGTCACCAGCGCGGTCAAGCCCCGGATGCTCACCACGCCACCTTCATCGTCTCGTAGCCGCTCACGAAGTTGGCCGGTCGGTGGTGCGGTTCCGTCCCGTCGACGAGGTGGATGCCGGGCAACCGGTCGAGCAGCTGCTCGAACATCACCTGCAGCTCGAGACGAGCGAGGGAGTTGCCCAGACAGAAGTGCGTGCCGAACCCGAAGGCCACGTGCTCGTTCGGCGTGCGAGTGATGTCGAACCGGAACGGGTCGGCGAAATGCTCCTCGTCGCGATTCGCTGACGGGTACAGCAGCAACACCTTCTGGCCCTCGCGGATCTGCTGCCCGCGCAGTTCGATGTCGCGGGTCGCCGTCCGCGCCATGTTCTTGATGGGCGACACCCACCGGAGCATCTCCTCGACGGCCGATGGCAGGAGCGATCGATCGGCGAGCAGCGCATCCCACTGGTCGCGTTGCGTCATCAGCTGGTACAGCCCGCCCGTGATCACGTGTCGCGTCGTCTCGTCGCCCCCGATGAGGATGAGAAGCGTCTCGTGCACGAGGGTCTCGTCATCGAAGCGATCGCCGTCGACCTCGGCGTGGACGAGGATGCTCGTGAGGTCATCGCGCGGTGACAGGCGACGATCGGCGATCACGTCCGCCATGTAGCTCGTGTAGCCCGCGAACGCGTCCATCATCGAGGTGAGCTTCTCGGGGTCGTCCTGGCCGAGGCCGCGCATCAGGTCGTCCGACCACTTCAACAGCATCGGATGGTCGGCCTCCTCGAATCCCAACGCGTCGCCGATCATCACGAGAGGCAACCAGGCGGCGACATCGGTGACGAAGTCGCACTGCCCCTGATCCAACACCCGGTCGACGAGCCGGTCGACGATGCCGCGGACCTTGCTCTCCTGCGAGCGCACCTGCTGCGGCGTGAAGCCCTTGTTCACGAGCTTGCGGCGATGCCAGTGCACCGGATCGTCCTGCTCGATCATCATTCCCGTCGGGCCGCTGTCCGGCCGGATGCCGCCGGCACTGGACCACAGGTCCGGATGTTTCGAGACCTCTTTGACGTCGTCGTACTTGGCGATGCCCCACACCCCGGCGGCCTCGTCCCAGTGCACCGGCGAGTGCTCCCGCAACCACGTGAGCCCCGCGTGCGGGTCCGCGCCCCAGAAGTCGCCGCTGACGAAATCGAGCTCAGGCAGTTCCCCCATGAAGCCACTCTTGCACGACCTCATCGGTGTGATCTCCCAGCGCGGGGCCGAGGTGGCTGACGACGCCCGGAGTCGCGCTGAGCCGCGGCGCCGGAGCCGGAACCGTCATGCCGTCGACGGTGGTGAGACTCGCTCGTTCGACGACGTGCTCGTCGCTCGCGAGCTCCGGGAGATCGTTCACCGCGACGGCGGGCACGCGCGCCTCGATGAGCGCGGCGAGTGCCGCGGCTGCCGGGCGCGCCGCGACCCACGCGCTCACCTCATCACCCGCGAGATCGCGCAGTCGCTCGAGCTGACCATCCGTCGTGGCGGAGATCGCGATCGCGCGACCATCGGCGGCGGTGAGCACGGTGCGGAACGACCGCACTCCGGCCACACCGGCGAGCGCGGGGCCGAGGAGCGGGAGCAACGCCTCGTACAGGCTCACGTCGACCACCTGACCGTTCCCGCCGCCCGCGTCGCGCCAGTACAGCGCGGCCAGCACGCCGACCACTCCCGTGATCGATCCGAGCGCGTCGCCGAGCGGTGCCCCGCCGATGGGCAGCCCCACGAACGCCTCGGCCAGCGAGCCGTTGCCGGCGCGGCCAGCGTACGGGCCGGTCGTGCCGAACGCCGTCACGTGCGCGATCACCGCGCGAGGGTTGCGGGCGCCGAGCTCCTGGTCGGTGCATCCCCAGTGCTCGAGTACGCGTCCCGGTTGATTGAGGACGATGACGTCGGCGACCGCAGCCAGGGCGTGCAGCGTCTCGAGGCCGTCGGCCGTGTCGAAGTCCACGCGGACGGATCGTTTGTTGCGACCCGCCAACGCCCACGGCACGGCGCCGAACGCTCGCAATGGATCACCGCCGCGGGGCTCGACCTTCACGACATCGGCACCGAAGTCGCCCAACATGGCGGCCAACACCGGCCCGGGGAACAGCGTGGCGACGTCGAGCACCTTGACCCCGGCGAGCGCGCCCATGCGCACCCGAACCTACGCCGTTGCGATCGAGCTCGGTCAGCCGGTGGCGCGTGCCTGTTCGGGCACGGTGGTGATCAGGGCGCAGACGATGAGCCCGCGCTCCAGCCTGCGGGCCAGAGCCCTCGCGGCGTGAGGGGCGCCCAGCTCGCCGCTGTCGTCCAACCGGCGAAGCTCGTCGAGCACGTCACCGATCAGATCGGCGCTCACCTCCTTCGGATCGCCGCTGGCGTTCGTGGCTGCGGCGATCTGCAGTCGGTGGCGAACCTCGGGCGAGCCGCCGGCGCGGGCCAGCTGCCCCGCCGCGGACAAGAGGTCGTCGCGGGTGACCGCGACACCTTTGAACGCGTCCGCCAGCCGGGCGCTGGCGACGCTGCGGACGTCCTGTGGTCCGAGGCCGCGGGCCCGTAGGCGCGTCGCAGCGGCGGGGTCGCGCACCCCGGCGGCGACCCAACTGGCAGCTTCGTCGTGATCGAACTTCGCATGCCAGGCCTTGACCTCTGACGGCGCGAGCGACAGTCCTTTCCAGTCCGCTCGCCAGGATCCGGATTCACTTCCTGACTCCATGGACGGCCAGCCAGCGCACACTTCTTCCACCGTGAACCCTCGGTCGA
>JBEEFX010000084.1:0-8333 GCA_041166365.1 Acidimicrobiaceae bacterium
ACAGGAGGCGATCGTCGCCGCGCTCGAACGGTGGCCGCTCGACGGCGTACCGGATCGTCCGGGCGCCTGGTTGCTGACGACCGCCCGGCGCAAGGCGATCGACCGGATCCGTCGTGAAGCCAAGCGAGGCGACAAGCAGGCCGCTGCGCAAGAGCTGCTCGTCACCGATGAGGACACCGACATGACGACGATCACCGACGACCGGCTGCGGTTGATCTTCACCTGCTGCCATCCGGCACTCGCGGTGGAAGCGCAGGTCGGGCTGACGTTGCGCACCCTCGGCGGGCTCACGACCGACGAGATCGCCCGAGCCTTTCTCGTACCGGAGGCCACGATGGCGCAGCGCCTCGTGCGAGCCAAACGCAAGATCAAGGTGGCGGGCATCCCGTACCGCGTTCCGGACGACCACGAACTGCCGGCGCGGCTCGAGGCGGTGCTCGCGGTCGTGTACCTCGTCTTCAACGAGGGCTATGCCGCAACGGCCGGCAGCGAGCTCGTGCGCCGGGAGCTGTGCGACGAAGCCATCCGGCTCGCGCGTCTCCTTGCCGATCTGATGCCGGATGAAGCCGACGTGCTGGGGCTGCTGGCGTTGATGCTGCTGCACGACGCCCGCCGCGTCGCGCGAGCCGATGCGTCCGGCGCGCTCGTACTGCTCGGAGACCAGGACCGTGCCCGCTGGGATCACGACCAGATCGCCGAGGGTGTGGCGCTCGTCGAGCGGTCGCTCCGCCGCCGCGTCGGCCCGTACCAGTTGCAGGCCGCCGTCGCCGCACTGCACGCGGAGTCGCCGAGCGCAGAGGCCACGGACTGGCCGCAGATCGCCGCCCTCTACGGGGAGCTGGCCCGGCTCGACGACTCACCGGTCATCGCGCTCAACCGCGCTGTGGCCGTCGCCATGGCCGATGGCCCCGCGGCGGGGCTGGCGCTCGTCGACGTGCTCGAGCCGGCCCTCGACGGGATGCACCTGTTCCACTCCACTCGCGCCGACCTGTTGCGCCGCCTCGACCGTCCAGCAGATGCCGCACGCGCGTACGAGCGCGCCATCCAGCTCGCGACGAACGAGGCCGAGCGCGACTTCCTCGAACACCGTCTCGCCGGTGTGCGAGGCTCCGTGCGATGAAAGTCCGCATCGGTTACGGGCTCGGTACGCGCTCGTTGACCAACGACGCCGGCCGCTTCAACGCGTTCGTCGATGCACTCGAGGGCAACGGGTTCGACTCGCTGTGGCTGTCCGAGCGCATCACCGGTGATTGCCCCGACCCGCTCATCGGTCTCGCGGTGGCCGCCGGACGCACCACGAAGCTCAAGCTCGGTACCAGCGTGCAGGTGCTGCCCGGCCGCAACCCCGTGCTGCTCGCGAAGGAGTGGGCCAGCCTCGACCGGCTGTCCAACGGTCGCACGCTGCCGGCGTTCGGGCTCGGCGTCGCAGACCCGCGCGAGCAGCAGGCGTTCGGCGTCGAGCGGGGCGATCGCGCGAAGTGGTTCGACGAGGCCCTGCCGCTCATCCGTCGTCTGTGGACGGAGGAGTCGGTCGATCACCACGGTGAGCGCTTTCATTTCGAGGCCGTGTCCGTGCGGCCGAAGCCCATCCAACAGCCCCCGGACGTGTGGCTCGGCGGCCTGGCTCCGTCCGAGCTCCGGCGCATCGGTCGGCTGGCGGACGGCTGGCTGCCGTCGTTCTGCACGCCAGCGGATGTGGAGCGGTCACGTCCCGTGGTGGAAGCGGCCGCCGCCGCGGCGGAGCGCGCCTTCGACGACGAACACTGGGGGGCGCTCGTCGCCTATACCGACGGGCCCGTCCCCGACGTCGTCACCGCGGCGCTCGCCGCCCGCCGGCCGGACCTCGACGACCCCGCCGAGGTCCTCGCCGCGGGCATCGACGGTCTGCGGTTACAGATCGAGCGCTTCGTCGGGGCCGGCGTGTCGAAGTTCGTGGTCGTGCCGCTGGCCGAGCCCGCGGACTGGGACGCAGAGCTGGCCCGCGTGGCCGACGCGCTGCTGCCCCTCCAACGCGCCGCATGACCAACTGACCGGCGGGTCAGGAAAACCCGGAAGCCGGGCAGGAACCCGCCCCCCGGCGAGCGAAAGGTGTGACGGATGACCGGGGGACGGTTCGATTCCCGGTCCAAAGGGGGGTTCCAGGATGCGGAGGTCGACGCTTCGACTGTACGGCCCGTTCCTCGCGCTCGCGTTGGTGCAAGCGCTCTTCATCGTGGCGGCGCCGTCCAAGGCCCCTGATCGCACCGCGCTCAGCGCGGGCGGTGTGGGCGGGACGCGCAACGGCGCGGGACCGAGCGGCTTCGCGTCCACCGGCACCGGCACGGGGGCAACGGGCACCGGCGACGCCGCCGGCACGGGCGCCGGGACCTCCGGAGGAGGCAACGCGAGCGGCGGCGGCTCGACGAGCAACGTCGGAGGCGGAGCGCTCGCGGCAGGCGACATCAGCCACTGCGCCGGGCCGTATCAGTTCGACGTCCTGCTCTCTCACGGTCCGCCGTGTCAGCCGGTCTTCGGGGGCGACAACGGCGGAGCGACGTCTGATGGCGTCACGCCCAACGAGATCAAGGTCATCATCTTCCAGGCCAAGCCCAACGAGCAGGTCAACGCGATCCTCAAGCTGAAAGGCCTCGCCACCTCGGTCGAGGAAGAGGACGCGGCCATCGCGGCCTACAAGAAGTTCATCAACACGAACTATGAGCTCTACGGCCGCACGATCACCTTCGAGAAGGTCATCGGCGACTGTCCGACGACGCCTCCCGACTACGCGAAGTGCGAGGTCGCCGCGCAAGAAGTCGTGAAGGCGCGCCCGTTCATGGTGATCTGGATCACGTCGCTGTATGCGGACGTGTTCGACATCTGGGCCAATGCCGGCATCATCTCGCTCGGCGGCTCGGCGTTCGACATCAACTACTACAACGGACGTCGCCCCTTCCGGTACGACGTCGGCATGGACGGAACGCAGTCCGCGGACTTCATCTCCAACTACTACTGCAACAAGCTGGCCAACAAGCCACCGGACCATGCGGGCACCAACATCCACGCCACGATCGGCCGGCGGGACACCCCCGGTCTCGTGCGCAAGCTCGGCGTCATCGTCCCGGAGATCCCGGCCAACACGCTGACCGCGCAACGCGTCATCGACGCCGTCCGAAAATGCGCGGGACCGAACGGCGCGGTCGACCACCCGTTCACGTACAAGTCCGACATCAACAGCGCGACGACCCAGACCGAGTCGACGGTCGCGTCGCTCGCGACCAACCGGGTCACCACGGTCGTGTGCATGTGCGACCCGATCGCACCGGTGTTCCTCACGACCGGTCTGTCGAATCAGGGGTACTACCCCGAGCACGTGCTGCCCGGGATCGGCCTGCTCGACTACGACCTCCTGGGCCAGCTGTACGACAAGCAGCAATGGCAGCACGCCTTCGGACCGAGCCAGTTGCCGACGTTCGGACCGCTCGACGACAGCGACCCAGGACGCGTCTGGCGCACGCAAGGCAACGACGGCCACCCGTGCGGCAACAACGGGTGCGGGCTCGACTGGGCGTTCATGAGCACCGCCGCACTGATGCTCCAGCAGACGGGACCGAACCTCAACCCACTCACGTTCGAACAGGGCGTGCTCGGCAACATCCCGCCGTACGGCGGCGCCGGCCGGGTCGCGCTCGTGAAGTTCGGCCCGGACGACTACACGGGCGGCTCGGACGAGAAAGAGGTGTACTGGGATCCGCTGGCGACGACACCGATCGACGACTCGCAGGGGGCGTACATCACGATCGGACCGTCGTGCGGAGCCAGGCCGGCACCGCACTCCTGCGAACAGCGTTACCAGCTCGGTGAGTGGGGAACCGACATCGACGGCATTCCCGTCAATCCATGACGGGCGTGCTTCAACGCGCCCGCTCGGCGATCTCGCCGGTCTGGGATCACCGGATCGCGGGCCCCGCCGTCAAGGTGCTGCTCGGGTACATCGTGATCGTCCAGATCGCGTTGCAGTACCTGTTCGGCAAGGTGCCGATCGTGCACATCGGGCGCGGCACGCACATCATCCCGACCGAGATCGTCATGCTCGGCCTCATCTACGGATCGCTGTATGCGCTCCTCGGGATGGGCATCATCCTCGTGTACCGAGCGAACCGCATCATCAACTTTGCGCAAGCGCAGCTCGGTTCCGTGCCGGCGATCATCGCACTGCTGCTCATCGTGAAGCGCGGCGTGCCGTGGGCGATCGCGCTGCCGATCGCCATCATCGGCAGCCTCTTCCTCGGCGGCCTCGTCGAGGTCACGTTGGTTCGGCGGTTCGCGAACGCACCCCGCCTCATCCTCACCGTCGTCACGATCGGCATCGGGTTCTTGCTCCTCGTGCTCGAGTTCTTCTCGAAGCAATGGGTCGGCGGGAACCTCCTCGACGTCACGACGCTCACGGTGCCGACGCCGTTCACGCATTTCCATTTCACGATCGGTGTCTTCAAGTTCCGAGGTGACCACATCGCTCCTGTGGTCGTCGTCGGCGTACTCGTGGTCGCGCTCGGCGCGTTCTTCAAGTACACCGACATCGGGATCGCGGTACGCGCGTCGGCCGAGAACGGCGAGCGGGCCTCGCTGCTCGGCATTCCCGTCAAGCGAGTGTCGACGATCGTGTGGATGATCGCCGCGATGCTCTCCGCGGTCGGCGTCTTCTTCACCGTTCCGCTGACGGGTATCCCGCTCGACGGCTTCGTCGGTCTGCGTCTGCTGTTCATCGGGCTGGCGATCGCCGTGATGGCGCGAATGGAGAGCCTGCCGATCGCGTTCGTGTCCGGATTGCTGATCGGGGTCATCGACCAGGGCATCAACTTCACCACGAACACGGCCCGACTCTCCGACCCTGCGATCTTCATCGCCATCGTGGTCGCGCTGCTCGTGCAGCGGGGCAAGCTGTCACGGGCGTACGAGCTCGGCGCCTCGAGCTGGCAGGCCGTCAAGGAGGTGCGACCGATACCCGCGGAGCTGCGGTCGGTTCCCGAGGTGCGCACCGGAATCCTGCTGTGCACGTTGGGCGTGCTGGCCACGGTGGCGACCTTGCCGTTCTGGCTCGGCGATGCGTACACGGGCTACGCCACCATCGGCGTCATCTACGCCATCATCGGCGTGTCGCTCGTGGTGCTCACCGGATGGGCGGGGCAGATCAGCCTCGGGCAGTTCGCGATCGCGGGCGTCGCGTCCGCCACGGCCGGCGGTCTGGCCGCCAACCACCAGGTCGACTTCTTCGTAACGATCATCGTCGCCGCGCTCGTCGGGGCGTTCGTCGCGATCCTCATCGGTCTGCCGGCGTTGCGGATCCAAGGCCTGTTCCTGGCGGTGACGACGCTCGGCTTCGCGTTCACCGTCGCGTCACTGCTCAACCGGCAGTACTTCGGTTGGCTCGTGCCGCAGAGCGGTCATCTGGTCAACCGGCCGGTCCTGTGGAACACGTTCGACCTCGGCGACTCGAGCCAGCTCGGCCCGATCACGTTCAAGGCGGACGCCAAGTTCTATTACATGTGTCTCGCGTTCTTGTTCCTCGCGCTCGCCATGGCGCGCTCGCTGCGACGCAACCGCTCGGGCCGGGTGCTGATCGGCGTCCGCGACAACGGACGCGCCGTGCAAGCGTTCGGCGTCAACCTGGCTCGCAGTCGCCTCGCCGCATTCGCGGTGTCGGGCCTCATGGCCGGGATCGCCGGGGGGCTCCTCGCCTACCAGACGCCCGCATTCGCGGACAACGCCTTCCCGCCAGAGCGCTCGATCGAGCTGTTCACGTTGACGGTGATCGGCGGCATCGGGTCGTTGCCGGGCGCGGTGCTCGGCGCGGCGTTCGTCATCGGCGTGCCGCTGCTCCCCGGGCTGCGAGACATCCAGCAGATCGAGTTGCTCACGACCGGTATCGGGCTGCTGGCGATCTTGCTGTTCCTCCCCGGTGGGCTGGCCGAGGGAATGTTCCGTGTCCGCGACAACCTGCTTCGTCGCGTCGCGATGCGACGCAACATCCATGTGCCCAGCCTCATCGCGGATTCGCTCGTCGAGGAGCAGGAACACGAAGCGGAGGATCATGCGATCGCCGCCGCGGCCACGACGGCCGAGATCGTCGAGGCCGTCGAGTCGGGGGATCTCAGCCACGTCATCGCCTGCCCACAATGCGGTGCGCTCGTTCCCGTCGCGGAGGCGCAGCAGCACGAGCATTTTGCGGTGTCCGCAACGACCGCCGGCTCCGGCGCGACACCCGATGAGTTGCGACTCGAGAGGTTGTCGAAATGAACGCCCTGCGAAAGCGCGTCGACGAGATCTGCGGCGGGATGCCGACGTTCCCGCTCACCATCCTGTTCCTGCTCTTCTTCTTCGACGAGTTCGACACCGCGGCGTTCAACGTCCTGGCGCCGAACATCCGTGACGCGTTCCATCTGACGACGGCGGCGTTCGGGCTCATCGTCGTGCTCAACCTCACCGTGATCTTGTTGCTCGCGGTACCGGTCGGCTTCTACGGCGATCGCCTACCGCGCCGCAAGCTGGTGATCGCCGGCGCGATCATCGCCGGCGTCTTCTCCTTCGCGACGGGCCTCGCCCCCGTTCTTGCTCTGCTGATCATCTTCCGCTTCGGCAACGGCATCGGTCGCCTGCTGAACGATTCGATCCACACGTCGTTGCTGGCCGATTACTACAAGCCGATCGACCGGCCGCGTGTCTTCGGCGCCCACCGCAACGCGGTGTACTTCGGAACGATCGTCGGCTCGGCGGTCGCCGGCATCGCCGCCGCGGTTTTCGGCTGGCGGGCGGCGTTCGTCATCCTCGTGGTACCCATCGTGGTCACCGCGCTCGTCGGGGCGACCAAGCTGAAGGACCCGATTCGAGGGGGCACCGACGACCCCGACGCCGCGCTCGTCGCGGAGCAAGAGGATCCGGTGTCGTTCGCCGAGGCCCGTCGCATCCTGTTCTCGATCAAGACGCTGAAGCGCCAGTACGCCGCGTGGTTCTTCCTCGGCGCCGGCCTGATCCCCCTCGCCTACCTGCTGCCGCTCTTCCTCGAGAAGGACTTCGGTGTCACCGAGCTCGGTCGCGGCGTCATCGGCGCGGTCAATGCGGCTGCGACGTTCATCGGCATTCAGATGGCCGGACGGCGCACGGTCGGCTGGATGGCCAAGGGGATGGGCGAGCCGCTCAAGCGCGCCGGCCTCGCGCTGGGCTTCGTCGGTGTCGGGATCTTCGCCATCGCCGTCTCGCCGCTCCTTGCGATGGTCGTCGTGTTCGGATTGATCACCAGCTTCGTCGTGGGATGGTTCTTCCCAGGCTTCTACGCGACGCAGGCGCTCGTGTCGCCTGCACGCGTGCGCACCCTGTCGTTCACCTTCGGATCGCTCTTCTTGGTTGCCGGCGTCTGGTTGCTCTACTTCATCCCGGGCTTCGCCGCGTTGGCCGACTCGCGTGGGAACCGCTGGGGCCTCGCCGTCACCGCCCCGTACTGGATCATCTGCGGCCTCGTGCTGCGGTCCGGCCACAAGCACGTCGCGGATGACACGACGCGCGCCATGTCGCTGTTGTCGATGACCGCGGAATTGCGTCGCGAGCGACTCGACGCCGTCGCGGGCACGGGCAGCCTCCTGACGTGCCGTGGCGTCGAGGTTGCGTACGACCAGGTCCAGGTGCTGTTCGGTGTCGACATGGACGTCCGTCCCGGCGAATGCGTCGCGCTCCTGGGCACCAACGGCGCCGGCAAGTCGACCCTGTTGAAGGCGATCAGCGGAGTCGTCGAACCGATGGGCGGAGCCATCTTCTTCGAGGGCCGCGACATCACGCACTCCGACGGCGTCGCCACGACCAAAGCAGGTGTCATCCAAGTACCGGGCGGCAAGGCGGTGTTCCCGACACTGACGGTTGCGGAGCATCTGCGGGCCGGCGGCTGGCTCTACCGCGACGACCCGAAGTATCTCGAAGGCGCGGTGAAGGAGGTGTACGAGATCTTCCCTCGTCTCCTCGAGCGCAAGGATCAGCTCGCCGGGAACCTCTCCGGCGGCGAGCAGCAGATGCTCGCCCTCGGCATGGCCTTCATCGCCAAGCCGAAGCTGCTCATGATCGACGAGCTCTCACTCGGTCTCGCGCCGACGATCGTCGAGATGCTGCTCGGCATCGTGCGCCGCATCCAGGACACCGGGACGGCGATCATCCTCGTCGAGCAATCGATCAACGTCGCGCTCACGGTGGCCGATCGCGCCTACTTCCTCGAGAAGGGCGAGGTGCGCTTCGAGGGCTCGACCACTGACCTCCTGGCCCGCGACGACATCCTGCGCTCCGTGTTCCTCCAGGGCACGGCGAAGTCCGTCGGC
>JBEEFX010000085.1:0-24812 GCA_041166365.1 Acidimicrobiaceae bacterium
TTCCACTCGGACGACGGTTCGCTTCCGCCCATCCGCCCGCAGATCGGCGAGAGCGAGCTCGACGCCGCCGTCCGCCAACTGCAGTTCGCCACATCGTTGACGCCGACGGGCGAGCACCTCGTGGTGGCGGTCGGCGCCGAGGTGCACGTCGAAGCTGAAGTCCCCGCCGCGCCGACACCTCCCCCGCCGCCGTTCGAGGAACCGTTCGAGCAGGAAGCGGTCGAAGCATTCGAACCGCCGGCCTGGCCCGACCTGCCCGAGCCGGAACCCGTCGTCGCAGAGCCAGAACCAGAGCCAGAGCCAGAACCCGAACCAGAACCCGAACCGGAGCCGGAGCCCGTGGTCTTCGAACCTGAGCCAGTGCGCACACCCGAGCCCGAGCCGGCGTTCGCCTCCGCGAGCGACCCGCTGCGCCGGTCGTCGCTGACGTCCGTCGATCCGTACCGCGCCTTCGGCGAGGAGCTGTCGTCGATCATCCGGCACGCCGGCGAGCAGATGCAGGAGGTCCTGCGCCGCGCCGAGGACCAAGCCGACGCGATCGTGCGGCAAGCCGAACGCGAGGCCGACGCCATTCGCGAGCAGGCCGAGAACGAAGCCAACTCGATGCGCAGCAGCGCAACCGAGGAAGCATCCGCGACGCGCGCCGCCGCACAGGTCGACTCCCAGAACATGCGTGAGACGGCCACGCAGGAAGCCGACGCGATCCTCCAGGCGGCCAAGTCCGCTCGCGAGGAGGCGCGCATCTTCAAGCAGTCGGCGCGCGACGAGGCGAACGCCATCCTGCAGAACGCGCGCAACACGCAGGAAGAGGCACAGCGTCAGGCGAGCGAGCTGGTCAAGAACGCCGAGCGAGAGTCGAGCGCGATGCTGGCCGAAGCCCGAACCCGCCGCGACGAGATCCGCGACGCCGAGCGCGAGCTGCGCAAGCGTCTCCAGGGTGTCGAGACCGTCTTCCGTTCCTTGGAAGAGGGCAGCGTCATCCCCGACGACCCGTCCGAGTAACAGGACGCGACAACGGGCGCGTACCGGCGGCGCATGCGCGTCACCGCCATCGATGCATCGACCATCCGTGGAGACATGGAGGACGACTTCCATCGCTTCGGTGTCACGGTGCGCCACGACGGCGAGCGCGTCGTCGAGGTCGAAGGGGACGGCATCCGGTTCCCGTGGACGACGTGCCCGGCAGCCGTCGAACCACTGCGCGCCCTCGCGGGCGCTCCGCTGTCGACGCGGCTGAGCTCACTCGGCGAGTACGCGCCGGCCCGGCAGAACTGCACGCACTTGTTCGATCTGTCAGGTCTTGCGGTCGCGCACGCGGCGCGGGGCAGCGGCGGCACGCGCACGTACGACGTGACCATCCCCGACCGAAACGGTAAGCGCACGGAGCCCGAGCTGCGGCGCGACGGGGACCTGCTGTTCCGTTGGAGCATCGCTGGACGTCAGATCCTCGGACCGCCGCCGTTCGACGGCGTCGGCCTCCGGGGCGGATTCATCGCCTGGGCCGAGGAGACGCTCGACGCCGACACGGCGGAAGCGGCGAGCATCCTGCGCCGCGCCTGCGACATCAGCTTCGGACGCTCGATGGACCTCGACGTGTTCGAGACGGCCGACATGCTCGGCGAACCGGTCCGCGGAACCTGTCACTCGTTCCAACCGGGAATGATCGAGCAAGCGGTGCGGGTGAAGGGCCAGACGCGCGACTTCACGAACGATGCAGATGGGCTTCTACGAGATCGCTGAAGGCGCGTAGGCCGTCGACGGCGTCGGGCGAGCGGCGCCACGGCGAGCAGATCAACCGATCGACGCCCGCCTCTTCCCAGCGGCGGATGTCGTCCTCGGAGGTCACCGGACCGCCGACGGTGATCTCGAAGGGCTCGTCGCCTCGCCCGGCTTCTTCGCGCAGGGTGCGCAGCTTCGCGAGTGGTTCGGCAATCGTGTCGAGCGTGTGGTCGAGGCCGACCCAACCGTCCCCGGCGCGCGCCGCGCGCCGCAAGGCCGGAGGCGACTCGCCGCCGACGATCACCGGAGGGTGCGGTTTCTGCACCGGCTTCGGCTCGAACATCACCGGCCCGAAGTCGAAGAACTCGCCGTGTTGCTCGATGACCTCGTCGGTCCAGAGTCGCCGGCACACGTCGAGGGCTTCGTCGACCCGCCGGCCGCGCGAGGCGAAGTCGAGGCCGATCGCATCCCATTCGGTGTGGAGCCAGCCGGCACCGATGCCGACGATCGCCCGTCCCCCGCTCACGATGTCGAGCGTGGCGATGGCACGGGCCGAGATGAACGGGTGGCGCAGCCCGAGCAGGTACACGTGCGTCGCCAGTTTCACGCGCTCGGTGCGACCGGCGAGGTACGACAGGTAGGCGAACGCATCGAACACCGGCGTGCTGGGAGGTACGGGCGGGTGCTCCTCGCCGGGGAACGGCGAGCCGCCCATCTCGATGGGGAACACGAGATGCTCCGGTAGCCAGACGGACTCGTAGCCGAGCCGTTCGGCTTCGTCGACGACGGCCACGAAGAACGCCGGGTTGAGCCGTCCGAGGGCGACGCCGAACTTCACGGGTGCCACCGCCCGTCGGGTTGCCGGTGCCAGCCCCCCGCGGCGACGTTGCCGCCGTCGACGTGGATGGTCGTGCCCGTCACGAACCGGCTGAGCTCGCTCGCGAGGAACAATGCGGCGCCGGCGACGTCGTCGACGTTGCCCATGGTCGGAAGGGGCATGCGGGCCGAGACGTCGGCGAGGTCCGGCAAGCCTGGCGTGGGGATCACATCGGGTGCGATGCAGTTGACGCGGATGAGCCGGCTGCCGAGCTCGAGGGCCAGCGACTGCGTGAGGTTGGCGACGCCCGCCTTCATGGCGGAGTAGATCGCGAAGCCGGGCGCCGCTCGGTGGGCCTCGATCGACGTGATGTTGATGATCGATCCACCTTCGGGCATGTGCGGCGCGCAGGCACGCACGAAGTGGGTGACCGACGAGAAGTTCTCGCGGATCAGCGCATCCTGCCCTTTGGCGTTCACGTCGAGGAAGTCGGCCGGGAAGCCACCGCCGGCGTTGTTCACGAGCACGTCGATGCGATGATCGAGCGCCCGCACGGCATCGTCGACGAAGGCGTCGACCTGATCGGCGTCGCGCACGTCCATCACGCCGGTCACGACGCGTTGGCCGAGCTCGTCGATCGTCTTCGAGACGAACGCAAGCCCGTCGGCGTTGCGATCGCACATCGCGATCGACGCGCCGAAGTTCGCGAAGGTCAGCGCGATTGCCTCACCGATGCCCTGCGCCGCGCCGGTGACGAGCGCGACCTTGCCCTCGAGCGACACGTTCTCCGGCCCCAACATTGCGCAGAACCTAATCAGAAAGCGCTGGCGGCAGCGGTTCTCGATGCACGATCGTCAACGTCTGGACGGCGCGGGTGAGCGCGACATAGAGGAGCCGGAGGCCGGCGCGGTGCTCGTCGCCCGTCGCCGGCACGAACTTCGCCGGCTCGACCACGACCACCGCGTCGAACTCCAACCCCTTCGCTTCGGGTGGAGAGACCACCATCACGTTGGATTCCGCCTGCACCTGGACCTCGACACCGGTCGGCACGATGACACCGACCGACGACCACCTCGCGGCGAGCTCGGCCACGATCTCCTGCACCGCCGACGAGAGATCGTCTTCGATGCGGAGGATGCGCGGTGGCTCGCCCGCAGCTCTCACCGATCGCGTCGGCCGGACATCGGGCGCGGCCTCCGGTAGGAGCTGGTTAGCGAACTCGATGATCGGTGCCGGCACGCGGTACCCGAGGTCGAGCTCCGTGAAGTCGGCGCCTTCGGGCGACCCGAGATGCGTCAACACGTCGTCCCACGAACGCTGGCCGCCCGGCCTGGTGGCTTGGGCCAGGTCGCCGAGGACGGTCATCGAGTGACGCGGGCAGCGGCGGGCGAGCGCCCGGAGCTCCATGGCGGTGAGGTCCTGGGCCTCGTCCACGACGATGTGGCCGTACGTTCGCCGCACGCCGTCAGCGACCGCCTCGGCCTCGTCGACGAGCACGAGATCGGCTGCGGTCCACGGCTCGTCGTCGATGCGAGGGGTCGACTTGCGCAGGAGCAGCAGCTGCTGGTCGTCGTCGAGCACCCCGTCGGCCGCGGCGCGCAGCGCGGCACGCGAGGACAGGAGCCGGCGGACCAACGCGGGCGGGCTCACCGCCGGCCATGCCCCGAGCGCCGACTGGAATTCCTTGTTCGTGCGGAGGTCGTCGGCAAAGCCCAGCGGCGCGGTGTCCTCGTTGCGGCGCTCTGCGATCGCTTGCTCCGCCATTCGAGCGACTTGGGTGCGCAGCGCGTTACGTCCGACGTTGTGGGGCACGCCGCGGTCGCGGATGTCGGCGATGGCCGCGGCGATGTCGTCACGGGAGATGCGGACGCGGCCCCAGTTCGTCGCGATGCTCAGATCGTCGGCGGGCGGCTTGATCGTCGCCGCCGCGGCGCGGGCGAGCACAATGGCCATCCGGGCGTCGCCTTTCAGCTCGGCGGCCGCAGCCGTGTCGAACGCACGCACGCGACCTCCGAGCAGACGTTCGACGGTGCTCTGGCGTACCGCGGTCTCTCCCAGCGAAGGGAGCACCTGCGAGATGTAGCGCAGGAACACCGGGTTCGGCCCGATCACGAGGACGGTCTCCTGGTCGAGCAGCTCGCGATGCTCGTACAGCAGGAACGCGGCGCGGTGCAGGCCGACGGCCGTCTTCCCGGTGCCGGGCCCGCCCTGTACGACGAGACAGGACTCGAGCGGCGCTCGGATGACGACGTCCTGTTCGGCCTGGATGGTGGCGACGATGTCTCGCATCTCGCCCGTGCGCTCGCGTTCGAGCTCCGCGAGCAGTGGATCGGGGATGCCGCCGTGACGCGCGGCGTGCACCGAGTCGGGGTCGTCGAACACCTCGTCGAACAAGTCGTCGACGCGACGGTCGGTCATCATGAAACGCCGGCGCATGTGGAGCCCGAACGGGTCGGCGGCCGTCGCTCGGTAGAACGGTGTCGACACGCCCGCCCGCCAGTCGACGACGACCGGTTCGCCACGTTCGTCCTCGACATGGCGACGCCCGACGTACCACGTCGGCCCCGGAACCTTGAGCGTGCCTTCCTCGTCGATACGGCCGAACGCCAAGCCGGGAACGTCGACGTCCAGCGCTCGCAATCGCTGTTGCAGGTGCCATCGGGCGATCTCACCGTCGACGGCCTGGGCCGCCATGTCGTCGATCGACACGGTGGCCTCGGTGCGGTCTCGCATGGCCACCAGACATCGGTAGGCGTGGTCGAGATGACGCTGCTCCGCTTCGAGATCGGGGTGAGCCATCACTGCTCCTTCCTGTGTCGGAACGCGCGCAAACGCCCCGCAGACCCGACCAAGGGGGTCTCCGGCGCGTGCAGGTTCCAACCTATGCGGCCCGTCAAGACCAGGGGTTTGCGGATGGGTAAACATGGACCGTGCCCGGAACGAGAGGTCGGCTGCTCGTGGCGACACCACTCCTGAACGACCCCAACTTCGAGCGCACGGTCGTCCTCATGCTCGAGGACAACGAAGACGGCGCTCTCGGGCTCGTCCTCAACCGGCCCTCGCCCCTCGAGGTGGGCGAGCCCCTGCCGGATTGGGCCGACCTCAGCGCGTCGCCGCCCGTCGTGTTCGTCGGCGGACCGGTGTCGCGCAGCTCGGTGATCGCGCTGGCGCGCCGCTCGGACGAGCCGGACCTGTCGGACGACAGCTGGACGTCGGTGCTCGGGCCGATCGGCGTGCTCGACCTGACCGCCGACGCGGCCTTGCTGCACGCCGCGGTCGACGACGTCCGGGTGTTCGCGGGGTACGCCGGTTGGGACGCCGAGCAGCTGCGCGGCGAGATCGCGGAGGGTGCATGGTTCGTGGTCGATGCCGTCCCGAACGACGCCACCACGGACGAACCGGAAGAGCTGTGGCGTGAGGTGCTCCGCCGCCAACCCCACCCCGTCCGCCTCTTCGCCAACTACCCCGAGGACATCACCACGAACTGAGACCTGACACGGGCGTCATGTAGCTTCGGCGCCCATGGAACGGTGGCGGAGCATCGACTGCGGCGCGGTGACGCCATTCGAGAACGCGGCGGTGATGCCGGTGCTCAGCCGTGAGGTGGCCGGCGGCGCGGACCCGATCGCGATCACCTCGGTGTGGGGACAGACCCATCTGAACGTCGGCTGGTTCGACGACGTCGACGACACGCTGCACCTCGACCGCTGCCGGGAGCTCGGCGTCGAGGTCATCCGCCGACCGCTGTACGGCGGCGGCACTGCGTTCTACGACGCCGGCTGCGCGCTGATGTGGGGCTTACTGCTCCCGAAGGACCGCTACCCGGATCTCAACGTCGAGCTCGCCCGCTTCCAGCCGGTGATCCTGGCCGCGCTCGCGGAGATCGGGCTCGGCGAGGTCGTGTTCGAAGGGTCGAGCGACCTGCGGTGGAACGGTCGCAAGCTCGGCGCGCTCACCGCGCAAGACGTGATCTCCTGCAACTCGGTCGGCGGCTTCCTCAACATCAAGCCGCCGAACCTCGACCTCTACCTCCAGGTCGTGCACGTGCCCGACGACAAGTTCAAGGACAAGGTCGTCAAGGACATGCGTGAGTACGTGTGCACGGCGGAGCAGGTGGCGGGCCGGCCCGTGGCCTACGAGGAGTTCCGCGACGCGTTGCACCGCGCGCTGAAGACCGCCGGCATCGAGCTCCAGGTCAGTGAGCTCACCGACGGCGAGCGCTACGGCCTCACGAAGGTCGGCGCGAAGATTTCGAGCGACGACATGGTGCGCCGCATCTCGTCGGAGCGGTTCACACGCGAGGCTCCCGCCGGATCCCGCGTCGGCCTCGCCAACCACAAGGGTGGGAAGTTGTGCCGCGCTGGTGTCGCGATCGATGCGAGCGGCGCCATCGTCGCCGCCATGATGGCGGGCGACATGCACGTGAGCCCACCGGACACGATGGATCGCATCGCCGCCGCGCTCGTCGGAGCACCGTCGTCCGACACCGACGAGCTCCGGCGCCGCATCGCGTCGATCTTCGAAGGAGACGACGTGCATCAAGCCGAGGCCGCCGAGATCACGACGGATCATCTCCTCGCGGCCGTCGAGAAGGCGGTGGCCACCGCATGCAAGTGACCGAGGGAACGACCGTGCTCGTCACCGGGGCGTCGTCGGGCATCGGCGCGGCGCTCGCACCGATGTTGGCCGAGCGGGGCGCGACCGTGGGCGTGGTCGCGCGACGCGAGGATCGCCTTCGCGACGTGCTCGCACAGTGCAAGGGCGACGGGCACCGCTACTGGGCGTGCGACCTGGGGGACGTCGTCGTCGCCGAACGGGTCGCCCTCGAGGCGTGGGACGCGTTCGGCCACCTCGACGTGGTGGTGCACAACGCGGCCATCCCGAAGCGGCGCAAGGTCCAGGAGCTCACCGTGCCCGAGCTCGACAACGTGATGGCCGTGAACTTCTTCGCCCCGGCGCGCATGACGATGGCGGTGCTGCCTCGCATGCTCGAGCGTGACAAGGGCGTGATCGTCAACGTGTCGAGCCTCGGCGGCCGCCTCGGCATCGCCCACGAGTCGTCGTACTGCGCCAGCAAGTTCGCGCTGTGCGGCTGGAGCGAGTCGATGGCCATCGACCTGTGGGAAACCGGTGTCGACGTGCGGCTGATCATTCCCGGCCCGATCGCCACCGAGATCTGGGATCTTCCGGACAACGACGATCCGCTCTACCACGGCCCGTTCGAGCCGCCGGAGTCGGTGGCGGCCGACATCGTCAAGGCCATCGAGGGCGACCGCTTCGAGACCTACAGCCCGGACATGAAGGACATCGCGGCCTTCAAGACGACCGAGATCGACCTCTTCCTGCAAGGCGTGGCCGACATGACGAAGCAAGAGGAAGCGCGCTCCGCCGAACAGCGACGAAGCGAGGCGTGACGTGAAAGCGCTCGTCTTCGGCGAGTTCCCCGACCCGATGCCGCCGCAGCCTCCGGACGACGCCTCCCGGCTCGTGAAGCATCTGGCCTCGACACCGATGTCGCTCATCGAGATCGCCGAGCCGAAGCTGCTCGGTCCCGACTGGGCCGTGATCCGGCCGCGCCTCACGGGCATCTGCGGCTCCGACACGAAGCAAGTGCTGATGGACTTCGAGGGCGCGGAAGACAGCCCGATGACGGCGTTCATCTCGTTCCCGCAGGTGCTCGGTCACGAGGTCGTCGCCACCGTCGACGAAGTCGGTCCCGATGTCGAAGGCATCGAGCCCGGGCAGCGCGTCGTGCTCAATCCCTGGCTCTCGTGCGGACCGCGGGGCATCACGCCCGTCTGCCCGTCGTGCGAGGTCGGCGACTGGAGCATGTGCTTCCACTTCCACGATGGTCGGCTGGCGCCGGGCATCCACACGGGCAACTCGTCGGACGCCACGGGCGGCTTCGCCGAGCTGGTTCCCGCGCACCAGCACATGATGATCCCGGTCCCCGACGGTGTGCCCGACGAGGTCGCGGTGCTCGCCGATCCGTTCGCGGTGGCGCTGCACGCGATCACGCGCAATCCCCCGCCGCCCGACGGTCGCGCCGTCGTGTACGGCGCCGGTGCGCTCGGCACGTGCGCCACCGCGATACTGCGGAGCCTCCACCCCGACGTCGAGGTCGCGACGATCGCGGCGTGGGACGCGCAGGCGGCGCTCGCGGAGAAGATGGGCGCAACGGTGTTCCGTCCGGAACCGCGCCTGCAGCTGATCGAGCAACTCGCGGAATGGTCCGGTGGCGTGTTGCGGACGCCGTGGGAAGGATTGCCGGTGTGTTATCCCGGTTGCATCGACGTCGTGTACGACACGGTCGGTGCGCCGGCGACGTTCGAGGTCGACATGCGCGTGCTCAAGGCACGCGGCACGATGGTGCAGCTCGGGCTGTCGTCGTGGGAACGCGGTGAGTACACGCCGTTGTACTTCAAGGAGATCCGTTGGATCGGCTCCAACGCGTTCGGCTTCGAGCAGGTCGATGGCGTCAGCAAGCACGGCATCGCCCATTACCTCGAGATGGCCGCCAGCGGCCGGATCGACCTCACCGGCATGCTGACGCACACGTTCGTCCTCGACGAGTGGCGCGACGCGTGGAACACGTTGATCCACCAGGAATCCACGGGTGCCATCAAGGTTGCGTTCGACTTCCGCGACTGACCGATTTGCGTGACAGGCTGACGGCATGCCTTCCACCAGGACTGAGACCATCACGACCTCCGATGGCGGCCAGTTCAGCGGCCACCTCACCGTCCCCGATGCAGGCCGCGGGCCCGGCATCCTGCTGCTCCAGGAGATCTTCGGCGTCGGAGATTTCCTGCTCTCCAAAGCGAACGACCTCGCGGAGCTCGGCTACGTCGTGCTGTGCCCCGACGTGTTCTGGCGCGTGCAGCCCGGCATCGCGCTCGCGCACGACGAAGCCGCGCTCGGCGAGGCGTTCGGCTACATGACGCGCTACATGGAGGAGGTGCCCGACGACACGAAGATCTCCGATCTCGGGACCGCCCTCGATCATCTCCGCTCGTTGCCCGAGGTCGCCGGCCAGAAGGTCGCGGCGATGGGCTACTGCCTCGGCGGATTTCTCGCCTACGCGATCGCATGCCGGTACGACCCCGACGCCGCCGTGTCGTACTACGGCTCGGGGATCGCCGACCGGCTCAGCGATGCGGACAACCTCACGTGCCCGATCATCTTCCATTTCGGCGGTAACGATCCGTTCATCCCGAACGAACAAGTCGACGCCATCCGCGCCCACCTCGACGATCGCGACTTCGTCGAGATCCATGTCCAACATCAGGCCGGGCACGCGTTCGAGAACTTCCTCGCCGCGCAGTTCCACGATCCGACGGCCACCGCCGCTTCCTGGCCTCTGACCGTCGACTTCCTCGAACGCGAACTGCGAACCTGAGCAGTGAGGAGAGCGAAGCCCGAGGAACTCTTGACCTCGGCAGGCGCGCACTGATCGACAAAGCGCTCCACGATGCGGCCGTGCGGGACGACCTGGTCGTCGACGCAACCGGACGATGGTCGAGCGCCGCGCTGGATGAACGAGTGGCGGCGGTCGCCGGAGGTCTGCGCGAGCGCGGCGTCGGCGCGGATGATGCGGTGTGCTGGCAACTGCCGAACCGCGTCGACGCGATCGTGCTCTACCGGGCGTGCTGGCGTCTCGGTGCGGTGGCCGTTCCGATCCATCACCTCGCGGGGGCCGCCGATGTCGAGCGGATCATCGGGACCGTGCGCCCGCGCCTGGTCGTCGAGGGCCCCGTGCCGGTGGGTGACGCCGTCGACGAGCCTCGGACGGATGGCGACGCCGCCGCGGTGATCCTCTTCACCTCGGGATCGAGTGGCGCGCCGAAGGGCGCGATCCACACCGGAAGCCGGCTGGCCTACAAGGCCCGGTTGATGGCAGACGTCCACGGACTCGCGGCGGACGACGCCATCCTCATGCCCGCTCCCCTCGCTCACATCTCCGGCCTGCTGAACGGCGTCACCGTTCCGGGCGTGGTGCCGATGAAGACGGTGCTGATGGCGAAATGGGATCCGGCCGAGGCGCTCCGGCTGATCGAACAGGAGCGCATCACGTTCATGATCGGGCCGCCGACGTTCTTCATCGGATTGATGGGCGCGCCCGGATTCTCGTCGAGCGCCGTGGAGAGCCTCCGCTTGGTGTCCTCGGGCGGTGCCGGTGTCACCCCCGCGTTCGTCGCCTCGGCGAGTGCCGCGCTCGGATGCGTGGTGAAGCGCACGTATGGATCGACCGAGGCGCCGACGATCACGACGAGCCAGCCAGGCGACGATCCCGAGAAAGCACGCGCGACCGATGGCCGCCCCACAGGATCGGTCGAGGTCCGCATCGACGCGTCATCAGGCGAAGTGCACGTGCGCGGTCCCGAACTGTTCGTGGGCTATCTCGACCCGATGCAAACGGCTGTCGCGAAGACGGACGATGGATGGTTCCGCACCGGCGACATCGGCCGGTTCGACGATGGATGGCTCACGATCACCGGACGCCTGAAGGACATCATCATCCGCGGCGGTGAGAACATCGCCACCGCCGAGGTCGAAGGTGTGCTCGAGGCGCACCCGTCCGTGCGGCAAGCGGTTGCCGTGGGGACGCCGGACGAGCGGCTCGGGGAGCGGGTGGTGGCGTTCGTGTTGTTGTCACCGGGCACGACCTTCGATCTCGACCAGTGCCGGAGTTGGTTCGAGTCGCAAGGCATCGCCCGCTTCAAGACGCCCGAACAGGTCGTCGTCGTGGACGACATTCCGGTGATGGCCGCCGGAAAGCCCGACCGTGATGCACTCCGCCGGCTGCTCCCTGGCGACCGTGGTCAGCTGTGAACGGACCGGCTGCGGTCAGAGCTGATCGAGAGCGAGATCACGACTGCGGCCAGTACGAGGTTGACGCTCACGATGACAATCAGCAGGGCAACCATGCACCGGGGTTCCCGATGGCGACCGTCCTCAGTCGCGGCTGATGGCGGCGTGCGCCCGGATCGGTCGCTCGATTCCGGCGAGGGCCAGCTCGCGCGCCGGTCCGAACGACAGATCACTCGCCGAATCTGCGAGGTCGGCCACGACCGCAGAGGTCAGGACCTCGCCGGGCGCCGCCGCGTCACAGAGACGGCAGGCGAGACTCACGTTGCGTCCGACGACGTCGGCACCGTCCCGCTCCACTTCGCCCGCATGCACGCCGACACGGGCCTCGATCGCGAACGCGGGATCGGCCGCCCGCTCCTTGGCGAGCGCTTCCTGGAACGAGACCGCGAACTGCACCGCACGACGTGGGCTGGTGAACGTCAGCAACAGGCCGTCGCCGCGCGTCTTCACCTCCGTGCCCCCGTGGTGCGTTGCTTCCTCTCGCGTCATCGCGTAGTGCGCTTGCAACATGCTGCGCCACCGTTGGTCGCCGAGCGAATCCGCGAGCCGCGTTGATCCGACGATGTCGGTACAGACGACGGTGACGAGCCCGCCGGCGTCAGGAAGCGGCGGTGGTGAGTGAGCCGGCGGAGGCGGCGTCGGCAGCCAGTGCGGCACGGTCCGTTGGTTCTCGTTGTGGTTGCGGTTCTGGTTCCGTTGCTGGTCGTCGTCGTCGGGTTCGCCGGGCTTTCGCGGCGGCTTGCTCTGCACCGCGATCGAACCCCACAGGCCGTAGCCGCGGATGCGGATCTTCGGCGCACCGGGCAATGCCTCGACGCGTGACGTGCGGTTGCTCCGGCCACCCATCAGCATCAAGCCGGTGAATTCGACGGGAAAGCCCTCTGGCACGATCACGTGGACGTCCCCCATGATCGACCACGCGGTGATGTCCACCTCGTCGGCTTCGAGCGTGGCATCGCGGAGGTCGATGTGGACGCCACCCATCAGCGCCAACGTGCCGATGTGGCGGTCCGCCCGCCAACGGCCGCGTTGATGCTCACCGCCCATGATGGCGACGATCCAGCGTCGTTTCGGTGAGGCCGACGCGGCGGCCTCCCCCGTGGGTGTCGCGACGTGAACCGGAAGTCGAAGGTCGTGCGTGATCTCGTCGAGTTGGCCGCGAGTGACCGCCGCCCAGACATCGGCCGTGCGTTCCGAGAACTCGTCGAGCGTCAGTTGCCCGTCCGCGCACGCGGCCGACAGGCGATCGATCACCGCCTGCCGTTCCCCGTCTGACGCCCGGATCTGGCCCCCCTCCACCCCACCATCATTCACGACACACGTGTCGCTGTCCTGGCTTCTGCCGACGTGCCGTCGGTCACGGCCCTGACGGTGAGGCCCCCGGTCGTTCTGGCGTCACCTATGCGGACAGAGACCGCGTGCGTGACGCCAGAACGGCGCGCAGCAGCACGGCGAGGAGCAGCACCGCCAGCGGGAGGACCAGGTTCCCGGCGCGGCCCGTACGCGCGAGTTGCGGCGCCGGGTCGGCGGGCAGCTCGAGCGGTGTGTTGAACGCCGGGGGCACGTACGCCGGACACTCGGACTGGGCCTGTCCGAACCGAACGCTCGCCGCACACGCCCGTCGCATGAGGTCGATGGCGTCGGGCGGCAAGAGCCAACCATCAGCGACGGCTTGATCGGTTCGCTGCTTCATGAGCGCGTAGTACGCGGCATGCGTCTTGTAGAGGCCCTGGATCTCCGAGTCGGTGAACGGCACGGTGATGCCGCCGAGCTGGCACACCGTCGACACGTAGTGCGCCACCGGAACGTCGATCGGTGGCATGCGGATACCGCCAAGCGTGTTGCCGTACTGATCCGCGGCGAGCGCACCGTTGTCGAACGCGAACCTCGGGCCGTTCGGCGGCGCGTAGCCGGTCGTCACCCACACGTTGAGCTGATGCAGCGCAGCTGAATCCGCGTAGTGCATCGGCAGGGTCGCCCCCGCGAGCGTGCACGTACCGAGCAGCGGATGGATCACCTCGCCGTAGTTGCCGGCGGCGTTCATCAGGTCGTCGAACTGCGCCGGCGTCTGCTTCGCCGCTCCACCGATCACTCGCGGGCCGTGCCCGAACACCGACTGATAGCCGATGAAGAAGTCGGAGTGAGATGCTCCCGCGATCTCCCACAGGCGGTAGTTGGGATCGACCGCGTCCGGGTCGACGCCGTCGTCCTGCGCCTCGAAGTCGCTGAGCAGGTGGAGCACCGGGATGGGCGAGCCGGTGACGAAGGACTTGTCGCCGGGCACGTTGCCGTGCACCTCGATGCCATCGATGATCCCGACCGCCTCGGGGTGGGCCGGCAGCCACGTCTTGACATAGTCCGCCAGTTCGTTCGCCGATTGCGACTGCCCCACGGCGAGGACGCGTTGCACGCTCGAGGAGCCGAGCGCGCCCATCGGGTCGATGCCTTGGGGCGCTTTGAACGCCTGCGCGACCTGCGTGCACATGTCGAAGGCGTATTCGTCGCCGGGATGATTCAGCGCGGCATAGCGCACGGGGTCCCAGGTCTGGGGCGTGAGCAACGGCGTGCAGCAGATTCCCGCGGCCTGCGCGCTGACGTGCACGTACGCGAAGCCCTCCCGCATCAGCATCTGCCGCGTCAGCATCGTGTCGACCGCGTTCTCGAACTGGGCAGTCACGTTGACCCAGTCGAGCAACACGGTGCCGTTGAACGCGGCGGGATCCGTCGGCCGCGTGACGATGATGCGTGTCGTGTAGGGCGCCGTCGTGGCGTCGGCCTTCTGCGCGGTGCCCGACACGAAGAGCTCCTGCTCCTCGTAGCCGAACGGCGCAAGGTCGTAGTAGCTGTCCCAGAGCGGATGGCCCTTCAGTCCGGCGGGCGGAACCGACAGCGTGGGGGACGGCACCGGCGCAGCACTTGCGGGCGCGTCGAACGCCAGCACGGAGCAACATGCGATGGCGATGAGCGCCGCGACGAGTCGCAGTGCGCGCGATGGGCTCAAAGTGGCTCCCCAAGTGACTGCGCCTTGCTAGCACCTACGCCGCGGCACAGACCACCCGGGGCGAGCGGCCTATGGCAGGACGGTGATGACGCCCATCATCGGCGTCCCGAAGTTGCCGTTGTTCGATTGGATGCCGCCGTCGGGACCGGGCGCCACCGGCTGGCGACTCGCATCCAACCGCGCGTGCAGGCGGCAGTAGTAGAAGAACATCCCCGGCTGCGAGAAGGTCAGCTGCACCGTCCCCGGCTGGCCGCCGTTGTCGTCCGTGCCGACGAGGTGCACGTCGGTACCCGCGTGATCGGCGGTCGTGAAGGCGTCATCGCTGACCACGGTGTGGTTGTCGGTGTCGCGATTGACCCACTGCACGGTGTCGCCCGCGTGAATGGTCAGCCCTGCGGGAGTGAAGCGATCCGCCTCCGGCACGAGCACGCGGTGGCGACGAGCGGGCGCGGCATCCGCGCTCGGAAGCACCCCCACGGCCGCGACTCCGATGGTGAGCAACGCTGCGACGGTGATGGCCAATCTTCGCGAGATGCGCATGGACTCCAGCCTCCGTTCCGATCCTGCGGATCGCTCGCAGGACTTCTACGGACGCCGGGCCCGGAGGGATTGCGCGCCACGCGGACTCCGCCCCGGAATCTTGTGACCTCGACGGACTATCGTGTCGTGACTGCGGGGGTGAACAGTGGCGGAACACGAGCAAAACCCGTTCGAAGGGGTCGTGCTCGCGCGCCAGCGCCCAGGCTTCACCGTCGAGCCGGAAGCAATCGCGTGGAACGCGGTCGCGTTCAAGGTCCGCGGAGAACGCGATGGGGTCGCCTGCATACCGAGAAATTCGTTGACGTCGTTTCTCGACGACCTCGACGGCGGACGACTCGACCTCGCCATCCGCGAGTTCCTCGCGGCACCTCCGTCAGATCGCGTCCTGCGCACCGTCGCGCAGGCGGAGACGCCGGGTCTGTTCGACGAGCTCTCCTCGCCTGACGCGATCGTGCCGCAAGAGCGTCGGCCCGGTCGGCCGAGCCGGTTCGGACGAGGTGGCGGTACGCCCACCGGGCCGCGCCGCGACAAGCGCTCGCGGCGCCCGCGCCCGCGGCGCTTGCTGGTGGGCGGTGCGCTGATCGCAGGCGTGCTGATCGTGGCGGCGGTCGCAGTCGCGTTGCGGAGCAACAACGACACGGCACCAGAGCGCGTTGTCGCCGACGTCGAGCAGCCGGCGTCGCCTGCGGCGGACATCGGGACGCCGCCGGTGCCACCACCACCTGCCGGCGCCGCGTGTGTCGCGCGCCCCGCGGGCATGACCGCGTGGTGGCCCGGTGACCGCACTCGCGATGACGTCGTCGGCGGACGCGACGGAGTGCTCGACGCGACCGCCGGCTTTGCCGCGAGTGGTGCTGTCGGTCCGACGTTCGACTTCACCCAGGGCGGAGCGTTCAACGTTGCGAACGATCCGCTGTGGAACCTCGGCACCGACTTCACGATCGACCTCTGGGTCAACTTCACCGGTCCGGCCGCCGGTCGGCTTCCGTTCGTCTCGCACGACGATGCCGGCGGGGGGCACAACAAGTGGATCTTCTGGTTCGACGACCAGGGCGACGGTGCTGGGCATCTTCCGGGGCCTGCGCTCCGCTTCCACATCAACGGCTCGTCGCCGAGCTCGAACCCGATCGCGGCGCCCTGGACTCCGACCGTCAACGAGTGGCACTTCGTCGCCATCAGCCGGAGCGGCTCCGACTACGCGCTGTACATCGACAGCGGCTCTCCTGCACAGACGGCCTCCGACGCCAATCCAGTTCCTGTCGCGGTCGTGCCGCTCAGCATCGGCTCCGCCGAGGCGTTCTCGTTCTCCGGCCAGCTCGACGAGGTGCAGCTCTTCGCACGAGCGCTGCCCGCGAACGAGATCGCCAGCATCTTCAATGCCGGCTCCGCCGGCGTGTGCAAGAACTGACGAGATCCGTCGCGGTCAGAGAACGGACTCGCCGGCTTCGATGCGCGGGCGCAGCAGATGTGTCAGTCGCGTCCGGTGCACGACGGCGTCGCCGAATGCGAGTTGGTCGAGCTGCGCGCGTTTCAGGAACAGATGCACGTCGTGCTCCCACGTGAAGCCGATGCCCCCGTGGACCTGAAGCGCAGAGCCGGCGACGCGCTTCGATGCGTCGGAGCACCACGCCTTCGCCGTAGAAGCAGCGACCGAGGCCTCTGGGTGCTCCGCGGCGATGCACCAGGCCGCGTAGTACACCGCAGAACGCATGCCTTCCACATCGACGAGCATGTCGGCCAACCGGTGCTTGACCGCTTGGAAGCTGCCAATCGGCTTGTCGAACTGCACGCGGCCTTTCGCGTACTCGACCGACAGATCGAGCAGACGCTGGGCCCCCCCGAGGAGCTCGGCCGCGTAGGCCATCGAGCCGCGGTCGACAAAGGCGCGTACCGCGTCGGCACCACCGAGAACGGTCGCGTCACCGATCGACGGGTCGAGCCACCCGACTTCGCGGGTCACATCCATCGCAGGCTCGCGCGTTGACGACGGCACCAGCGCAACGAGCTCGTCGCCGCGCACACAGACGGCGATCGCGGCCGAGGGCGCGTACGGGACCACCTCGCGCGCTCCCGACGCCGCGACACACGCCACGATGTCGCCGGCCAGCAGCGGCTCCGCCCATTCAGTGGCGGTGAGCGCGTCCAGCGCCACGATCTGCTGGAGGATGGGCGCAGGCGCCACATGCGCCCCGACCTCCTCGAGCAGCACGGCGACCTCGACCCAGCCCAGCCCGACACCGCCGGTGTCCTCGGCGACGGCGATGCCGGTCCAGCCCTGGTCGACCATCGCCTTCCACAACTCCGCGTCCCACGGCGCACCGGCATCGAACGTCGCCCGCACCTGCGCCGACGCACTACGGCCGTCGAGCAACTCACGCGCCGCCGCGCGCAGCGCCTGTTGATCGTCGTTCAGCTCGAAATCCACGCCACCCCCGGACCTGACACCGGCGTCAGCATACGATCTGGCCCTTCATGGACTTGGCGCCCACAGCCGATCAAGAGGAGTTCCGCACGGAGTGCCGCACATGGCTGCGAGAGCATCTGCCGTGGGAGTACGGCAAGGGCTTCCCACCCCGGTTCGACGATCTCGGCGAGGAAGTCGCCTACCTGCGCACGTGGCAGGAGAAGTTGGCCGACGCTCGGCTGGTCGGTGTGACCTGGCCGGTCGAGTACGGCGGTCGAGCCGCCGGAGCGTTGACTCACTTCATCGTGCAGGAGGAGCTGGCGCGTGCCCGCGCGCCGGAGCTGGTCGGCCGTATCGGCATCAACCTCGTCGGCCCGACGCTCCTCGCTCACGCGACGCCAGAGCAACGCACCCGATGGCTGCCGAAGATCCTGCGCGGCGATGAGCTCTGGTGCCAGCTGTTCAGCGAGCCGAGCGCAGGCAGCGACCTTGCGAGCGTTTCGACCCGAGCGACGCGGGCCGACGGCGGGTGGACCGTCAACGGCCAGAAGGTGTGGACGTCGTACGCGCAGTTCGCAGATTGGGGACTGTGCTTGGCCCGGACGACACCGCTCGACGAAGCGCCGAAGCACAAGGGCATCTCGGCCCTCGTCATCGAGATGCGAGCGCCGGGTGTCGAGGTCCGACCGCTGGTGCAGTCCACCGGCGACGCCGAGTTCAACGAGGTCTTCTTCGACGACGTGTTCGTCCCTGACGATCAAGTGATCGGCGAAGTCGACAACGGGTGGCGCGTGTCGTCATCGACATTGACACACGAGCGCGGCACGAACCCGCGCCAGCTGGTGCTCCACATCCAGCTCTTGGAGGAGCTGCTCAAGCTTGCCATCGAGAGCGGCGCCTACGACGACTACCGTCTCGGGCAACGCCTTGCGCAGGCGTACGTGGAGGTGCGGCTCTTCCAGCTGCACAACTGGAGATCGCTCTCGCGCCTCGAGCACGGCCGCGAGCTCGGGCCCGAAGGGTCGGCGCTCAAGCTGTACTGGAGCGAGATGAGCAAGCGGCTGCACGACACCGCGATGGCCGTGCTCGGGCCCGCGTCACCACTCTGGCGCGACGCCGAAGGCAACCCCGGCGACGGCCGCTGGCAGCGCAGCTGGCTCTACTACCAGTCGTCGTCGATCTTCGCGGGCACGAACGAGATCCAGCGCAACATCATCGGCGAGCGCGTGTTGGGATTGCCGAGATGACGGGGTTGCCGAGATGAGCGGACCCCTCGAAGGGCTGCGTGTGCTGGATCTCGGCACGCGCATCGCCGCACCGTTCTGTGCCGGCTTGCTCGGCGAGATGGGCGCGGACGTGATCAAGATCGAGCAGCCCGGGTCGGGCGACTTCATGCGCGAGATCGGACCCTTCAAGGACGGCTACTCGCTGTTCTGGGCGGTCGAAGGGCGCGGGCGCAAGAGCGTCACGCTCGACCTGCGCAAACCGCAGGGCCAAGACCTGTTCCGCCGCCTGGCCGCGACGGCCGACGTCGTCGTCGAGAACTTCCGTCCCGGCACGCTCGAGCGCTGGAACATCGCGCCGCCCGCTCTCGATCCGCGACTCGTGGTCGTGCGCATCTCGACCTTCGGCCAGGACGGGCCGCTGTCCGAGCGCCCCGGGCTCGACCGTGTCGGCATCGGCTTCGGCGGACTCATGCACCTGACCGGCTACGCCGACCGGCCGCCCGTTCGCGTCGGCGTGACGCTGTCGGACTACCTCACGGGCGTCTTCGCTTCACAAGCCGCCACCGCGGCGCTGTACCGCCGTGACGCCCGAGGTGGCGGCGGCGCGGTGGTCGACGCCAGCCTCTACGGCGCCGTGTTGCGGATCCTCGAATGGACGCTCGCCGCGTACGACCGCCTCGGTGTGGTGCGCTCGCGCGAAGGAAACCGACTGGCGAACTCGGCACCGCTCGACAACTACCCGAGCGCCGACGGCAAGTACGTGTGCATCGTCGCCGGCAGCGACGCCAACTTCGCCCGGCTGTGCAAGGCGATGGCGCGGCCGGACCTCATCGACGATCCCCGCTTCGCTCGCCTCGTCGACCGCGCCGAGCGCAGCGACGAGATCAACAACCTCGTGGCCGAATGGACGAAGTCATTGTCCGCCGTCGACGTCGAAGCCGCGTGCGTCGCGCACGACGTACCGGTGGCCACCGCCTACACGGCCGTCGACATCTTCGCCGACCCGCACATCGCCGCGCGGGGCGACCTCGTGACCGTCGACGATCCGGTCATCGGGGACGTGCGGCAGCAGGCGCCCTTCCCGCGCTTCGTCGGCAGCCCCGTGGAAGCACCGAGTGGCGCTCCCCGTCTGGGCGAGCACACGCGCGAGGTGCTGTCCGCGCTGCTCGACCTCAGCGAGTCAGAGCTCGACCGCCTCGCCGCGGAGAAAATCACGTGATCGACCTGCTCGAGGTCGACGGAGACGGCGTACGCCTCGTCGGCGGCTACTCCCCCTCCAGCGGTCATCACCATTTTCCGCTCGCGCCCGTGTGCCCGTACACCGGTGCCGACGACGTCGAGCGCGTCACGCTGCCGACGACTGGAACGCTGTGGGCGTGGACCGCGGTCACGACGGCGCCACCCGGCTACGACGGACCGATCCCCTACGGCTTCGGTGTCGTCGAGCTCGACGGCATCGGCCTGCGGGTGGTCGGTCGGCTGACGGAGTCCGATCCGAGCGCGCTGCACGATGCCCAACCGATGCGCGTGATCGCCCAGCCGGTCGGCGACCTCGAGGTCTGGGCGTTCACCCCGCAGTGACCGTGCAGATCGCGGGAGCCGGCATCCATCCGTTCGGTCGCTTCGACGATCGCACCGTCATGGACATGGGCGTCGCCGCGGTGCGGGCGGCGCTGGCTGACGCAGGCAATCCGCGCATCGACGCCGCGTTCTGCGGTACCGCGTACTCGGGTGTCGCCGCGGGCCACCGCGTGCTCGGACAACTCGCGCGCACCGGCATCCCCATCGTCGATGTCGAGGCCGGTTGCGCCAGCGGGGCCGCCGCGCTGGCACTGGCGGCGGCCGCAATCCGCAGCGGCGAGCGCGACTGCGTGCTCGTGTTCGGCATGGAGAAGATGCCGAAGGGCATGATCCGCTCCTCCTTCTTCGAGCCTTGGCAGGAGCAGGCCGGCCTCACACCCGCACCCGCGTACTTCGCGCTGCGGGCGCAGCGATTGATGCGCGAGGCCGGCCTGACCAAGGACGACTTCGCCGCCGTCGTCGTGAAGAACCGTCGCAACGGCGTCGAGAACCCGAACGCGATGTTCCGCAAGGCGGTGACGGCCGAGGAGGTGCTGGCATCGCGTGTGGTGTCGGAGCCGCTGCACCTGTGGATGCTGTGCTCACCGAACGAAGGCGCGGCCGCAGTGGTCCTGCGGCGCGGCACCGAAGGCATCCAGCTGCGCGCCGCCTGCCTGCGGTCGCATCTCCCGGGCAGTGTCCTGGCCGAGTCGACGCCGATGGCGGGCATCGATGATCGCGACATCACCCCACCGACGATGCTGGCGGCCGACGACGCGTACTCGGCCGCGGGCATCGGCCCCGACGACATCGACGTGGTCGAGTGCCAGGACACGGATGCCGCCCGCGAGCTGCTCACCTACGAGGAGCTCCGGCTGTGCGCCGCGGGCGAGCAGGCCCAGCTCCTGCGGTCCGGCGACGTCGAGCTCGGCGGACGGTGCCCGGTCAATCCGAGCGGCGGACTGCTCTCGAAAGGCGAACCGCTGGGTGCCTCCGCCGTGGGCCAGGTGGTCGAGCTCGTGCAGCAACTGCGGGGCGAGGCCGGTGCCCGCCAGGTGGACGGAGCCCGCACCGCGCTGGCTCACACCGTCGGTCGGGGGGCCAACGCCAGCGTCGTGATCCTCGCCCGATGACCAGGGGTGCTTGAATCTCCGCCGTGCGCCGGGCCCTCGTTCTCTTCTTCGTCGCTGCCCTGTGCCTGCTGGGCGCGCCACCGGCCCGAGCCGCGACCGCCACGATCACCCTCAAGCCGGACGGCTCACCCGATCCAACCATCGCAAACATCAAGGCCGGCGACTCCGTGAAGTGGCACAACGACGACAAGGATCCTCATGTCGTTCACCTCGGGAGCGACGAGGTTCTGGTGCCCGCGAAAGGCGACTCAGAGGTCCTGGGCCCGTTCGATGCCGGCACCTACTCGTACACGGTGCAGAACGATCAGGTCGTCGTCGGCGCGGGCCAGATCGTCGCCGAGGCACCGCCGACCACGACCACGCAGGCGACCACGACAACGAAGCCGACGACGACAACGAGCAGCACCACGACGTCGACGTCGTCCACCACGACGACGACGAGCTCGACGACCACGACCACCGCGCCGTTGTCCAGCTTCAGCGCGCCCGTCTCGGTCAATGACACGGGCGGTTCGTCGGCGGTGCCACTGCTGCTCGGCGCCCTCGTCATCGTGGCGGGGCTCGCGGGGCTCGCGTACTGGTTGTGGCTGAGAAGCGGCACGCCGTATGAAGACGACGGCCCGGACTGGACCGAGGAGCCACCACCGACGGTCCAGGGGCCGCGTATCTGATCATGCGACGGCTAGCGGGAGCCGCGTTGGTACTGGGGGCCATCGTGCTGTCCTCGGTCTCGGCGCGCGCCAACACGTTCACCGTCGAGATCAAGAACACGGCGTACGTGCCGGCCGACCGGACGATCGCGCGAGGCGACACCGTCAGCTGGGTCAACCGCGACAACACCGCGCACACCGTGACATTCGACGACGGCTCGTTCGACTCGAGCCCCAGCTGCGTCCCCCTCACCGGCGTCAACTGTCTTGGTCCGGGCCAGTCCTCTGCCCCGCACACCTTCAACGAGACGGGCACGTTCACGTACCACTGCCGGGTTCACAACACCATGACCGGTGCGCTCACCGTCGAGGCCCCCGTGACCTCTACCACGTCGACAACCGTGGCGACGACGACCACGTCACCTTCGAGCACGACGACGTCGTCCAGCGATGAGCCGACCGTCACTCAAGCGTCGTTGCCCTCGCCGCCGTCGACGTCGCACGTCGCGTTGCCGAAGTCGATCAACAACGCGCGTCACGAAGACGACATGCGGGCGTGGACGCTCGCCGCCGTCGCCATCGCGGGCGCGACCACGATCGCGGGGATCGTGCTCGTCCGCCGGGGACGAGTTCCGTTCGGCTGATCAGGCCGAAGGTGCAGCGAGGCTGGAGTTGAAGATGTCGTCGACCATCAGCCACGAGCCGTCGGACTGACGCTTCCACACCTCGACGTACTTGCCGAGATCCTGCGGCGCCGCCCCGGACGGGAAGTCCATCGTGTAGCGCCCGACGGCCACGGCCAGCTCCGGCGCCTCGTGGACGGTGAGCAGATCGAACTTCAACTGCGCGCCGGTCTGCAAGAACTCCTTCACGAAACCTTCGATCGCCGACCGACCCTCGATGATGTCGGCGTTCGGGGCCATGAGCCGTGCGTCCTGCTCGTACAGGTTCGCCACGCCCGATGCGTCACCGCTGTTGAACGCTGCTTCCCATTTCTGCTCGCCCGCTTCGATGTCTGACTTGCTCATCGCGATTTCCCCCCTGGTTTTGCTTGTCTCTGCACCCTAGGTTCGGCCGGCGGAAACCGAAAGGGGTGTCCTCGCCGCACTCGGGGTAGACCGGTCGAGCGGGCCGAGGTCTGGAGAAACCATGGCGCAGTCCCCTGGCAGTTCCGCTGGCGACAACGTGGTCGTCGCGTACGCGGTGGAGATCTCGATCCCGGTCACCGCGGAGGCCGGTCCCGACATCGACTTTGCGACGTACGGCGGCGAGATCGTGCGCGACGCGATTGCCGGATGGGGCATCCCGGTGGTCCGGATCGTCCACTTGGGCGATCCCGACAAGATCTTTCCGGACAAGACGGACTAGACGGCGCCCAGCACCAAGTCCGCGAGTCGCTCGCGCTGCCAGCCCTGGTAGCCGAACAGCAGGTCTGCTTGCTTGGCCTTGCGGTAGAAGAGATGCGCGTCGCAGTCCCACGTGAAGCCGACGCCGCCGTGGATCTGGATGCACTCGGCCGTCACGTCGTTGGCGGCTTCTGCGGCGTAGGCCTTGGCCATCGCGGCCGCCTCGGCGCGTACTGGCTCGTCCGCGTCGGACGCCCATGCGGCGTAATGCGTGCCAACGCGTGAGAGCTCGAGGCGGTGCAGCATGTCCGCGGCCTTGTGCTTGATCACCTGGAACGTGGCGATCGGCCGGTCGAACTGCACGCGCACCTTCGCATACTCGACCGCCAGGGCGTTCGCCGTCTCCATGCCGCCGACGAGCTCCGCACACAGCGCGACGTTCGTGTCGTCGACGATGCGCTGCCACACAGCCGTCTGATCGCCGGTCGGACCGACCGGCTCCGCCCCGTGCGCGTCGAACTCGAGGCGCGCCACCTTGCGCGTGACATCCCACGACGGCACGAGCTCCCCGGAGGGCGCTTCGACGAGAAAGGTCCCGATGCCCTGCTCGGTGCGGGCGACGACCAACGCCCAGTCCGCCGTGTGACCGTCGAGGACGACGGGCTTGGTGCCCGTCAGCTTCCATCGTCCGGCCTTGCGAATGGCGCGGGTGCGCACGCGTGTCACCGGATCGCCGGCACCGACTTCCTCCAACGCGACCGTGCCGCGCGTCGTGCCCGACGCGAGCGAGGCGAGTTGATCGCGCAATCCGAGGTGCTTGGCCGCCAACGTCGCGAACACCGACGACGAGAAGTACGGACCGGGGAACGGAACTCGGCCCATCTCCTCCATCACGACGACGAGGTCGACGAGGCCGAGCCCCAGTCCGCCATCGGATTCGGGGACGAGCAGCGCCGGCCAGCCGAGGTCGACGAGCTGGTCCCAGATCTCGTCGGTGAAGCCGCGCTCGTCGTCGATCATCGCCCGCACGTAACTCGACGGGCTCTGCCGCTCCATGAAGGAACGAACGGTTCGACGAAGCTCGTCCTGGTCCGCACTAAACGTGAAATCCACCGGCACCCCCATAGAAACCTGACATGGGCGTCATGGTACGTTGACCGCGATGGACTTTGCCCACACGGCTGACGACATCGCGTTCCGCGACGAGTTGCGGCTGTGGCTCGATGACAACCTGCCGAAGTTCCTGGCGGAGTGGGGCGAGCAGGATCACTCGCAGGAAGCTGACGGTCCGCCGGGCGCGCACGGGATCATGGGCGCGATGGAGCGTCGCCGGGCCTGGCAGCGCAAGCTCAACGAAGGCCGGTGGGCGGCGATCAACTGGCCGGTCGAATGGGGCGGCCGCGCGGCCACGGTCACACAGAACGTCATCTACTCCGAGGAGATGGCCAAGGCACGCGCGCCCGGCATCTACAACGCCAACGGTCTCTGGCAGATCGGCCCGATGATCATCCGTTGGGGTGACGACGAGCAGAAGATGCAGTGGGT
>JBEEFX010000086.1:0-6528 GCA_041166365.1 Acidimicrobiaceae bacterium
TCGTCGTGTGCCCGGGCATCCACGACGGCACAGTGCTCGACGACACTCTGGCGGGAGTGCTCGATCAGTACCCCGAGCTCGCATCGTTGTGCATCGTGCCCCTGGGTGTGAGCCGCTACTCGAACGAACCCCGCATGCGCCCGCACACCGTGTCCGAGGCCGAAGCGGTCGTCGACTGCGTCGAGGACTGGCAGGACATCTTCCGCATCGCACTCGGGCGGCGGCTCGTGTTCGCCGCAGACGAGTACTACCTGCTCGCCGGCCGGCCGTTCCCCGAATGCGGGGCGTACGAGGACTTTGCGATGCACGAGGACGGCATTGGCATGGCCCGTACGTTCGAGGCGGAGTTCGAGGGCCGCGCCACGAGCGCAACGGGAGTCGCCGACGGGTTCTTCGCGTGGGTCGAAGGCCGGCTCGACCGCGCACCCTTTGAGCCCTACCGCGGACCGCGCGCGCTCGGCGGCGACGAGGTGACGGTCGCGCTCAAGCCTCGCCGCGGCGCCCCGGTCGGCATCCTGACGGGGGAGTACGGCGCGCGGGTCCTCGAGCCGATCATCGCCCGGCTCCAACGCGACGACGTGCGCGTGATCGCGGTGCCGAACGAATTCTTCGGCGGCAACATCGGCGTCACCGGGCTGCTCGTCGGCGAAGACCTGGAACGCGTACTGCGGGCCGAGCCCGCGGGCCATCGTTACCTGCTGCCGGACGTCTGCCTGTCCTCTGGCAAGTTCCTCGACGGCACGACTCCCGCCCAGTTGCCCCGACCGGTCGAGATCGTGGCCACCGACGGCCACGCGTTGCGCGCCGCCCTCACATGACCGAACACGAAGGCTGGCCGGTCGTGGCCATCGTCGGGCGCCCCAACGTCGGGAAGTCGACCCTGCTGAATCGGATCGTCGGGCGGCGGGAGGCCATCGTCGAGGAGAAGCCCGGCGTCACGCGCGACCGCAAGGAAGTCGAAGCGGAGTGGAACGGCCGCCAGTTCATCGCGGTCGACACCGGCGGATGGTTGCCCTCGCGCGACGCGCTCGACGCCAAGGTGAGCGAGCAGTCCGAGAAGGCGATGCGTTCGGCCGACGTGATCATGCTCGTGGTCGACGCCACGGTCGGCGTCATCGAGGAAGATGCACAGGTCGCGAACGTCCTCCGCAAGCTCGACACCCCTGTGGTGGTCGTCGCCAACAAGATCGACGATGCCAATCGTGAGTCGACGATGTGGGAGTTCCAGAAGTTCGGGCTCGGCGACCCTTCCGGAGTCAGCGCGCTGCACGGCCGGGGAACCGGCGACCTGCTCGACCGGGTCGTCGCGCTGCTCCCCGCGGAGGGCGCGGTCGACGCCGGAACGGAATCGGAGAGCGACGACGAGGACGAGGTCGACGCCGGCCCGCGAGTGTTCGCGGTGGCGATCGTGGGGCGGCCCAATGTCGGCAAGTCGACGCTGTTCAATCGCATGATCGGCGACGAGCGCGCCGTCGTCCACGACATGCCGGGCACCACCCGGGACGCCATCGACACCGTGGTCGAAACCGACGAGGGCCCGATCCGATTCGTCGACACCGCCGGCATGCGCCGCCGATCGCGTATCGGCGCGGGTACGGAGTACTACTCCCTGGTTCGGGCGCTGCAAGCCGTCGACCGTTCCGATGTCGCGTTGCTCGTGATCGACGCCACCGAGGGCATCACCGCACAGGACCAGCGCCTCGCGGAGCGCATCGACGCGGCCGGTTGTCCGATCGTCATCCTGCTCAACAAGTGGGAGACGCTCGACGCCGACGACCGCGAGGTCGTGACGCGGGAGGTCGGTCGCAAGCTGCACTTCACCGCCAACTCGGTGGTGCTCAAGGTGAGCGCGCTCACGGGCAAGGGCGTGCACCGGCTGCTGCCCGCGCTGGGCGAGGCGATCGAGGCGTACCACACCCGAATCCCGACGAAGAAGGTGAACGACGTCGTGCGAGCCGCCCAGTCGGCGCAACCCGCGCCCCACGGAGCGCGCGTGCTCTACGCCACCCAGGGCGCGGCCGACCCGCCCACGTTCACCCTGTTCGCCAACCGTGAGCTCCCACCCACGTACCTGCGCTATCTGGAACGCAAGCTGCGGGAGGCCTTCGACCTCGGGCCCACACCCATCAAGCTGCGCGTACGCCGCCGCTCCGAGTGACCGACTGACCCCGCCCCCAAGGCTCCGCTGAGGAGTGCGCGCGGCGCCCATCTGCCACATTTCCTCCACAGAATGGTGACCTCTCCGTAACGGTCGAGGCAGGCCCAGCAACTACGATCGTCGAGGAAATGCACAAACCCGTACTGGTCCTCGTGGCCGTTGCGTGCCTGGTGGCGGCTGCGGTCTGGGGGCGGTCCGCCCGGTACCTGCGCAAAGTCGAGCTGCGGGTCGAGGCCGAATTCGGCCCCGACAACGACGCCACCGCGCTGGCCCGAGCCGCCTTCCGCAAAGAGCTGCACACCACCGCTCTCTACGTGCTGCTCTCCGTCGCCTCGCTCGCGGTGGGCATCAGCGACCGCTCGAGCGCGGTGACGCTCTACGCGTTCATCCTCGTGCCCATCGCGGTGTCGCTCTTCTACGGACGCGACTTCATCCGAGAGTCGCGTCTCTTCGAGGAGCGGGCGATGCTGGAGCGGCGCGCGGAGGAGGTGCTGTCGCAAGAAGAGCTCGCACCGCGCAAGTGGGCCGAGCGCCTCGCCCCCGACGACCTCCCCGATTTCGCCGGCTTCCACGTCGGTCGCGTGTACCAACCCGGCACCGGGCTGATGGCCGGCGACTTCTACGACCTGTTCCGGGTCGCACCCGAGCGGGTGGTTGCCGTCATCGGCGACGTGACCGGCCACGGCATCGAGCCGTCGATCACCGCGTTCCAGGCGAAGTATCTCCTCCGCGTCTTCCTCCGCCAGTACCGCGATCCGGCCCAAGCGCTCGAAGAGCTCAACGTGCAGATGGGCGCGCAGGCCCGGCCGGAGGAGTTCATCTCGTTGTTGGTCACCGTGTTCGACACCGAGGCGGGCACGTTGCGCTTCGCGTCGGCCGGGCACCCCGCCGGATGGTTGTGGCACGACCGCGAGGTGCAGCCGTTGCGCGCCACCGGTCCGCTGCTGCTTCTCGACCCCGACGCCAGCTACATCAGCCGCGAGATCACGCTCGAACAGGGCGACCTCCTGCTCACCTACACCGATGGCCTGGCCGAAGCGCGCGACGGCGAGGCGATGTTCGGTGAGGAGCGCATCGCCAGCTTCCTGCGCCGCGATCCCGGCGTCGATCCCGACGTGCTGTGCAAGACGCTCATCGAGGCGGCCCGCGACTTCGCGTCGTCGCCGATCAACGACGACATCGCCATCCTGGCGATTCGCAAGTCCTGAGATGAACGAAGAGGAGCTGGCGAAGGCGACAGAGCGCGCCTTGGCCGGCAACCTCGACGCCCAGCGCGAGAAGCTGGCCGCGCAGAACAAGCTGTTCGTACGCGACCGCATCGCGTTCCTGCTCGACGATGACTCGTTCGTCGAGGACGCGCTCCTCGCCAACACCTTGGCGCCCGCCGGCGATCTCCCGGCCGACGGTGTCGTGACCGGTGCCGGACGCGTCGACGGACGGCCCGTCTGCGTGGTCGCCAACGACACGACGGTGAAGGCGGGCTCGTGGGGGGCGCGCACGGTCGAGAAGATGGTGCGCCTCACCGAGTACGCGCTCCGCCACGAGCTGCCGATCTTCTGGCTGGTCGACTCCGCCGGCGCCCGGATCACGGACCAGGTCGAGCTGTTCCCCGGCCGGCGCGGCGCGGGACGCATCTTCTACAACCAGATCAAGCTGTCTGGTCGCGTGCCGCAGATCTGTTGCCTGTTCGGACCGTCGGCCGCCGGCGGCGCCTACATCCCGAGCTTCTGCGACATCGTGGTGATGGTCGAAGGCAATGCGTCGATGTACCTCGGCTCGCCGCGCATGGCCGAGATGGTCATCGGGGAGATCACCACGCTGGAGGAGATGGGTGGGGCGCGCATGCATGCCACCGTCTCGGGCTGCGGCGACTACCTGGCTGTCGACGACGAGGACGCTCTCGACCAGGCGAAGGCGTTCTTCACCTACCTGCCGACGTCGTGGCGGGAAGCGCCGCCGCGCTACGCCGCACAAGCACCGACTCGTGCCATCACCGCCGACATCGTCCCGCCCGACGAGCACATCCCCTTCGACATGCACGAGCTGATCGACGGTCTCGTCGACGCGGAGTCGTTCTTCGAGATCAAGCCGCTGTACGCGCCGGAAGTCATCGTGGGGCTCGGCCGGCTCGACGGTGCCCCCGTCGGCATCGTCGCCAACAATCCCGCCCAACTCGGCGGGGTGCTCTTCGTCGACTCGGCGGACAAGTGCACACGCTTCATCAACCTGTGCGATGCCTTCAACGTGCCGCTCGTGTTCCTCGCCGACGTGCCGGGCTTCATGGTGGGGACGGCCGTCGAGCGCCAGGGCATCATTCGTCACGGCGCCAAGATGGTCACCGCCGTTTCCGAAGCGACGGTGCCGAAGGTGTCGGTGATCGTGCGCAAGGCGTACGGCGCCGGGCTCTACGCCATGTCCGGTCCGGCGTTCGAGCCGGAGGCCACGATCGCGCTGCCCACCGCGAAGATCGCCGTGATGGGCCCGGAGGCGGCGGTCAACGCGGTGTACGCCAACAAGATCGCGGCCATCCAAGATCCCGCCGAGCGGGAGGCGTTCGTGGCCGAGCAGCGGCGCATCTACGAGGAGGACGTCGACCTGATGCGCCTCGCGTCCGAGCTCGTGATCGACGCGGTGGTCGACTTCCCGCAGCTACGTGGCGAGATCGTCCGGCGACTCGAGCTCGCTCGTACCAAGGATCGCTCGTTCAGCGACCGGCGCCACGGCGTCCCGCCCGTCTGATCGAGCGCGCATGCCCTTCTGCGAGGACTGCGCCAAGTTCTGGAGCCCGAACACCATGCCGGTCACCGGCAAGTGCCCCAGGTGTGGATTGCAGATCGCATCGCCCCAAGAGATCGCCGAAGCGAGCGAGTACAAGGCGCCCTGGCACTTCAAGCTGATGGTCGTGCTGGCGGTGCTCTACCTCAGCTGGCGGTTCATCCAACTCATCAGCTGGATCGTCTGAGGATCGAGTCGTTTCCGGTCCCAAGAGCCGACGGGAGCCAAACGGACCCGCTGCTAGGGTCGTCGACGCATCACGGGCTGTAGCGCAGTTTGGTAGCGCACCTGACTGGGGGTCAGGGGGTCGTGGGTTCAAATCCCGCCAGCCCGACCACCGGTTTCCTGGGGGAGGGCGGGGGTACACCGCGCCAATGGCAGACCCGAAGGAAGAACAGCTCGACGAGCTCGAGCAGAAGATCGAGGCCGCTCGCAAGCAGGCCGAAGATCACGGCACGATCGTCGACGAGGATCAACCGGATCCGACCTACGAACCGGCCGATCCTGTGGGGATACCGGATCAGTCAGAGGACTGACCGTCGCCGGAAGGGGAGACGCGGTATCAGCTGGTGCCGCCGGGGATCGGGCCGATCAGTGTGTGGCGTAGTCGCGTGATCTCCATGGCGATGCGAGCGGTGTCGGCCGTTGGGACGGACTGACGGAGCGCGGTCAATTGCGGAGCGAGAGCGGCGACGACGGCCTCTACATTCGCCTGTCCCTGCGCGCTGACGGCACGCTCGACGACGGCGGGAACGTCGACGTCGTTCTCGGCGGCAACGGTCTTGATCATCGCCGTGAAGGCATCGGTCATCGCCGCGCCGGACGCATCCATCTCGGCCCGGAGCGCGCCGACCTGCTCCCGTAGGACCTCGAGCTCGACCTCGATCTTGGAGAAGCTGCCTGCGAGTGCGTCAGCGAGCCCGACCCGATCAGCTTCCACCGTGGTGCGGAGGGCGGTCACCTCGTCGAGGATCGCTTTCAGCAGCCCACCGCTACCAGCCTGGGTAGTCGGCGTCGGCTCCGTTTCGCCGAACTGCCACTCGTCGTTCGTCTCTGGTGTGTCGTCGTGAACGGTCATAGGAGCAGAGGACGTTACTTGGCTGGCGAACACGTTCCGACACGCGGATCGACCGCGCGACACTTGCTTTGATGCGGCGACCTCGACGTGTAGCGCTTGTCACGTTCGTGCTGCTCGCGCTGCCCGCGACCGCGGGCGCGAAGACCGATGTGTTCGAGCTCGACGTCACGCACGACGCAACCGGGTCGGATCACGCAGTCGTCGTAACCGTAACGAGCCCCGCCCAGACCGGCCCGCAGACGATCAACGTCTTTCTGCGATCCGACCTCGATGCCGACCTCCGGCCGCAAGCCGGGGGCAGCGGGATCCAGGTGCACCTCGAGCCGATCGATCCGCAGACATCGAGCGCCGTCATCGCCCTCCCATCGGCCGGCGAATGGGTCGTGCTGCCGTTCGCCGACCTCGGGGCCTCCGGCTTCTCGCCCCTGAAGAGCTCGGACGAGTACCCGATCGTCTCGTTCACGATTCCGTGGGCGGGCACGACGACGCGGATCCGAGCATCCAGCGCGTCGAGTCC
>JBEEFX010000087.1:0-3737 GCA_041166365.1 Acidimicrobiaceae bacterium
GAAGAGCGCGTCGCTGACCTTGGCCCGCTTCACGAACAGGTGCTGGTCGTGCTCCCACGTGTAGCCGATGCCGCCGAGCAGCTGGATGCCGTCGGATGCCACGAGCTTCTGGCAGTCGCCGGCGGCCGCCTTCGCGGCTGACGTCGCGGTCGAACGGCGTCCGTCGTCCTCGTTGATCGTGGCCGCGGCGAACATGCACAACGCGCGCGCCCGCTGGATGGCCACGAACATGTTGGCCAGCTTGTGCTTCACCGCCTGGAAGGATCCGATCGCCACACCGAACTGCTGGCGCTCCTTCGCGTACTGCAGGTTCGTGTCGAAGATGGTCTGGCAGGTACCGACGAGCTCGAACGCGATCGCCACCGTCATCTCCTCACGCGCTCGCCGCACCCCGTCCGCACTGATCGGCAGCCGGGACGCGTCGGCCTTGCCGGCAGCGACGTCGAGGTCGACGAGCGTGCGGGTCGGGTCGAGCGACTCGATCGTCCTCATGACGGCCGGAGAGACGATCGTGATCTCACCGTCACCCACGACCGCGATCACGTCGACCTCGCCGCCGCAGAGCACGTGGCTCGCACCGAACGCGGCCGTGCCCGAGAGCTCGCCGGCGGCCACCTTGGCGAGCCACGGCTCGCCGCCGTCGGCCTCCCGCAGCAACGGCACGAAGCCGGCGATGGTCGTGAGGAGCGGCCCCAGCGCGAGCACCCGGCCGAGCTCCTCGGCCACCACCGCCAACTCCGGATAGCCGAGGCCGATTCCCCCGTGCTCCTCGGCGATCGTCAACGCCGGCCAGTCGAGCGAGACGAACGTCTGCCAGAGCTTGGCGGGGGCCTCGGATGGTTCACCGAGCACGACGTGGTCGACGTGCTCTCGCACGAACGCCCGCGTGCACTCCTTCTCCAAGACGGAGCGCACCGACGAGCGCAGCTCCTCCTGGTCCGGGGTGAAATCGAGTTGCATCAGCGCTTCACCATCTCGGCGAGTGCCCGCCGGTCGAGCTTCTCCATCGCGGTGAGCGGAAGCGCATCCACGACCAACATGTCCTCCGGCAGTTTGTAGCGCGCCAGGCGATCCTCGGCGAAGGTCCGCAGCTCGTCCACGCTCGGCGCGGCGGAACCCTCGCGCGGCACCACGACGGCGACACCCACCTCGCCCATGACGTCGTCGTCGCGCGGCGCGACCGCCACGTCGGCGATCGCGGGATGCGCGGCCAGCACGCCTTCGACTTCCATCGGGTAGACGTTGTAGCCGCCCCGGACGTACATCTCCTTCGAACGACCGACGAGGCGGAGCCGGCCGGCGTCGTCGATCCATCCGAGGTCGCCGGTGCGCACGAATCCGTCAGGGGTGATCGTGTCGGCCGTGAGCTCGGGAGCCCGCCAGTACCCCGTCATGACTGCGGGGGAGCGGAGGCACACCTCACCGACGTCACCGTCGACGTCGCGCAGCTCGAGGTCGACGCCGGCGTGCGGGCGCCCCACCGAGACCTCGGCGTCCTCCAGCGGACCGTCGAACGCCGTACCGATGCCGATGCCGGCCTCGGTGCACGAGTAACGGATCGCGACCGCGGCGCCGAAGCGCTGTCGCGCCTCGCGGATCAATGCGGGCGTCGCCGGGCCGCCACCGAGCACGATGGCCTTCACCGACGAGAGGTCGTACGAGTCGAAATCTGTCTCCTGCAACATCAGCGCCACTTGCGTGGGGATGCCGCCGATGCTCGACATCCGGTGCTCCGCGATGAGCCGCAGCGCGTCGGAGGCCCGCCACCGCTCGAGCACGTACGTGGTGCCGCCGCGCATCAGCGAGCCCGGGAGCTTCGTCATCGGGCCGAGGTGGGCGAACGATGTGGCCGCGAACGTCGTACCGCCGCCGCCCCAGTTGCCGCTCGTGTCGGTCTGTGTGATGAACGACAGCTGCCGGTTGGCGAACACCGCGCCCTTCGGAGTTCCGGTCGTGCCCGATGTGAAGACGATGGCGACCGGACGTTCGGGATCGTCGGCGAGCGGGGGCGGCGACGCTTCTGACACACACAAGTCGAGCACCGCGTTCGCGCTGTCGAGCACGATTTTGGCGCCCGCCGTCGCGAGCACTGTGGCCTGCTCTGGCGCCGACAGACGTGCGTTGACTCCGGCCGTGATCGCGCCGATGCGTGACGCCGCGATGTATGCCACGAAGTACTCCGGCATCTGCGGCAGCACGAGCGCGACCACGTCGCCCTCGGCCACACCGGCACGCAGCAGCCCGACCGCGACCTCATCGGCCAAGAGGTCGACGTCGCGATACGACAGCTCCCATCCGTCCGGCGCGACGTAGGCAGTAGTGTCTCCGAACCGCGCCGCCGCTTCCTTCGCAGTTTGCCCGAGCATCAGGTAGTCCCGTGACCCAGAGTGCACCCGCACGAACGCCCGGCACTCCAGCGAGCGAGCGCGAGCTGCGCACGCAGGGCAAGCAGACGATGGCGAAGCTGCTCGATGCCGGCCTGCTGGTGCTGACGGAGCGCGGGTATCACGCCGCTCGCGTCGACGACATCGTGAGGGTGGCCGACATGTCGCACGGCACCTTCTACCTCTACTTCGCCAACAAGGAGGACCTCTTCCGCGCGCTGGCCAGTGAGTGCGCGGCCGAGATGACCGCGCTGGCGGCCACGCTCGGTCCGGTCACGGCCGACGCCGCGGGGCGAGAGGAGCTGGCCCGCTGGCTCGCCCAGTTCCTCGCCACGTACCGGCGCTACGGCGCCGTGATCCGCGCGTGGATGGAAGATCAGGTGCTCGACCGTGAGCTGATGCGGGTCGGCCTCAAGGCATTCGCGGCGATCAACACGAACCTGCGGAGCCGTCTCGAGGAAGCCGACCCACGGCACCTGCGCGATCTGCAAGCGGCAACCGCCGCGATGCTGGCGATGGTCGAGCGGCTGGCGTACTTCACCTCGTCGCGCGATCTCGGTTTCGAAGATGCCGCCGTCGTGGACACGCTCGCCACGATGCTGCATCGAGGCGTCTTCGGCGCTCCGGGGGCAGCGAAGACGAGGCACGGCGCTACTCGACGCCGAGCAACAGCGTCGAAGCGGAGCTGAACCACCCGCCCGTTCCGCTGGCACACGCGATCTTCGCGTCGGGAACCTGCCGTTCGCCGCACTCGCCCCGCAGCTGCTTCACGGCTTCCACCATGAGGAACATGCCGCGCATGCCCGGATGGCACGCGGAGAGCCCGCCGCCATCCGTGTTCGTGGGCAACGCTCCGCCGACGCGCAGCTTGCCGTCCTCGACGAACGGCCCACCTTCGCCCTTTCCGCAGAACCCCAGCCCTTCGAGCGTCATCAGCACCATCGACGTGAACGCGTCGTACAGCTGGCAGACATCGACATCGGCCGGCGTCAGCCCCGCGCGCCCGAACGCCTGCCGGCCGGAGCGCACGGCGGGGGACTGCGTGAAGTCCTCCCACTCGCTCAACGTCGTCATGTTGGCGGCTTCGCCCGACCCGAGCACCCACACCGGCTGCTTGGCGCAGTCCCGCGCCCGCTCCTCGGTGGTCAGGACGACGGCGCCACCACCATCGCTGCGGATGCAGCAGTGCAGCTTCGTGAGCGGGTCGGCGATCATCGACGAGTTGTGCACGTCGTCACGCGTGATCGGCTCGCGGTAGTACGCGTCGGGGTTGAACTGCGCGTTGTAGCGCGTTGACACGGCGATCTCCGCGAGCTGATCGACGGTCGTGCCGTACTCGTGCATGTGCCGCCG
>JBEEFX010000088.1:0-10444 GCA_041166365.1 Acidimicrobiaceae bacterium
CTATTCGACGTTGCAGGCGGGGCCCGAGCACCACGCGTGGCTGGCGGCGCGACAGCGGCGCGAGCGCGTCGAGGCCGGGGACGTCGTCCTGGTGTCGAGGACCGAGGGCACGTTGCGGCTCACCCTCAACCGGCCACAGGTCCGCAATGCGTTCAACGCGGCGATGCGCGAGGCGCTCCTCGACGGCCTCATGATCGCGAGGGTCGACTCGACGGTCGACCAGGTCGTGATCGACGGTGCCGGTGCGAACTTCTGCAGCGGCGGCGACCTCGACGAGTTCGGGACGCTCGATGACCCGGCGAGCGCGCACCTGTTGCGCGTCGAGCGCAACGTCGGCCGCGCGGTGCACGAGCTGCGCGAGCGCGTCACCGTGGTCGTCCACGGGACGTGCATCGGCGCCGGCGTGGAGATCCCCGCGTTCGCCGGCCGGGTGGTGGCGCGGCCCGACGCGACCTTCCGGCTGCCGGAGATCGGCATGGGGCTGGTGCCCGGTGCCGGTGGGACGGTGAGCATCCCTCGGCGCATCGGCCGTGAGCGGTTTCGATCGCTGGCCCTCACCGGTGCGATGATCGATGCCCCGACCGCGCTGTCATGGGGACTGGTCGACGAGATCAGACCTTCGAAATCCAGTACACCACGACACACTTCTGTGTCGTAGTGCACTGGATTTGGGGAGGTCAGTCGGACGACGGGAGGGGCTTGGCGTCCTTCAAGGCCAGCGGTTGGCCATCGAGCGACAGCGAGCCCGTTCCCCCTTTGGTGGCGAGCACCTCGATGCCCGACTCCGGGTCGGCGAAACGCTTGCCCATCTGCGTGCCACCGGCGTGTTCAGCGTCGACGGTGCCCCCTGCGGGACGTTCGGCATCGTGGGCGATCATGGGTTGGCCGCCGCATTCCAGCGAGGGCGAGCCGCTCGGGGCCCGGACCACGACCACCTCGGTGTCGCACACGGCACTTCGCCAACGTGATCCCGCCTTCAGCTCCATGACGCCTTCTTAGAGAATTGCACCGGTGTCCTTCAAGCGGATGATGTCGTCCCAGTCGTAGCCGAGCTCGAGCAGGAGCGTCTCGGTGTGCTCGCCGTGCTGCGGAGCGCGTTGCAACTCCGGGGGTGTGTTGTCGAACTGCACGGGGTTGCCGACGACGCTGAACACGCCCTGGTCGGCCTCAACAGGGCGGAGGTAGCCGTTGGCCTGTACCTGCGGATCGTCGTGCAGCTCGAGCGGCAGCTGGTACGGCGACCACACGCCCTCGGCATCGAGCAGCTCTTCCTTCCACTCGTCGAACGTGCGCTCCGCGAACGCGGCATCGAAGGCCTCGATGCACGCGCGCCGGTTCTCGGTGCGGGCGGCGTGATCGACGAAGCGGGGATCGTCGATCAGCTCAGGGCGGCCGATCTGCCGGCAGGTGTCGGGCCAGTACTTGTCCGACTCGAGCATGCACAACATGATGAAACGGTCGTCCTTGGTCTTGTACGTGTTCACGAGCACGTTCGGGTTCGCGAACCGATCGCCACCACCGGTCGGCAGCTTCGGCAGCCCGAAGATCTTGCTGGCCATCACGTCCGGCGCGAGCGACCACAGCGCGCACGACAACAGCGAGATGTCGACCTCAGACGGCACGCCCTGACGCTCGCGTCGAAACAACGCGGCCGCGATACCACCGGCGATCGTCATCCCTCCGGGGAGATCGCCGTACGCGGCGCGAGGACCGATCGGGTACTCGAGCGAGTCCGGCGTGAGGGCCAACGCGTGGCCGCCGCGGGCGAAGTACGTGGCGCCGTCGTAGCCGCCCCGCTCGGATTCGGGCCCGCGCTGACCGTTCCCGCTGCCCCGCACGTAGATGATGTCCGGGTTGCGGGCGCGCAGGTGCTCGACGTCGATCCTCATCGACTGCCGGGCTGCCGGCAGGAAGCTCGTGAGGAACACGTCGGCCGTCTCGGCGAGCTTGTACAGCAGCTCGAGGCCGTCCTCGGACCGGAGGTCGATGCCGATGCTGCGCTTGCCCCGGTTGGGTTGCTCCATCATGAAGTTCGGAACGCCGCTGCTCCCACCCATCAACCCGGACGTCATGAGGCCGCGCTGCGGATCGCCGGTCGCCGGATGCTCGACTTTGATCACGTCAGCACCCCAGTCCGCGAGCACGGCCCCGGCGGCCGGGACGAACGTCCATGTCGCGACTTCGAGTACCCGCACCCCTGACAGAACGTCGTCCACCCAGTCCCCCTTGTCACCTGTGTGTCGCAGGACGGTACTTTCGGTGGGTGCCGGGGATCGAACCGACCGACGATGCCGCGGTCGTCATCAGATGAATCTGCGCTATCCGCCGGAGGCCGAGGCGTTCCGCGCCGAGCTGCGCGCGTGGCTGGAGGCCCACCTCCCCAACGACCTGCCGGGACACACCGAGCAGCTGGAGCGAGGGTCGGACGATCTCGAGCGGCTGCTCGCCTGGAACCGGACGCTGGCCGACGCGGGGTACGCCGCGCTGTCGTGGCCCGAGGAGTACGGCGGTCGCGGCGCGGGGCTGCTCGACCAAATCGTGTTCAACGAGGAGATGGATCGCGCGCAGGCGCCCGGACCGGTGAACATCATCGGCATCCCCAACATCGCGCCGGCGATCATGCAGTGGGGCTCGGAGGGGCAGAAGGTGCGGTTCCTGCCGCGCATGATGCGAGGCGAGGACATCTGGTGCCAGGGAATGTCGGAGCCGAATGCCGGGTCGGACCTGGCGTCGCTGCAATGCCGCGCCGTGCTCGACGGCGACGACTTCGTGATCAGCGGGCAGAAGACGTGGAACACCTTGGGGCACATCGCCGACTGGTGCCAGTTGTATGTGCGCACCGACACGTCCGTCGCGAAGCACAAGGGCATCTCGTGCTTGCTCGTCGACATGTCGCTTCCTGGCGTCGAGGTGCGACCACTGGTGACGATCACCGGCGACCCAGGGTTCAGCGAGCTGTTCTTCACCGACGTACGCGTGCCCGCGTCGGCGTTGCTGGGGCCGCTCCACGAAGGCTGGAAGGTCGCGACCACGACCCTCGCCCACGAACGCGCCGGGGTGGCCAAGCTGCATCTCGCGCTACGGCGTGGCGCCCGCGAGCTCATCGAGGCCGCCCGGACGAACGGCACCGCAGACGATCCGGTGATCCGCCAGAAGCTCGCGCTGGTGTACCTCGAGGCCGAGTACCTGAAGCTGCTGGCCGATCGCGCGATCTCGGGACAGTTGCACGGGCGGGCGCTCGGCCCCGAGGGCAGCGTCGCAAAGCTCGTCTGGGCGGACGTGCAGAACCATCTGGCCGAAGCGGCGAGCGAGGTCCACGGGCCGGACGGCTGGGACCTCACGAACGGGATGCGGCGGGTCAGCGTGCGCAGCGTCTCGATCGCCGGCGGCACCACCCAGGTCAACAAGAACATCGTCGCCCAGCGGGTGTTGGGGATGCCGCGTGGTAGCTGAGCACGTCGGCTCACCCGCGAGAGGCGACGCCGGGAAGCGCCAGCGTCGGCGTCGCACGCGGAGCGGAGAGCGGAGCTCGGAGCGGAGCAATGGGCATGGACTTTGAGTTCTCCGACGAACAGGAGCAACTCCGGGAATCGGTGCGCCGGTTCCTCAACGAGCGCGCGCCGATCTCGTATGTACGGGCGATGTACGACGACCCGGTCGGCACCACACCAGAGGTGTGGAAGGGCCTCGCCGACCTCGGCGTGCTCGATCCTGCGCTCGGGATGATCGAGCTCGGCGTCGTGCTGGAGGAGATGGGCCGGGCCGTGCACCCAGGACCGTTCCTGTCGTCAGCTGTCGCCGCAGCGTCCGCCATCGTCACGGTGGCGCCAAAGGACCAATTGCTCGCCGGGCTGGCCGATGGGTCCGTGATCGCGACGCTCGCACTCGATCTCGCGCACGTTCCGGACGCCGCGGCCGCTGACGTGGTTCTCGTGGCCGACAGGCATGACTTGTACGCCGTTGAAGACTTCGACGTCACCCCGGTGGTCACGCCGGACGGCACGCGCAACGTTGGCGCGGTCACGGCCAACGAGCGCGGGCGATACGTCGGCGGGGGCGACCTTCAGGCGGCCATCGACCGTTGGATGATCGGCTACGTCGTCGACGGCGTCGGGGCCGCGAGTGCCGCGCTCGACCTCGCGGTGGCGTACTCCCACGAACGCGTGCAGTTCGACCGGCCGATCGGATCGTTCCAGGCCGTGCAACACCTGTGCGCCGACATGCTCACGTCGTTGGAGCTCGGGCGCGCCGGCGCGTACTACGGCTTGTGGGCCGCCGATCACGCGGACGCGGCTGAACTGCACCGCGCCGCGACGATGGCGAAGGCGTTCGCCAGCGACGCGTTCTTCCGCATCGGCGCCGACGCCATCCAAGTGTTCGGTGGCATCGGCTACACGTGGGAGCACGACATCCACCTCTTCTACAAGCGCCTACTCACGCTCCAGCACACACTCGGAAGCACGCGCGACCACCTCGAAGAACTGGCCGGGATCGTGATCGGAGCACGAAATCCCACTCAGGCGTCTACAAATTCGTAGACGCCTGAGTGGGATTTGGGATTTCGCAGGGGAAGGGTCAGGCGGCCTTTTCGAGGATGTGGACGCCGCAGGCCGAGCCGAGCCCGATGACGTGGGCGAGCCCGACGGTGGCGCCTTCGATCTGACGGTCGCCGGCCTCACCGCGAAGGTGATGGCACACCTCCCAGATGTTCGCGATGCCGGTGGCCGCGATCGGATGTCCCTTGGACTCGAGACCGCCGGACACGTTCACCGGCGTGCGGCCGTCGCGCCATGTGGCGCCCGACTCGAAGAACGGCACAGCCTCACCCGGCGCGCACAGCATCAGGTTGTCGTAGTGGACGAGCTCGGCGGTAGCGAAGCAGTCGTGCAGCTCCACGAGATCGAGGTCCTCCGGAGCAACACCGGCTTGGGCGTACGCCTGCTCGGCCGCGTTGCGGGTGAGCGTGTTGACGTCGGGCAGGATCTGGCAGGCCTCCTGCCACGGGTCGGTCGTGAGCACGGACGCGCTCACCTTCACGGCGCGCCGGCGCTGATCCGGATCGAGCGTCTTCAGCTTCGCATCGGAGACAACGACGGCGGCGGCCGCGCCGTCGCAGTTGGCCGAGCACATCGGCCGCGTGTTCGGGTAGGCGATCATGATGTCGTTCATGATCTCCTCGACCGTGAACTTCTTCTGATACGCGGCCATCGGGTTCAGCGTGCTGTGCGCGTGGTTCTTCTCGCTGATGCGGGCGAACAGCTCGAAGCTCGTCCCGCCGTACTTGTGGCCGTACTCCATGCCGACCTGCGCGAACACGCCGGGCATCGTCTCGGTGCCGATCCGCCCGTCGACCGTGGCCACAGCGCCGTAACGACCGTGCGGCTCCCACTCCTTCTTGTCGCTCTTCGGCCGGCCCCCTGCTCCGAGCAGACCGACGCCCGCGAGCTTCTCGACGCCGACGGCGAGCCCCATGTCGCACTCGCCGGCCTTCACGGCCATGATCGCCGTCCGCAGGGCCGTGGCCCCCGTCGCGCAGGCGTTGGCCACGTTGTAGACGGGGATGCCGGTCTGGCCGATCTGCTTCTGCAGCTGCTGGCCGATGCCCCCGCTGGCACCCATCAGGTTGCCGGCGGCGAGCACGCCCATCTGCTTCATCGTGACGCCGCCATCCTTCAGCGCGCCCAGAGCCGCTTCGGCCGCGAGATCCACGGTGTCCTTGTCCGGGTACTTGCTGAACTTCGTCATGTGGATGCCGAGGATCCAGATGTTGTCTGCCATCAGTTCTCCGTTCAGATCTTTTCGAAGCCGAAGCCGATGGCCTCAGTGCCGTTGTCGTCCGTGCCGATCGAGTACGTCGCCAGCTTGACCTTCATCCCGAGTTGCACGTGCTCGGGGTCGGGATCGGTGTTGATGATGTTGCCGCGCACGCTCGTGCCGTCGCAGTCGACGACTGCGGCCACGAAGGGGACCGGGATGCCAGGCGCCGCCATCGACACGATCGTGAAGGCGCGCACCTCTCCCTGTGTCGGCACGGCCGCGCGCTCGAACCTCTCGCCACCACACGCCGCGCATGCATTGCGCCGGTCGAAGAACCGCGCTCCGCAATCGACGCACTGGTTGGCCTCCAGATGCGGGTCGTCGCCCAACACCAGGTACTCAACCAACGGAACCGCTGTGCCCACGATCTCCTCCTCAGACTTCGTCCCCGGGCGAGGACGTTAGTAGCGCGCGGCCCTTCGAGTCACAGCCGCCGCGGAGACGTCGTCAGACATCGGGAATGTCGATGTGATCGAGATCCTTCGGGTCCGGATACTGCGGATCCATCGCCGCCAGCGTCTCGGTCAAGATCCGGCTGACCACCCAGTTCCGGTACCACTTGCGATCCGCGGGTACGACGTACCAGGGCGCGTCGGACGTCGAGGTCCGCTGCAGCATCTCCTCGGCGGCCGTCATGTAGTCGTTCCAATGCTTGCGTTCCTCGAGATCCTCCGGGTTGAACTTCCAGTGCTTCGTCGGGTCTTCGAGGCGCGCCCGGAGCCGCTTGGCCTGCTCCTGCGGAGAGATGTGGAGCCACAGCTTGACGATGGTCGTGCCTGCTTCGGTGAGGTGCCGCTCGAAGTCGTTGATCGCGTCGTAGCGCGCCCGCCACACGGATTCGGGCACCCAACCGTGCACGCGCACGATGAGCACGTCCTCGTAGTGGGACCGGTTGAAGATGCCGATCTCGCCAGCGGCGGGCACCGCTCGGTGCGCACGCCACAGAAAGTCGTGGCGGCGCTCTTCCTCGCTGGGCGCCTTGAACGAGGTGACGCGCACACCCACGGGGTTGACGCCACGGAACACGTGGCGGATCGCCCCGTCCTTGCCGCCCGTGTCCAGCGCCTGCAGCACCACCAGGAGGGAACGTGTGCCCTCGGCCCAGAGCCGCTCCTGCAGGGAGAAGAGGTGCTCGTTCAGCTCGTCCAGGGCGGCATTGGTCGTTGCTTTGTCGCCCGGCGCGGCCTCGGTCGACCCGGAGTCGACCTTGGACAGGTCGAAGTCCTTGTCGGCCACGAGCCATTGCTCACCCGGCGTCATTCTTCCGTACCGCCGAAGTTCGGCGCCCGCTTCTCGGTGTGGGATGCCAGCCCTTCACGGGCGTCGGGACCGCTGAAACCGATGAACTCGTACGCCAGGGATGCGTCGAAGATCCCTGACTGGGCGCGATACCAGTTGTTGAGGCTCTGCTTGGTCCACCGGATGGCGGACTGCGCGCCGTTGGCGAGTTGGATCGCCACTTCGAGCGCACGATCCTGCACCTGGTCGTCGTCGACACACAGCGACACCAGGCCGATGCGTTCCGCCTCCTCACCGGTCAGCGTGTCGCAGGTCAGGAGGTAGTACTTCGCCTTGGCCATGCCGCACAGCAGGGGCCAGCAGATCGCGGCGTGATCACCGGCGGTCACGCCGAGCCGGGTGTGGCCGTCGATGATCCGAGCCGTCTTCGCGACGACGGACACGTCGGCGAGGAGCCCGGCCACGAGTCCGGCGCCGACGGCTGGGCCGTGCATGGCCGACACGATCGGCTTGGAGCAGTTGATGACGTTGAACACGAGGTCGCGGGCCTCGCGCATGACGCGGGCCCGTGTCTCGTAGTCGCTCATGACCGCTTCGATGAGGTCGAAGCTCCCGCCCGCCGAGAACGCCTTGCCGGCGCCGCGCAACAGGGCCACGTTGGTGTCTGGATCGCGGTCGACCGTCTGCCACACGTCGGCCAGCTGACGGTGCACCGCGGGATTCACCGCGTTGAGACCAGGAGCATCCAGGGTGATGCGCAGCACGCCGGCGGCGGGCCGATCGAAACTGAGGTCGGAGAACGCGTCGTAGAGATCCGCCATGAGCAGCGTTCTACTACCGCGGACCGAGGCGGCGACGAAGCTCGACGTAGACCTCGGTACCGACGATCGCTCGGAGCTCGCCGGCGAGAGCGTCGACCACGGGCTCCTCGCCGACGTAGGCCCGCTCCCCTTCGGTGCAGCACCACGCCATCGTCTGGCCTTCGGCACCCCAGTCGCGGCGCGCCCACCCACGCACGGTCGCCACTTCGGTGTCACCGTCGCCGGGCTCCCACTCCACCCTGATCGGCAGTTGCCAACACACCGACGGCTTCCAGTCGATCGGAGACTCGCCGAGCGCGATCGCCTCCAGGTGCAAGGCGCAACCGGCGCCCCCGTCGAACCCGGGATGATTGAAGAAGATGCAGGCTCCGTCGACGACGCTCGTCTGCGTTCGACTCTCGTCGGAGAAGATGCCGTGCTCACGCGCTTCCGCGTGGTGCTCGAAGCGAACCGGGTCAAGGGTGGCGGCGAGCGCGCTGATGTTGCGCGCTTCTCCTTCGTCACCGAACTCGGCGCCGACCGAGCAGCACCCTTGGCCGAGGTGCTCCGCCGGCTCGTCGAGGATGCCGAGGCAGCCGCGGCCCCAGATGCACGTCCAGTTCGACGTCAGGAACGAACGATCGAAGCGCCACACCGTGTCGCCGTCGACGATCTCTTCCACCGAACGAGGTTGGGGCGTACCCTTCCGCCCAGTCAAACGGGGGGTGTCCCGACGCTGGGTCACCCTTCGAGGCGCACCTCCGGCGTTCGCGGCGGCGTACGCCGAGCAAGGCCATCAGCGCACGCCGACAGGCCGGTGAGCCCGGCGCGCAACTCCGCGATCGTCGGCCATCCATAGCCGAGACGAAACGAACGGTCGTCGACTTCGAACCAATGCCCCGGGCCGACGTACGTCCCGTGCTCCGTGAGAAGGGCCGCGTAGAAGCGCTCCGTGTCGATCTCGATCTCCGCGCGAAATCGAACGAAGCCGACGACCCCACCCGCGGGCTCGACCCACTCGAACACGTCCTGTGCCCCCATCCAGTCGCGCACGATCGCGTGGCGTGCCCGCACGTCATGGAGGATGGGCGGCAGGATGCGATCGCGATCCGCGAGCACACGTCCCGCGATCGTCTCATCGAGGGTCGCGCCACAGATCACCATCTGCTCTTTGGCGGCGAGCAGCGTCTCGGACAGTGCGGGGTCGCGGCACACGGCCCAGCCGACACGCAGGCCGGGTAATCCGTAGGCCTTCGACATCGAGGACACCGAGATCGCTCGCGTCGACAGGGTGGCGGCGAGGGGAATCGCCGTTCCGTGGGTGAGATCGCGGTACGTCTCGTCCACGAGGAGGACAGCGTCAGAACGCTCCGCGAGATCGACGACCGCGCGCAGTGTGCCTTCGTCGATCACCGAGCCGGTCGGGTTGTGCGGACAGGTGATGCTGATGAGCCGCGTCCCGCCTGGGCGCACCTTCGCCGCCAGCCGGTCGACGTCCAGCCTCCATGCCTCGTCGAAGCTGAGGTCGATCACGTCGACATCGGCCCCGATCGCGCGCGGCGTCTCGAGGTTGGTCGCATAGTTCGTGCGCACGACGACGATGTGGTCGCCAGGTTCCAGCAGCGAGGTCGCCGTGCAGAACAGGGCGGCTGCCGCCCCAGGGGTGACGAGCACATCGTCCGGATGCAAGCCCTCGCCACCGGATGCGACTGCTTTACGCAACACGACATCGCCGAGGTGATCGCCGTAGCAGAGCACCAGGTCCTCGAGGTCGAGCTCGAGGTCGAGGTCGCCGAGGCGCCGGTCGGCGACCGAGCTCTCCGACAGGTTGTAGGCGATGGTGTCGTAGCCGAGTTGCTCGGGTGACTCGATCTCGATCGGCATCCGTCGGTAGCGCACGTCAGGCGACCGTCGCGACGGCGTTGTCGAATCTCCTGCGCACGACGGATGCGTAGAAGAGCGCGATCGGAAAGCCGATGAGGAACGGGGCGGCCACCGCTTGGGCGGTCACCCACGTCGTGCGCCGCTGCCCTGTCGCGCTCCATTGTTCCTGCGGCCGGAGTGACGCGTCGGTCGCGCCCCAGAGCGGTGCGCCGATGAGCACGATGAGCAGCAACGCCCCGCCGAGCGCGCCGTTGCTGAAGTCGAGCAACTTGAGGGCAGAGGCAATCAGGATGACGACGAGGGCCGGGCGTATCAGCGCGTCAGGCGCTCTCGACGAGACGCGCGCTCCCAGATAGACGCCCGGCATACTTCCGATCAACAACGATCCGGTCAGCGAGAGATCGACGTGCCCGAAGATCGCGTGGCTCAGCGTGGCGGCGCCGACGAGTGGGATTGCCTGCACCAAGTCGGTACCGACGAGCGCCTTCGCCGACAGGCGCGGATACAGCAACAAGAGCATCACCATCATGAGAGAACCGGATCCGACGGAGGTCATCCCGACGACGAAGCCGCCGGCCAGCCCGACCAGTACGGTCGCAACCCGCTTCAACTGCAGCGGTTGATCATCCGGGGACGAGCCCTCGCGCCCGATGCGCACTCGGGCGCGTGCGCTGAGGAACGCCCTCGCGACCATCGACACGGCC
>JBEEFX010000089.1:0-13054 GCA_041166365.1 Acidimicrobiaceae bacterium
CGGCGAACTGACCGCAAAAACACCACCGCCCCCTGGCGAGGGGGCGATGGCATCTGGAACTCGGGGGCGGGACGGAGGCCACGAAAGGCGCCAGCACCCTGGAAAGTGCTGGTGGCGATGCGTTTGGAGGGAGTTGCAACCCCCGTCCCGGATCCCCGGTTTGCACCTGATGGGGGCGATGACCATCAGGTAGTTGTTCTTCGTCTGGTGGCGCGCCGAGCTTGAGGCAAAATTGGAAAAAGTTTGACGATGCGTGGCAACACGGCCTCTTACCGTCACCGGAAGGAGGGCCGCTCGCCCAGGCGCGGCCCCTACTCCGTTCCGTGTATCGGCCGGCCGGGCCCTAACCTCGAGCGAAATGTTGCTCGGCGGCCCTGACCTGCTGCGTTACCTCGTCCTGGCCCTGGGCGGAGCGCTCCTGGTGGGCAACGTGCTGGCCCTCGTCCGCCCCCCGGAACGCCCGAAAGCCGGCGAACTCGACAGGGCCCCGGTGGCGCGCACGGTGGTGATGGCCGCGGTCGGGGGGCTCGCCGTGCTGTGGGCGATCGCCACCCTCCTCGCCGGCTAGACGAGCTGCCGTTCCCGGGACGTGGTCGCCATCGGCTCGCGGCCGGGAGAACCCGACCCCTTCGTTCCCGGAGTGCGCAACGGCGGCCGCTTGGGGATGCGGGTGCAGGCCAGAGCGAAGGCGCCGGCCCACACGAGGACCACGAGCCCGACCACGACGTAGGCGATCACCATCACGGTGTTCGGCCCGGACTTCACCTCACGCATGAGGTACTGCTGCTCGTCGGCGAAGGCGATCGTGCGTGACGTGGCCGGGATCTCCGCCGCTCCGATCTCGGGATCGGCGGGGAGGAAGACGGGCGCCGACATCATCACCGCTCCGGTGTGGAGTCGGAGCATGGTCTTCCACTTGCCGCCGACGGGGATCGGCTCGTCCGCGACGTAGGTGCCCGGCGCGACCGCGTGCAGGCCGACGACGCGCAGGCCGCCACCTTGCCAGGCGATTGCCTGGAACCAGCGGGCCTCCTTCGCGGCGTCGGGGGGATCGAGGCGGACGGTCAGAGCGACGTTGTCGCCGGTGCGGACCATGTCGATCTGCGCGACGACGTTGCTCGTGCGGCGCGGCATCGGCAGCAGCAGCGCGATCAGCACCGCCACGGTCGCCAGAAGGACCGCGGTGCGCGGGATGCGCCCAGGTTCGCGGTTGACCGCGCCCGCGTAGGCCGCGCCCAGGATGGCCGCGCCGATCGCGATGACGATCCCGTAGAGGAAGGCGTCGCGCATGAGCACCCCGTTCCACGGCTGTGTCGCGTCACGGTTCCACCACCACTCGCCCGCGAGTCCGAGGGTGGCGACACCGACGCCGGAGGCCAGTGCAAACCGCAAGCGGCGCTCGGTGCCGAGCAGCACCGCGGCGAGCTCGACCGCAACAGCTGACGCGATGAACATGCCGGGCGTGCGTGTCGGCACGAAGCCGTTGCTCGCCGTGCTCGACATGAGGCCGATGCTCTCGGGAACGAACGTGGCGACGGCCAAGATGATCGCCCAGCCGCGTCCGAGGACGATGCGTGTCGGCACGAAGGCGAACGCCGCCGCGAGCAGCAACAGGATCGGGTGGAACAGCTGCTGGAACTGCGGAACGCCGAAGCGGAACTCGCCGAGCGGCGCGGACAGGCCGGCGACCACGAACCACGCGGCGATGAAGTGTGCGATCTTCGTCCACCGGTTCTGGCGGAACGTCACGCCCGCCTCGGCGAGTGCGAGCCAGGCGGCAATGAGGCTGAACGCCGCCCCGCAGATCATCAGCATGTGCGTCGGGCTCCACATCGTGACGTCGATGCCGTACGTCCGATGCCACAGTTCGTCGAGTGGAAAGCCGCCCAGCGCGCACACTCCGAGCAAACCGAGGGGCACCGCCGACCACGGAACGCGTAGGCCCTTCACCCGCAGCGTCGTGTCGACTCGTTGCAACGTGGCGAACAACACGCCGATGGCGGCGGCCAGAGTGATGAGCCCGAGGCCGACGATGATCATCGTGTGCGGTGCGGTGAACAGCTCCTTGTCGCGCCCGCGGCCGACATGCCACGCGACGTCGTTGTAGAAGCCGATGCCGGCAACGAGCAACCCGAAGGCGGCCGTACCGATCATGCCTGCGGCCCAGCCGGGGATACCGGTGACGCGCTCGAGCCCGTTGGGCACCCACAACAGCCAGTCGTCGTTGCGCTTGGCGCGGCGGCCGGTGAGAGCGAGCGCGATCACGATGCCCGTGAACGCGAGGAGCAGCACGACGAGGATGTCCCAACGTTCGAGTTGGGCACCGGGTTGGGCGGCGAACGTCATGGTGCTTCCTCCTGTGAAGCGGGCACGAGGCCTCCGAAGCCCCGCCAGAGCAGTGTCGTGATGTCATCGACGAGGCGAGCGCGGGTCATGGTGCGGCGCTCCAGCCACCAGTCGCCGGCGAGGTGCACCATGCCGACGATGCCGAAGGCCCACGCCTCGGCCGGGCCGGAATCGACGCCGAGCGTGCGGAGCTGCTCACCGAGCACGAGCGCGACGCGGGTTCCGACTTGCGTGACCAGATCGTTGGCCACCTCCGTGCCCACGGGAGCCCCGAGGCGGCCGACGAGGAAGCTGTAGAGCTGGGGATCGCGTTCCACGAACGCCAGGTAGGCGTCGATCGTGGCTCGCAGCAGCTGCTCGGGCGGGAGATCCTGGCTGAGGGCGGCGTCGAGGTCGGCGACGAGTGCCGCGCCGAACTGCTCGCCGAGTGCGGCGGCCAATCCGACGCGGTCGCCGAAGTGGCGGTACACGATCGGCTTGGTCACACCCGCTTCGGCCGCGATCACGTCCATGCTGACCTTCGGCCCGTCCCGGCGGATGGCCCGCACTGCCGCCTCGAGGAGCTCGGCGCGGCGGGCTGCTCTTCGGACGGTGCGATCGTGCTCGCGCAGATGGCCGCGCTCTCTCGTTGGCATGTTACCCACAGTAATGTTACTCGGAGTAACCGTCAAGGGGTGTTCCCGACCGGCCGGTGGCGGGCGACGTACGCTCGTGCAGTGAAAGTCGCGGTCATCGGGCAGGGCTACGTCGGATTGCCGGTGGCGGTCTACGCCGTCGGAGCCGGCTTCGATGTGCTCGGCTTCGACACCGATGCCCGGCGGGTCAAGCGCCTGAACGCCGGCGAGTCGATCGTCGACGACGTCAGCGACGACGAGCTGCGGGCCGCGCTCGACAGCGGGCGCTACCGCGCCACCCACCAGCCGGACGATCTCGAGGGCTTCGACGTCGCCGTGATCTCGGTGCCGACCCCGTTGCGCGACGGCGCGCCGGACATGTCGCACATCGAGACGGCATCGACCACGTTGGGCGCCCACCTCACTCGAGGATCGTGCGTGATCCTCGAATCGACGACCTACCCGGGCACCACCGAGGAGCTCGTCGGTCCGTTGCTCGAATCGGCTTCCGGGCTCACCGCCGGGGACGACTTCATGCTCGGGTACAGCCCGGAGCGCATCGACCCCGGCAATCGCGTGTACACGTTGCGCACCACGCCGAAGGTCGTGTCGGGCATCGACGAGGCGTCACTGCGCGCCGTGCAGTCCTTCTACGCGGCGTTCGTCGACGTCACGGTGCCGGTCGCGAGCACCCGGGTCGCCGAGCTGACGAAGCTGCTCGAGAACACCTTCCGTCACGTGAACATCGCGCTGGTCAACGAGGTGGCGATGTTCGCCAACGACCTCGGTATCGACGTATGGGAAGTGCTCGCCGCCGCCAACACGAAGCCGTTCGGATACCTGCAGTTCACGCCCGGCCCGGGCGTCGGCGGGCACTGCCTGCCCATCGATCCCTCGTACCTGTCGTGGCGGGTGCGGCGTTCGCTCGGCCAGCCTTTCCGGTTCGTGGAGCTGGCCAACGACATCAACGAGCACATGCCCGACTACGTCCTGCGTCGGCTCGTGCTGGCGTTCAACCGGCGCGGGCTCTCCGTGCAGGGCCGGCGCGTGCTCGTGCTCGGGATGGCGTACAAGAAGAACACCGCCGACGCCCGGGAGTCGCCGGCGCTCGAGGTGCTGCGTCAGCTCGTCAGCATGGGCGCCGACGTTGCCGTCACCGACCCGTATGTCGAGGATCGCTTCATACCATCCGACGTGGAACGCGTCGACTGCACTCCGGAAGAGATCGCTGCGGCCGACGCCATCGTGCTGCTCGTCGATCACGACGCGTTCGACTACGACGCGTTCGCCTCGGCCTCCTACGTGTTCGACTGCCAGCACCGGATCGCCAAGGGCCCGAACGTAGAATTTCTCTGAGCCCGCGTACGGTGGTGTGGTGGAGCCACCGAGGATCACCGGCTACGAGCAGCTCGTAGGCAAGCGGTCGGCGGTCGATGCCGACGGCGCGCTCCAGCAGGACCAGATCGAGGGCGTGCAGTTCCGACCGGCGCGTCCCGTTCCCCACGAAGACGGCACGCTGGCGGAGATCGCGAGAGCCTCTTGGCCAGAGATCCACCTCCCGGTCGTTCAGGTGCATCTCACGACCACCTACCCGGGCCGGACGCGAGCGTGGGGGCTCCACGAGGCCTCGACCGACCGCCTGTTCGTCGTCAGCGGTCTGGTGTCGATCGTGGTGTACGACGCGCGCGAGGACTCACCCACCTACAAGTGCTTCAACGAGTTCAGGGTGAGCGAACGCAACCCGGGATTGCTCGTGATTCCGCCGAACCTCTATCACGGCTGGAAGAACATCGGCGTCGACGAGGCCTTCGTCATCAACATGCCGTCGAGCGAGTACGACCACGCACACCCGGACGCGCTCGACCTGCCCTACGACGCTCCGGCGGCTGCGCACATCGTTCCGTTTCGCTGGTGATGAGCCCTGTCGACTCGCACCCGCGGGTGACGGTGATCATCGCGACGTACAACTGGGCCACGGTGTTGCCGTACTCGGTTGGCAGCGTCCTCGATCAGACGTTCACGGACTTCGAGTTGTTGGTCGTGGGCGATGGGTGCACGGACGAATCCGGTGACGTCGTCGGCGCAATCCCCGATGAACGCGTGCGCTGGCTCGACCTCGGTGCGAACGCCGGTCATCAGTCGGCGCCGAACAACGAAGGTATTCGGCAGGCGCGCGGTTCGATCATCGCCTATCTCGGTCACGACGACCTCTGGCTGCCGCACCATCTGGAATCGCTCGTGACCGCGATGGATGCGGGCGCGACGATCGCGCACTCGACATCGCTTCTGCCGGCGGTCGACGGATCCCTGCGGGTCCTGCCGACCAGCGGTTGGGCGTGGGCCCCGGGCCGGTGGGTGCCGCCGACGTCGATGGTGCACCACCGCGAGTTGGTGACCGACGCCGGCGGCTGGCGTATGCCGCAGCAGACCGGCAACAGCGATCCCGAGGCCGACTTGTTGGCGCGTATGGCGACCATCGGCGGTCTGCCGCGATGGGTCCCGCGGCTCACGTGCGTGAAGTTCAGTGCCGCGCTTCGAAAGGACGTGTACAAAACGCGGCCTTCTCACGAGCAGGCGCGCTGGCTCGAGCGCATCCGGGGTGCGGAGGACCCAGAAGCCGATCTGCTCGCGCTCGTGAAGTCGAGCCAGCCGGATCGTGACCGGCCCTCGCGGCATCAGGCGCGACGTTTGGTGCGCGCGGTGCGTCGACGGATACGTCCCGCGCCGGTTCCGGCGAAGGTGACGGCCGAAGAGCGCTGGCACACGAATCGCCGATTCAAGGGCCTGGACGAGAGCGGGTGACGAGAATCGAACTCGCGTTCTCAGCTTGGGAAGCTGATGTTCTGCCTCTGAACTACACCCGCAAGGAGCGCGAACAGTACCAACTAGCGTCACTGGTCATCCCCGCCACCCACCCGATTCGGACGGCGGCTGTGCCGCCGGCAAGAGGATTCGAATGACCTCGTTCGACGTGCCGAAGCACGGCGTGTTGCCGGCGCAATGGCTGCACGCCGCGGTCGATGCCGGCGTCATCCACTGGGATCGCGCGCTGCTGCCCGATGCGGCGATCCAGCCCGCGAGCCTCGACCTGCACCTCGGCAACGTGGCGTACCGGCTGCGGTGCAGCTTTCTCTCCGGCGAGAACCACACCGTGGAGCAACGGCTCGAGGACTTCGTGATGGGCGAGGTCGATCTCACGCGCGATGGCGCCGTGCTCGAGACGAACCGTCCGTATCTCATCCCGCTCATCGAGGAGCTGGACCTTCCCGCCCACCTGCGCGGCAAGGCCAACCCGAAGAGCTCGACCGGTCGCATCGACGTGTTCACTCGCCTGATCACCGACAACGGCCAGCGCTTCGACGAGATCGCACCGGGCTATCGCGGCCGCCTGTACCTCGAGGTCATCTCGAGCACGTTCACGATCAAGGTGCATCCGGGCTTGGCGCTCAACCAGCTGCGGCTCATGCACGGCCGAGCGCAGGTGAGTGACGAGGAGCTCGCGTTGGTGCATCAGCGCCAGCCGATCCTGTTCGTGAACGGGCTCCGTGTCGCGGATGAAGAACTGCACCTCTCCGACGGCGTGTTCCTCGGCTTGGACTTCACCGGGGACGACCACGGCACGGTCGGGTACCGCGCCAAACGCAACAGCCGGTTGCTCGACCTGTCGAAGATCGGTGGCCACGATCCCGCGGACTACTGGGAGCCGGTCCGGTGCGAGCGCGGTGATCAGCTCGTGCTCGAGCCCGAGGAGTTCTACCTGCTGCTCTCGGCGGAGGCGGTGTCCATCCCGCGCGAGTTCGCCGCGGAGATGGCGGCGTACGACCCGACGAGCGGCGAGCTGCGTACGCACTACGCGGGGTTCTTCGATCCGGGCTTCGGCTACGACGGCCGCGGCCTCGCCGGTAGCCAGGCGGCGCTCGAGGTACGGGCCCACGATGTGCCGTTCATGGTGCAGCACCGCCAGCGGGTGTGCCGTCTCACGTTCGAGCGACTCGTCGAACCGGCCGACACGCTGTACGGCGAGTCCATCGGATCGAACTACCAGGGCCAACAGAGCACCCTGAGCAAGTACTTCGCCCGGCCCGTACCGCGCGACCAACTCGAATTCTTCGGGAAGTAGCGGCTACTCGGCGTAGGGCTGGGCGTGGCCGGTGCGGCCTTCCGCCGAAGCCGCGTCGAGCTCACGGCGGCGGTGGCGCGCCCGCTCGTTGTCGGGGCGACTGAGCACTTCCGCGATCTGTCCGAGCAACTCGTTGGCGTGAAAGGGTCGCACCACGAACGCGTCGATGCCGGCTTGCCAGGAGAACATCCGGTTGCTCGTCTGCTGCGCGACGAGCACGACGCGCACGCCGGAGACGTTCTTGGCCATCGAGGATCGGATCGTGTCCAGCAGCTTGAGGTTCTGCCCGATGCCGCCCGTCGCGAGATCCAGCACGACACAGTCGACGCGGCCGACGTTCAGCTGTCCGAGGGCCTGGTCACCGTTGTGGGCCCGCTGCACGCGATGCCCGGCGTTGACGAGCAGGCGGCACAACAACTCGCACGCGCCGTCGTCGTCGTTCACGACGAGGATCTGCGTCGGCCCGGGGGCGAAATCTGCTCCCTTCGGATGCTCTGGCTTGGTCGCTCGCCGTAGCACTGCTACTCCTCGTCTGCCGAGACTCGTTCGAGGGCTTCGAGAAGGTGCATGGAGATGTCGGCCACCTTCACCTCGTCCTCATCCTTACCGGCGCCCTTCACTCCGTCGTCGATCATGATGTAGCAGAACGGGCACGCGGTCGCGATGCGTGAAGCGCCGGTGGCGATGAGCTCGCGTGATCGGGCGTCGTTGACCTTCGTCCCGACAGTCTCCTCCATCCACATGCGCGCACCGCCCGCGCCGCAGCACATCCCCTTCGTGCCGTTGCGCTCTGCTTCGACCACGTCGATGCCGCCGAGGGATCCGATCACGCGCCGCGGGGCGAGGTACACGTCGTTGTGGCGTCCGAGGTAGCAGGAGTCGTGGTACACGACGCGCTCCTCGAGCCGGGCGCCGGTCATGTCGAGCTTGCCCGTGGAGACGAGCCAGTCGAGGAATTGGCTGTGATGGACCACTTCGTAGTGGCCACCGAGTTGGGGGTACTCGTTCATCAGCGTGTTGAAGCAGTGCGGGCACTGCGTGATGATCTTCTTCACGCCCATGTTGTTGAGGGTTTCGACGTTCTGCATGGCGAGCATCTGGAAGATGTACTCGTTGCCCGAGCGACGGGCGGGATCGCCGGTGCAATTCTCGGCCGGGCCGAGGATGGCGAAGTCGATGCCGGCGCGCTGCATGAGCTTCGCCATCGCGATCGTGACCTTCTGGTTCTTGTCGTCGAAGCTGCCGGCGCAGCCGACCCAGTAGAGGTACTCGTGCTCCAACGGTGACGTGCCGTCGACGATGTCGACGCCCTCGACCTTGCTCGTCCACGCCGCGCGATCGCTCTGGCTCATGCCCCACGGGTTCGACGAGTTCTCCATCGAGCGGTACGCGTTGCCGAGCTCGGTGGGGAAGTTCGACTCCATCAGCGACAGGTAGCGCCGCATGTCGAGGATCTTGTCGAGGATCTCGATGTGCACGGGACAGATCTCGTCGCACGCCTTGCACGACGTGCACGCCCACACCTCTTCAGCGGTGATGCGCTCGAACAGCGAGTCGGCGGAGACGGTGATCTCCGGATCGGTGCCCAACGGCGGCGACACCGGGGGTGTGCCCGTCAGCGCCATCACCTCGCCGGTCTTGAGGACGATCTCGCGGGGATCGAGCGGCTTGCCCGTCGCGTGGGCGGGGCACACCGAGGTGCACCGGCCGCACATCGTGCACGCGTCGGTGTCGAGCAGCTGCTTCCACGTGAAGTCCTCGATGGTCGACGCGCCGAACGACTCGAGCTCGGTCTCCATGAGGTTCGGCATGGCCTTCATCGCGCCCTTGGGGCGTTCGCGCTCGCGGTTGTACATGTTCAGCGGCGACGTGAACATGTGCCGGATCATCGTCATCGGAAGGATGACGAGGAACACGATGAAGCTCAGGACGTGCGCCAGCCACATCGACTGCTGCCAGCCGCGCAGATGCTCCGTGTTCCGGAAGAGATACGAGAGGGGGTATCCGACGAAGCTCCACTGCTCGAAGTCGGGTCGGCCGAGGAACGCGATGCGGAAGGCCTCGGCGAGGAACCCGGTGACGCCGAGCACGAGGAACACACCGAGGATCAGCAGGTGCTCGGGCTTGGACTTGATGCGGATGCGGTACGGCCGCTGCACGTACCGGCGGAGCATCGCCCACGCGATCCCGATGACGAAGATCAGACCGGCGGCGTCACCGACGAACGAGTACGCCTGATACGTGCGGCCGTGGAGGAACTTCCAGCCCTCCGGTACCTGGTCCTGGATCTGGGACACCACGGTGACCGCGAAGAGGATCAGGAACGAGAAGTAGATGAGCGAATGCATGAGCCCGGCCGCGGGATCACGCAGCAATGTCTGCATGTAGACGCCGGCTCGGAAGTCAGCGAAGCGCTTCGGGGCGGTCTTCAGATTGGTCTCGCGGGCGTCGGGCGCACCGCGCTCCCAGTTCTTCACCCGGTTGGCGAACAGCACGGACCCATACAAGAAGACGACCGGGAGCAGCGTGTAGAAGGCCAGCTTCCAGGCGGAGGGAATGTTCTCGAACACCTCACGCTGCACAGGCGAGTCATCGAACCACTGGAACACCAGTGGAGCGACGCCGGAGCCGATGGAGAACAGCGCCCAGAAGACACCGAAGCCGACGACGAGGTGGTACGGACGAACCCGGGTTTTCATAGCGAGCGAAACCTACTCGCCGTCCGATTTCCCTTACGAAATACTGCACGGGTGGCGATCGTGCGGATCCCCGACTTCACTTTCGAGGTTCCCGAGGGGAACCGCACGCTGCGCTTCGAGGTCTCCGGCTTCGGTGTCACGGCGGGTGACCGGCGAATCGTCGTCGATCCGTGGCTGGCGTTCGACGAAAAGCGGTCCGAACCCGACGGCCCTGAGCGTTGGGCTCGGATCACTGACGAGCTGGCGGCTGCGGGTCTCGACCCGCACGACGTGGACACCGTGGTGTTCACCCACCTCGACGGAGTCGGCTGGGCACTCGGGCCCGACGATGAGACGCCGGGCTTTCCGAACGCCCGCCACCTCGTCACGCAGACCGAGCTCGACGCCCAGGCCGCGGGATGGCGCCCGGGAAGCGAGGGCGTGCAGCGGTTGCTCGACCTCGGCCTGGTCGAGGCGCTCGCTCCCGGCGAGATCGCACCAGGCGTGCGCGTCGAGGACGCGCCCGGTCACTCGTCAGGGGGCGTCGTGGTGCACGCGGAGGATGCCGTGTTCGTCGGCCACCTGTTCCTGCATCCCGCGCAGTTGACGGCCGTCGAACGCACCGAGCTCGAGCCCGATCCGGAGCGTTCGATCACGGTGCGCCGCGCGGTGATCGCAGACGCGAAAGCGCGCGGTGTGAGGTTGTACGGCGACCTGTGGGCCGAGCCCGGGTGGGCGTACGCCCCTTAGCCGAATGCCTTTTCGTCGAGCTCGCGGATGCGAGCGGCGAGCGCGGCGAGCAGTTTGTGCGCCAGTTGCGGAACCTCGTCGAGCACGGCGGAGAACTCACGAGGGCCGAGCACCAGCACGGTGCACTCGCTCTCGGCGATGGCGGTGGCCGTGCGCGGGCCCTTGTCGAGCAGCGACAGCTCGCCGAAGTACGCACCAGGACCGAGCGTCGCGACCTTGCGGCCGTTGCGTTCGACCTTCACCTTGCCGTCGACGAGCACGAAGCACTCGCGTCCGACGTCCCCCTGCTTCACCAGGGTGCGACCTTCCGGAATCTGCACCTCGTCGGACGCTCGAGCGATCCGTTGCAGGTCTTTCTGCGAGCACGCCGCGAACAGCGGCACGGATGCCAGATGCTCCAGGTACTTGTCCCTCCCGACCATTCCCACTCCTCCCGACCGAGGGCCCCAGCGGCGCCAGATCGGCGCAGAGCGTAGGCGTTCGACCCAGCACGCGCCTCAATCGGGCCACGGCTTCGCGTCGTTGGGTTCACGTTGGCGAAACAACCAAGAAACACCCGACTCGTACCGTCCTCCTCGATGGATGTGATCCTGGTCCGCTGGCCGGTGGAGGAGCCCCGACGCGCTCGGCTGCGTGACGACGGCGTTCCCCGGCTGCTGCTGGTGGAGAACGGAGCGGCGCCCCCGCGCACCACGGACGACCTCGAGGACTGGGTGCGGGTTCCGGCCGATGAGGTGGACCTTCATGCTCGCGTCGAGAACCTGAACCGCAAGGCCCAGTCACGGACAGAGGCGTTGCCGGAGCTCGACGAGGACGGCGTGCTCCGGGCGGGCGCAGCCTGGGTTCCGTTGCCACCGGTCGAAGCCCGGCTCACCACCGCGTTGATCGATCGGTATCGGTCAGTGGTGAGTCGCGAGTCGCTGGCGCGAGCGGGATGGCCGCATGGCGCGCCGGGACGCAACGCGCTCGACGTGCACGTGCTGCGGCTGCGGCGTCGGATCGCGCCGCTCGGCCTCGCCATCCGCACCGTCCGGAGCCGGGGCTACCTACTCGAGTAGAGGCTCGCCTCGGCGATTCCGTGCAGGATCGCTCGTTCGACCTCGCGGAGCGTCCTCGGGTCGGTCACCTTCTTGCCGTCACGGTCGCGCACGTAGAACGCGTCGACGACGTGCGTGCCGAGCGTCTGCACCTTCGCCGATCGGATGTCGAGCTCGAGCTCGGCCAGCGCCCGTGTGACCCGGTAGAGGATGCCGATCACGTCGGGCGCCTCGACATCGATCACGGTGGCATCGGCCGACGCGTCGTTGTCGAAGGCCACCGACGCAGCGCGGGCCGGCAGGCGTGACTGACGACGAGCATCGTGGGCCGCGGCTCGTTCGGACAGCCTTGCGTCCAGCGCCAGCCGCCCGTCGAGCGCAAGCTCGAGATCCGCGATGACGCGGTCCCATGGCGTCTCGTCGCGGAACGGATCGGTGACGCGAAAGCGTGCGAGCGCGCGACCCGTCTCACTCGAGTACGCCATCGCGTGCAGCACGTCGAGCCCCTTGAGTGCGAGGACGCCGGCTACGCGGCTGAACACACCAGGACGGTCGGCGGTCATCACGGTGAGCTCGTCGCGGTAGACGTCGAAGCGCTGGTCGCCCACCGCGAGTCGCTCGAGCTCTTTCGCCGACGGGAATTCCTCGACCATTGCCGGGCCCGGGAGGTCCGTACCGAGGCGGCGGGCCACCCGCACGATCAACGCGTTGACGAGCTCGGCCTTCCACGCGCTCCAGGCGGCCGGTCCGGTCGCTCTGCCGTCGGATTCCGTGAGCGCCGCGAGCAGCCGCAGCCGATCGATCGAGCCGACGGCGGCCACGACCCGGTCCACGGTGGCGGGATCGTCGAGATCACGCCGGGTGGCGACGTCGGAGAGCAGCAGATGATGCTCGACGAGCGACACGAGCGTCTCGACGTCGTTGTCATCGAGCCCGAGGCGGCGACCGACGCGCTCGGCGACGACCATGCCCGCGGCGGTGTGATCGCCCGCCTGCCCTTTGCCCAAGTCGTGCAGCAACGCCGCGAGGACGAGGAGGTCGGGCCGGAGCACGAGGTCGGCGCGCTTGGCCGCGTTCGCGACGGTCTCGAGGAGATGGCGGTCGACCGTGAACCGGTGGTACGGGTTGCGCTGAGGGCGCGCCCGCACGGCGGCCCACTCCGGGAGGATGTGTGCCCAGATGCCGCGTTGGTCCAACGACTCGATGACGCTGATCGCCCCGCGCCCCGTCAGGAGCAGCTCGCAGAACAACGCGCGCGTCGCGGACGGCCAGGGCTCCGGCGGGGCCACCGTTTCGGCGGCGAGGCGTTCCAGGGTGGCTCGTTCGATGGCCGCGCCGTCGGTGGCGGCGGCGAGCGCGACCCGCAATGCGAGGTCGGGATCAGCGCGTTCGGCCGTCTCGTCGACACGGACCTCGCCGTCGAGCAGGGCCACGCCGGGCGCCACGCGCTGACCGCGACCCGCGCCGCGGCCGGAAGGGCCCGTCAGGCCGGAGCGCACCCGGCGCCAC
>JBEEFX010000090.1:0-9079 GCA_041166365.1 Acidimicrobiaceae bacterium
GATGGTCACGACCGTGTTGCCTTGCACGGCGGGCGGCAGGTACCGAGTGCCGACCAGCGGCTGCGACCAGCGCTCTGCCCCGCTCGGGAGATCGACCGCGAGAAGACGCGAGCCGGCGTCGATCAGGAGCGTGTCTCCAGCAACCACCGGATCGGCCAGGAGGACATCACCGTCCTTTCCGACGACGGGCCCGGCCGTCGTCGTTCCGGATGTCGGGTCGATGAAGAAGCTGTGGCGCCTCGTATCGAGGACAACGGCAGAGTCACGCCACGCGACCGCCGAGCTGACGAAGGGGAACGCGGCAAATGGCGCGTCGACCGACGCGTGGAGCCAAGCCGCCGCGAGCTGACTCGAGCCCTGTGCCGCCGGGCCGAGCCGCCACACGGTGCCGGTCTTGTCGGCCAGCCACACCATGCCACCGCCCACGGTGGGGCCGTAGTCGAAACCCGCGGGTGCTCCACCGCGCGCGTCCTGTGTCTCGATCGTCGCAACGACGTTGCCGGCGGCGTCGATGACGTGGACACGACCGTCGGCGCTCGCGACGACTGCATCCGTGCCGACCATTGCGGGGCTGCCGACATAGCCCCGCTCGCGATGCCGCCAGCGCACGTCGCCGGTGGCCGCGTCGAGCGCGCTCAATGTGCCCGAGTCGTCGACGGCCAGCACGAGGTCACCGAAGAGCACGGGCTCGGCTCGCACGGCGCTGCCGCGGCCGGCATCTGCCGTCCACCGCTCTTCCCCCGACGCCGGGTCCAGGCGCGCGACGGCACCGCCGCGATCGGCCACGAGGAAGTCGCCCCCCGCCAGGCCGACAGGTGCTTCGACCGCGTCGCCCGCCGCATAGGTCCATCGCTCCGCGCCATTGCCCGTGTCGAGCCCGGTGACCGTCGCGCCGTCGTCGCCGATGGCCACGACGTCGCCGGACACGGCAGGCGAGGACGCTGCAGCCCCGGCCAGCTTCGTGCGCCACCGGCGCTCACCGGTCGTGGCATCGACGCCATACGCGGCGCCGTCTTCGCTTCCGAACACCACGGTGTCGTTCGCAACGGCCGGTCGCGTCGCGACGTTGTCACCCGACGGCGTGGACCACAGGAACAGGCCACGGGAGTCGAGCGCGCGCAGACGGCCGTCGGTGGCGCCGACGTAGATGCGCCCGCGTGCCGCGTCGTAACGCGGTTCGCTGTAGATCGCTCCCGCCGTCGGGAACCGCCAGGCCACGGAGCCGCTCACGTCACCGAGATCGAGCGACACCAGGTCGCCGCCCGCGTCGGTCGACGCGAGCACACTTGGCGGCTGGGTCGGCAGGTAGACCGGAGGCACCGTCTCCGCGCCGATCGTCGAGATCGGCAGCGCGGAGCCGACACGCGACAGCACCCACCCGGAGGGATCGCCGGCGGGCCCGTCCGCCGCGTGGTCGCGGACGCTCGGCGCGACGTCGGGCACACCCGCGGGTGCCCGATCGTCTACGGCGACAGTGTCGAGCGCGCGGTGCTCGCCGTCGGTGCGCGTGCTGCTGCCCGTGACCGCGCCGACACCCGCGCAATAGACGTCGAGGAGTTGCGAGCTGCTCGGCGCCGCGGGGTCGGTGATCGTGAGCGAGGACGTCACGGTGAGACAGTCATCGAAGGACCCGAGCGTCGCGGTGGCCGGGGCCACATCGCTGATCGAGGCCTCCCACTGATAGGCCAACGAGCCGATCGTGCCGGTCTGCGACCAGTGGTCACCCTTGCGGGGGTCCGGCGGGAGCAACTGCAACGCCGGTTCGGCGATCGTGGGCTGCGGGTCGCTGCCGAGCGTCCGGAACCCGAGCACGAACAGGCCGCGCCCGTCGAGCACCTGCACCTCCTCTTCGGTCGAGGTCGTGCCGTCGGCCGCAACCTTCCGGCGGAGCATGTCGGCGACACGTGCGCCGGTGATGCGACCGGTCATCGAAAGTGCGTCGTTCCTCGTCTTGCCTCGGCCGGCGATGTGCTCGGCGACCGCGTCGGCAAACGCGAGTGGAAGATCGTTGAGAGCTCGCAGCCCGGGCAGGAGCTCGATCGTGCGCGACTCGAACTCCAGGAGGTGGCCGTTTCCGTCGGTCGTCCGCACGAGCACCGCCCGACCGTCGTCGAGCATCGCGTAACGGTTGACGGGTACTTGCGCCGGCGCCGAGCTCGTGTTCTTCCACGGCACGACGACGATCGCCACCGTCACGGTGAACACTGCGACCATCGCGAGGACCCCCGGTAAGGGGGTCCCCGTCGATGTCCGCCCGACTGTTTCGGTCACGTCACTGCAAGGTCGAAACGACGGAACGCAGCATGGTCGTGTAGTCCTCGAGGTGGTTCTCGAAGTCGCCTTGGGCGTTGAACGTCTCTGTCAGCACCGCGAGCCCGCTCTGGCCGATGTAGACGATGACGGTCCCCTCGACGGGCTGCGAGCCCTGCTGGGTCGCGAGGACGCCCGTGTACGAGACGGTGAAGCCCGAGACGATCTTTCCGCTCGGGAGCTTCAGGCTTCCGCTGTCGGTGACCACCAGATCATCGACGCCTTCGGTGTCGTTCTGGATCCAATCGGCGGCGATCGCTTCGGCGTCGAGCTCCGTCTTGCCCGCCTTGACGCGGTACTCCGCACCGTTGGTGCTGAGGAGCACGAAGCCCGGCTTCGCCTTGTCGACCGTCCAGCCATCGGGAACGGCAACGGAGACCGGCCCGGTGACCGTTTGCAAGTTGTTGCCGTTGGTCGGGCCCGTGGGCGTCGCCGGAATGGTCGTGGTGGTGGCCGGCGCGGTCGACGGAGGCGGCAACGTCACGATCGGTGGCGTCACCGGACCCGGAACGGTCGGCGGTGGCTTCGGAGGAGCCGGTGTCGGTCCCGCGTTCGGGTCGATCGTCGGACCGACGTTCGCCACCACGGGCACCTTCGTACTCTCGTGCCGCGTGGAGTTGAGCAACGCGAAGGCGCCACCGAGGACGAACACGGCGGACGTCGCCGCCGCGATGATCACTCCTGGCTTGCGCTTGTTGGCCGCGGCGGGCGCAGCACCCTGACCCCACGTCGCTGCTCCCGGAGCCGGAAACGAGTTCGGCGCGACAGGCGGCGGGGCCGTTGACGCCGGCGGCTGCGCGGCCGGTGGTTGGGCGGCCGGTGGCTGCGCGGCCGGCGGTTGCGTCGGCTGATCACTCATGCCTGCACCTCCTGACGGGCCGTGGTTGGCAGGGAGTTGGCGCGACGGGTGAGCTTCGACGCCGCCCGAACGGAGGTACCGCAGGCGATGCAGAAGCTGGCCTCGTGCAACAGCGGGAGCTCGCATTCCGAGCAGAAGCCGATGTCACGACTCGCAGTCGGCGGGATGCTGCGTACGGCAGCATGTTCCAGGGCGCCCTCGAGCAACGCGGTGTGCAGGACGAACCGCAGGCGGATGACCACCGCGACGGCGATCACGAGTGCCCAGATCAAACCGAGCATCACGCCGAGGGTCCCGCCGAGCAGTCCGGCAAAGTACAGGCCGAGCTGAAAGGCGATGTTGACCCCGACCGCCTCCGCCAGTCCACGCCAGTAGCCGCTCTTGAACCCGTCGTAGCCGCTGCCGAGGCCGGAGAACCCGGCCAGCGCGATGCCGGTCGCCGCGCCATAGATGACGGGCTTGAGCAAGCCGGTCGTGACCACCAAGGAGATCCACAACGCCGCGTTCACGTGCTCGAAGCGAGAGGTGCCTCCCAAGATCACGTCGTGATGGAGCACGATCGTCTCCGCGGCGGCGAACGCCGCGCCCGAGGCCACACCGAAGGTCACTGCATCGAGCAGATCGTCGAACCGGGTGCGAGTCGACAACCACAGCGGGCCGATCTGCTTCAGGATCTCGCCGACGATGGGTACGAGCAGACCGATCACGATCAACGACTTTGCGTCGACGTGCGCCGAGCGCCCACGACCGACGAAGGCCAGCGCTCCACCGAGGATGCCGTCGCGCCACAGCAACGTGAAGACCGCGCCGAGCGCCGCGGCCAGCAACACCGTTCCCAACACGACGGGAACCGGCTCGTCCTCCCACTGGTTGACGTCGTACAGGTAGAGCACGTACACGACGGGCACGACGAACGCCGCGCACGCGAGCGCGAGCGGCAGGAGGCCGACGGCGGCGAACACGATCGGCAGCAGCAGCCCGATGCCGAGCGCGAACTTGTACGTCTGCGGCGTCGAGCCCGACGCCAACGGCATCAGCGACGTCACGATGTTGAAGGACGTGACCGGCTCGCCAGGATGCGCGGCATAGGCGCCTCGGCGGTGAGCCGACCCCTCGCCTGTGGTTCGTACGTCGGCACCGCACGAAGCACAGAACCGTGCCGCGCCTGGATACTCGGTGGAGCAACGCGGGCAGTTCATCGTGCTGCTCCAGCGCTGGTTGGTTGGTTCACTTCGTCCTCCTGAACTGGTTGAAGAGAAGAGAAGAAGGCCTCACGGCACGGTGCCGACGGCGGTGGCGAGGTCGCCGTTGCCGGCGGCGTCGGACACCCTGAGGGCGACGACGAAGGTGGACCCCGTGGCGAGCCGCACAGGTGCCAACTGCACCGCCGTCGCGTCGAGACCCTGGTCCGAGAGCAGGCGGTACTCGGCGTCTCCACCAGGCGGCACCACGAACACGAGCGGGGCGATGATGGAGCCCGGTGCGGGCGTCACCTTGCTCGCGCCGCCGTCGGCATCGAACTGGAACAGCACCGGCAGACCGGGATCGCCGTTCGCGTCGAGGAGGAACATGAGCGCGGCGTCGGTCTGGTCGCCGTCGGCCGTCTGGTAGATGACGGGAATCGACGCGACCAGCCCGTCACCTTGCGCACTCAGGTTCACCGTCGCGTCGAGCACCAGCTTGCCGTCGGTCAACTGCAGCTTCGACAGCGCCCACGCCTGCGCCACCGTCAACGGCCCGCCAGCACCGACTTGCGCCGGTGCCATGAAGACGTACTCGATCGTGCCGTCGGCAGCCGCGACCCCGCCGAAGAAATCGGCGGACGCCAGGGCCCCTTCGGTGCCGGCGACGAGGTCCGCGCTCACGAGGGCCCCGTTCGCGTCGACCGCGACGCGGGCGTCGTGTGAGGTGAAGGCCGGTGTCGTGCCCCCACCCGAGCCTTCGCTCGTTCCCGCGTTGTCGAAGTAGGAGACGAGGAACTTCGCCCAGGCCGAGGAAGCGGCGACCTGCGGGTAGCTCGCGCTCATCTCGTCTTTCGTTGCGGGGAAGTAGATCGACATCCCCGTCGCGCTGGCGGTAGCCCCGCCCTTCGCATTGCTGAGCACGGCCCGCTTCTCGGCCTCGTAGAGCGCGTTGCGCGCGGTCATGACGGCTTGGGACGCGCCTTGCAGGTGCGCCAGGAGGTCACCGATGTCATAGACGTGGAAGCGATCGCGCTTGTCGTCCACCATGCCGAAATGAAGTGACTGCGACTGCGCGCGCCCGAGCGCTGCCCCGGAGGTGGTCAAGTCATCGCTGACAGCCGTGGCGAACGACTCGAGCGCCTGCGTCACGGTTCGGAGCGCGCGCAGATCGATGACGCTCATCGTGAGCGCGAACTGGTCTGGCACCTGGGGAATCAGCTTCGTCGTGGTGTCCACCACCGACGCGCCCAGTTCAGGCGCCGTCGCGTTCGGGTTCGCCTTCAGCAGCTTGAGCATGTCGGTCGCGTCGGCCTGTGGGCCGACCGACACCTCTTCGGATGCGATCAGGTAGTCGACGAGCGGTGCCAGCTTCGCGGCGGCGTCGAAGTTGGCCATCAAGCAGGCCGCGTAGTTGAAGAGATCGATGCGGCTGACGCCCGTGGCCTGCAGCGCGCTCTGGACCGCCGCGGTGGTCTCGTCCAAGTCGAGGTGCGAAGCGTGGCCGTCGACGGGAGGTGTCGAATCGTCGAAGCTCGAACCGTTCACGCCGCTGCCGTGGTCGTCGATCGTCACCATGTAGTGCTCGGCCGGGAACTGGCTCATGCCCGTCGCGAGGAACCAAGCCAAGGTCTGACCGTCGCCCATGTCGACTTCACCGACGTCCTGGAGCTCGGTGGCCTGGCCGTGCTCGAGCTTGACGAGCTTCGCCGTGTCGAAGTTCGGAAGGTTGAGAACCGGATCGTCGTCCTGGCCCGGGATGCGGTCGATGAGCGCCACGATGTTGACGTCGGGCCCGGGATCGCCGAGCGCGAGGTTCTCGACGTCGACGAGAAGGTCGTGCTCGATGTTCTCGGTGTCGGCGGTGATGTACCAGAGCACCGTCCACTTCGCCTTGTGTGCACCCTGCGCCGGCGCCGAGCTGGCGCGGTGCACGGGGAGGCCGACGCAGCTGATGACGATCGCCGCAACGACGAGTGCCCGCACGAGCGCGGTCCGCACCGAACTGCGAGTCCCTTGTGCAAGATCAGTCACGCGGCGGACGGTAGAGAGCCGTCGTCCCATCGCCGTCCCAGACCGGGCTGCTCTTGTCATGGCCCGGTGTGACCAGACAAGTCGAGCGTCGGCTCGACCGAGAGGTCGCTACAAGTACGTGCCGGGGCGCTCCGTGCCGTCGGCGTTCTGGCCGGGCGGGAGCTGGCGACGCATGTCCTCGAGCTGCTGGCGGGCCTGCATCTGCTGGGCGAACAGCGTCGCCTGGATGCCATGGAACAAGCCTTCGAGCCAGCCGACCAGCTGTGCCTGCGCGACCCGCAGCTCGGCCTCCGTCGGCGTGCTGTTGCCGGTGAAGGGAGGAGCCAAGCGGTGCAGTTCGTCCTGCAGATCGGGCGACAGCGCGCTCGACAGCTCCTTCACCGAGGTCTCGAACACACCGGCCAGCCGGTCGCGGCTGGCCTCGTCGAGGGGCGCCGCCCGCACCTCGTCGAGCAACTGCTTGATCATCGAGCCGATCCGCATGACCTTGGCGGGTTGCTCGACGGACTCCCGCCCGTCGCCGTCGCCGGCAGGTGCGGGTGACGGCAGGACCTCGGGGCGTTCGACGACAGGCTCGGTGGTATCGGACATGGCGGCAGTCTTACCCCCGACTACCCGCGGCCGACCAGAAGAGGCACCCACAGCTCCGCCGCCGTCGCCGATCCGTGCCGGCCGATCAGGTCGTACGGCCCGGTGTCCGCCGGGTCGACGAAGGCCACGTCGGTCCTGGCCACGAGCGCGACATCGCCGAGGCGGGAGGATGCGTCGGCCGACACCCGGGGCCCGAACCAGCCTTCCTCGATCACCTGGTCGCGGGTGACGATCCAGGCGTCGGAGCCGTGGCAGGAGGTGGCCGCGTCGACGAGCAGTGCCGCGTGGCCCGGACGGGCGTGCAGCCACCGGAAGCGACCCTCGCCGGACTGCAACGACACGTGCGCGATGACCTCGGAGGCGAGCGGGATGACTCTCGGACCGACCTCCACCTGGCCGTGGTCGGACACGACCACGACCGCCGTACCCGAAGGCACGGCGTCGAGCACGTTGGCGACGAGGTGATCGGCGGCCGCGAGCTCGGCGTCGTAGTACTCGCCGAGCCCGTACTCGTGGCTGACCTTGTCGATGCCTTCGTAGTAGCCGTAGACGAACGGCTCGGAGGCGCGCATCAACCGCGCGATCTCGGTGACGAGCGACGACGGCATGCGGTACCCCGTGAAGCGCGTGCTGTCGAGGTGCGCCATCGTGAAACCGGTTCGCGCGAACTCGGCGCGGGTCACGACCGGAGGCCGCTGCCCGAGGAAGGGCAGCTGTGTCTGGACCTTCTGGGGCGGGATCGTCTGGCGAGCGTCACCCGCGGCAGTTGTCCACCGCAGGATGTTCAACACCTCGCCGTGCACATTGACCCGGTAGCCGACGACGCCGTGTTCGCCGGGGGGCGTTCCCGTCGCCAGCGACGTGAGCGCGGTGGCCGTGGTCGTCGGGAGCACGGTGGCGATCGGACCGCCCTCCATCGCGGCGAGCGTGGGCGCGAGATGACGCCGAGCCTGCAACTGCTCCCAGCCGAGGCCGTCGAGCAGCAGCAGGACGACCCGATCGGCTTCGAGGGCGGCCGCGGGCATCCAGTCGGGCGCAACGTCCGGCCGCTCGAGCAGCACCGGAACCACATTTGAAATGCACGCCCCGCCGTAGTCAGGCACCAACGGTGCCGATGCCGCATCCTCGCCCACTGCCGTCCTTTCGTGCTGTCTCGCCACCCTACCGGCCGTCACCAACGCGGCACCGACGTCCCGCTCTATCGTTCACCCGCCATGAAGGTGTCCACTCGGGGCGACTACGCCTGTCGCGCACTGCTGTCGCTTGCCCTGAGAAGCGATGGCATCGGGCCGACCTCGGTCCGCGACATCGCCGAGCGCACGGGGCTCCCCCAGCCGTACCTGGAACAGATCCTGCTGGCGCTCAAGGGCGCCGGGATCGTCCGGTCGAAGCGCGGTGTCGGGGGCGGCTACGTCCTGGCGCGCGAGCCTGCGGGCATCACGTTGGGCGACATCGTCAGCGCGGTCGACGGCCCGATCGTCGTGGGCGACTTCGGTGAGCCGCATCAGAACGGCGCGTGCGACCACGAAGGGCAGTGCGTCCTGCTGGCGGTGTGGGCCGGTGTCGGCGACGAGATGCGTCGCCTCCTCGACGGCCTCACGCTGGCGGACGTGGCGGCTATGGCGCGTGGTGAGAAGCCGTGGCCCGCAGCTGACTGACCAGACCTTCGAGCTCCGGCGGTAGCGCGGAATCGAAGGCCACTCGCTCGCCGGTCGCGGGATGATCGAGCTCCAGGTGCGCGGCGTGCAGGAAGAAGCGGCCGAGATCGGTGAACGGCTCGCGGTGACCTCCGTAGCGGCGATCGCCCACGACCGGATGACCGATCGTCTGGAGATGCACGCGGATCTGGTGCGTGCGGCCGGTGTCCAAGGTGCACGTGAGGAGGGACAGCGCGGCCGGGTCGTCGAAGGTCTCCAGGACCTCGTAGGTCGTTCTCGCCTCCCGGCCGCGAGCCGACACGGCCATGCGCGTCGGCGTCCGCGCCGACCGGCCGATCGGTGCGTCGATCATGCCCCGCGGCGCGTCGGGATGGCCCCAGACCAACGCCAGGTACCGACGCATGACCGCGTGCGTCGCGATCTGCGCGGACAGGTGCAGGTAGCCG
>JBEEFX010000091.1:0-8492 GCA_041166365.1 Acidimicrobiaceae bacterium
AAGAGTTGCTCGAGCTCATCGGAAACGTCGACAAGACGTTCCTCGAGGGCGACCGGGCCGTTCCCGACGAGATCTCGGTGGTCGAGGGCTACCAGTGGCTGACGCAGATCCTCCGGGTCGCGCTCGAGTGCTACCTGTGGTCCGACGCCGAGCGGCCGGCGATGGTCGAGATCACGTCACCCACGTTGAAGTGGGGCGGCGACAACGCCGACGCGGTCTACTGGTACGCGCCCGTCGAGCGCGGGCGGCGGTACCGGGTCACCGGGCGGCGGGGCGACAGCGCGTACCTCTCGCTGACGGTGTACGGGGGCCCGGACGACGGGCGCTGGTCCGATCGCATCGTGACGACGGTCAACGACCGCACGATCTCATTCGCCGGCGACGGCTCGTTCACGGTCGATCTCGGACCAATGGACGACGATGCCAACGCGCTCGTCGTGCGCGACTACCTCGTCCATCCGACGAGCGACACCCGGACGACCGTGGCGATCGAATGCGTCGAGGACGCGCCCCCGCCGCGGCGCACGGACGCGGAGGTCGCGCAACGGTTCCGGCGCGCCGCGAACTTCCTGCGCGACCTGCTCGCCATCTTCCCGCTCGGACGCGATCCCGAGCCGAACACCGTGCAGCCCCCTTATGCGCAACCTGCCGTCACCTACGGCTGGGCGGCCGGCGACGCCGCGTACGCGCTCGGGTCGTACGCGCTGGGAGACGGTGAAGCACTGGTGATCGAGGGCCGCTCACCGGAGTGCGCGTTCTGGAACCTGTGCCTGTGGAACCAGTACCTGCAGACGTACGACTACCGGTACGAGAACGTGACCATCAACGGCGGCCAGTGCGTCTACGAGCCGGACGGGTCGTGGCGCATCGTCGTGGCGCACGAGGATCCCGGCGTCCCCAACTGGCTGTCGACCGCTGGTCATCGCGAAGGCCGCCTGTGGTTCCGCTGGTTCCTCGCCGAGTCGTTGCCCGACCAACCGACCGCGCGAGTCGTGCAGGTCGCCGACCTCTGACCGACGGGGGTGATGCCGGCCGTGACAGCGGGTCAGGTTTCGAGGGGGAGGTCGAAACGGTCGGTGTAGAAGCGGAACGCTTCGCGGCGCTCGGCGGAGTCGATGCCGAACCGCGCCAGGTCGTAGGTGATCGTGCCGTGCTTACCGCGCGGGTGCTCGTCGAGGAAGCGGCCGATGCTGCGCCGCGCGCCATGGTCGAACTCGAGTCCCGCGGCCTTCTCGATGCGTTCGATCGTTCCGAGCTGATCGGCCATGAACTCGTGGAACGCGACGTCGAGCACGCGTCCGTCGCGCACGTGTGCCCGGTCCTCCACCGATGCCCGCAGCATCTCCTCGATGCGCGCGCTCCAGTGTGCGCCGATCGCACGAAGGTCGACGCGGGCGTGCTGCATGCGCCGCGTGTACGCCTCCATCGTCACGAGCGAAGCCGTGACCGCCACCGGATCGCGGTGCGTCTGCACGACGACCGCGTCCGGGAAGACGTCGAGCAGCACTCGCAACTGCTCGAGGTGCTGCGGCGACTTGAGCACCCAGCGGCGGCCGCCCCGCAGCCACTGCATCGCCTGGAGCAACGAGCGCAGCAACCGGTACGACGCAGTCTGATCGTGACCCCGGTACCAGTCGACGTAGCTCGGCACGTCGTATCCGGCTTCGAAGAACATCGTCTCGAACGCGACGGCGAGCAGTTGGATCTCCTCGTGCGGCCCCTCCGCGGTCATCTCGTGCATCGCCGGGAACAGCGGCATCGCGTAGTGGACGAGTCGTAGCCCCTGCGCGCACCGGGCAATGCGCGGATCGAGCGTGCCCTCAGGACGCGGCGCGGCGTGTGGATCCGGTAGGGGTTCGAGGCTCTCCCAATACGGCATCGAGCGCAACCGCTCGTCATGGCTCATCGCCGTGTGCAGGTGCGTCGTACCCGTGCGCGGCAGCCCGATGATGAAGATCGGGGCCTCGACGGGCTCGTCGGTGATCTCCGGGTGCAGTCGCAGCAGCTCGAAGAGCCGGAGTCGGGTGACGAGCAGCTGGAGGACCAGCTGCCGGGCCATCACCCGACCGAGTGGGCTCAAGCGCGCTTCGTGATCGAGCGCTGTCGTCAGCGCCGCCAGCCCGTCGCGAAAAGTGTCGGGGCCGAGGTCGTGGAGCTTGGCTCGCTTCCTCGCCGCGGCGACGAGTGACGATTCGTCCAACCGGATTCGAGCTGCGAACGGTTCGAGCACCGCGTTGGCCGCGCGTAGCGGCAACGGCAGACGCGGCGCACCCAGATCCGCGATGTCGATGCTCAGGAGCCTGTGGTCCTTGTCACCCGACTGCCGGCGTGGATGTAGTGGATCCCGGTGGTGACCGTGAGGAACACGGCGATCCACAACGTCCCGTTGGCCACCCACCGATGGTCATCCGTCAGCGGCAACAGCGCGAACCCGACGGCAACCTCCTGCACCACGGTCTTCACCTTCGCCCACTGCGTGGCCGGCACCGCCAGCCCGCGCCGCCCCCAGAAGCTGCGGAACGCGCTGATGAGGACCTCTCGGGCGGCGATGATCGCGACCGGCAGCCACCAGAACACGCCCGCCAACACCAGCGTGACCATCGCGCCGAGCACGAGCACCTTGTCGGCCAGCGGGTCGAGGAACGCTCCCGAACGCGTTGCGCCTTGACGTCGCGCGAGATAGCCGTCGATGCCGTCGGTGATGCACAGGATGATCCACAACGCCGTCGCGGGATACGACGAGTGCTTGTCGGCGATGAGCATCAGCAGTGGGACCGCGAGCAGCAGTCGCGTGATCGTCACCGCGTTCGCCGGGGTCGCCAGCGCGGACGGACCGAACGACGTTTCCGACAGTGTCACGCCGCCTCCAGGTCCGGGCCGAGCGCTCCCGTCACGGTCAGCGTGACGAACGAGCCGACAGGGAGCGAAGCCGGGATCGTGACGATGCCGTCGATCTCCGGCGCTTCGCGATGCGTCCGGCCGACACCGGGTTCGTCCACGAGCACTTCGACCTTGGCGTCGACGAGATCGTCACGTTTGGCCGCGGTGATGCGGTCTTGCAACTCGCGGAGCTCGGCCAACCGTTCGTCCATGAGCTCGCGGTCGATCTGCCCGTCGAGCGTCGCGGCGTACGTGCCTTCCTCCAGCGAGAAGGAGAAGAACCCGCACCAATCCACCTGCGCGTCCTCGACGAACCGCAACAGCTGATCGTGATCCTCCTCGGTCTCGCCGGGATAGCCGACGATGAAGTTGGATCGGAAGGCCGCGTCTGGCTCGAGCGCGCGGATCTGCTCGATGCGGCGCAGGAAGCGAGCGCCGTCGCCCCAACGCCGCATGCGCCGGAGCAGCGGGCTCGAGACGTGCTGCAGCGACAGATCGAAGTACGGAACTCCGGTCGCGCACACCGCGTCGACCAACTCGTCTGTCAGGTCGGACGGATACAGGTACAGCAGGCGGACCCGATCGACACGCTCGGCCACGGCCTGCACGAGCGGCACGATGCGTCGCTCTCCCTGACCTTGGTCCCGGCCGAAGCTGGCGAGATCCTGCGCGACCAGCACGATCTCCCGCACGTCGAGCGCGTCCACCTCGCCGAGGATGTCGTCGATCGTACGCGACCGCTGCTTGCCCCGGAACGTCGGGATCGCGCAGAAACCGCAGGCCCGGTCGCAGCCTTCGGCGATCTTCACATACGCCCAGGGCGCGGTTGCCTTCGGACGCGGCAGGTGCAACAGGTCCATGGCCGACGTCTTCTTGCGCCCGAGCGTCACGGGAACCGCATCGGCGAAGCCGGCCACGGCATCGACCTCCGGGATCGCGTCGGACACCTCGCTGCCATACCGCTCGGCCAGGCATCCGGTGACGACGAGCCGCGCACCGTCCTTGCGGTTGTCGGACAGCGCGAGGATCGTGTCGATCGACTCCTGGCGCGCCGCCTCGATGAACGCGCAGGTGTTGACCACGACCACATCGGCGTCGCCCGCCGCGCGCGCCGGCAACAGCCCGTCGGCCAGGAGGGTGCCGGTGAGCTTCTCGGAATCGACCTGGTTCTTCGGGCAGCCCAAGGTCTCCACCCAAAAGCGCCGCGTCACCCCACCAGGGTACTGGTCGTCTAGCGCCGAATCAGAAGGTGACCGGCGGGAACGCCGTTGATGTCGGCGGTGGCCGCGGCCACGTCGACCCGGTGCACCGCTTGGGGCTGCGCGCAATACGCGAATCCGGTGGCGCACCAGTCGTCGCTGCGCTCGTACAACGTGAAGGCCTTCACCCCGCCCCCGAGCACGCCCTCGATCCAGCCGTCACCGGCGGGGGTGACCTCCTCCTTGAACCGCGCCAGCGCGTGCTCGTCGCCTTCACGGAACATCGCCGAGCCGATCTGCTGCAGCGTGACCTTCGCCGAGTCCCGGAAGACGATCGGGTCGCTGACGTGCCACCGGTAGTAGGACACGAGCGACCAACCGCCGGCCTCGGTCCCGCTCGGGCCGACGACGAGTGGTGCGCCCGACTCCGGCGCGGCGAACGCGCCCATGCTCCACGCCGAGCCGAGATAGTCCTCGGTACCCGTGCCGCAGATCGTCGGTTGGGCCTCACCGTCGAGGAACACCTTCACCTCGCCTTCGCCCCACCAGTACCGGTCGAACGGGCGCACGCCGCCCGTCATCCCGAGATAGCGGCCGGGGCCGCGCAGACCGTCGAGGATCACGAGATCGTCCCCGAACGTCGTCGGGTTCTCGCGCTGGAACATCGCGTGCAAGCGCCCACCTTCCCCGGCGCGCGGACCGAGCAGCACGTCGGCTTGGTAGTACAGCAACGCGAGCTCGTCGGACGCGTTGACGTACTCGACGCGCATCCGTCCATCGAACGGCATCGGGATGCGGCTCTCGAGGCCGAGCCCTTCGTTTGCCGCGGTGAGTGCCGACGCGTACGGCGCGGGCACACCGTGCACGACACCGAAGAAGTCGAGTGCGGGCACGCTCACCGATGGTTCGTCGAGGTCGTCGTAGAAGACCTCGAGCACCTGTGCCCGCAGAAAGGCCGGAGGTGGCGCGTCGAGCGATCGCAGCGCGCCGACGGTGAGCCAGAGATGGGTGACGCGGCCAGGTCCGCTGAGATCGGCGAGCACGACCCGTTCGCCCGGGCCGAGGATGCGGTTGGGCGCACCTTTGCGGCCGTTGCGCGCCGTGCCGCCGGCGCCTCGCTCCCCCGTCGGGTTCTCGAACGTGACGGCGCGGCTCTCGTGACCCAGCAGAAGGTCCGCCGGGTCGAACGCGGTCACGCGTGAAAGGCCATTTGCAGACCGGGGCGCGGCCACTCGGTTGCCACCAGCCGGCCGAACGCCGAGCACGTGATGTACGCGGTCCGCAGGCCATCGCCGCCGAAGCAGATGTTCGTGGTGATGGGGTCGTCGGTGGCCAGATGCTCCACGGTCCCGCCGTCGGGTGAGATCGAGGTGATGCCGCCGTTGACGAGCGTGGCGATGTTCACCCAGCCATCGCCGTCGACCGCGAGGGAGTCGAACAGCTGGAACCCCGGGAGCCCGACGAGCAACTCTGCGCCGTTGGGACCGAGGGGGTTGGGGCCTTCGATGGTCCCGGGCGAGGGGACGTTCCACGCCCACGCGCGTCCGGTGTGCGTCTCGGCGACGTACAGGCGATCGCCGGCGGGCGACAGTCCGATCCCGTTCGGCGCGTCGAGCGGGAAGATCGCCTCGGTGATCGACGACCCGTCGGGCAGCGCGTAGTAGATGCCGCTGCGGTCGCTCGTGCGTCCGTGACGGATTCCGTGGTCGGTGAACCAGAAGCCGCCCGCTGCGTCGAACACGATGTCGTTCGGGGCACGCAACGGATGGCCGTCGCATTCCTCGTAGAGGGTCGTGACCTCGCCGGTGCCGAGCTCGACGCGTTGGATCGCGCCGTGGCCGGGATACGACGCGGGCGGTGGCCCGGGGAACGTCATGCCCATGACTTCCTGGAACTCGAAACAGCCCCCGTTGTTGCACACGTACACGGCGCCGTCGGGCCCGATTGCTGCGCCGTTCGGACCACCGCCGCACTCCGCGACGACGTCGACCGTTCCCTTCTCGACGTCGACACGGCTCAGCGTGCCGCGCTGGATCTCGACGAGCAGGATGCTGCCGTCGTCCATCGCGATGGGTCCCTCGGGGAACTGCAACCCGCTGACGATCTCTCGCAACTCGGCCATGGCCGAGTTGCTTACTCGTTTCCCTGGCATACGTACACATTTCTGTGTGCGTTTGCCAGGGGAAATCTCAGGAGTCGGCGGGGATCTGGTCGAGCTCCTCGGGCGTCATGAGGACGTCGCGGGCCTTCGAGCCGGTCGACGGGCCGACGATGCCGCGCTGCTCGAGCAGGTCCATGAGCCGCCCGGCGCGGGCGAAACCGACGCGCAGCTTGCGCTGCAGCATCGACGTGGAACCGAGCTGCGAACGCACGATGAGCTCCATGGCCTGGACCAACAGATCGTCGTCGTCGCCGTCACCGGACCCGCCCGCCATCCCGCCGTTGGCACCGGCAGCGTCGTCGGGCCCCTGCACCTGCGCGTCGTAGCGAACGTCGGGCGCCTGCCGTCGCCATTGTCCGACGACCTTGCGGACTTCCTCTTCCCCGACCCATGAGCCCTGGATGCGGTTGGGAGCGCCGGAGGCGGGCCCGAGCAACAGCATGTCGCCCTTGCCGATGAGCCGCTCGGCGCCGGATTGGTCGAGGATCACTCGGCTGTCGGTGACCGAGGAGACCGCGAACGCGAGACGCGCGGGGATGTTCGCCTTGATGACACCGGTGATCACGTTGACGGACGGTCGCTGCGTGGCGATCACGAGGTGGATGCCGACGGCGCGGGCCATCTGCGCGATGCGACAGATGGAGTCTTCGACGTCGCGGGCGGCGACCATCATGAGGTCGGAAAGCTCGTCGATCACGACCAGGATGAAGGGCAGGCGCGGGAACTCGCGTTCCGAGCCCGGCTCCTTGATGAGCTCGCCGCGGTCGAACGCCGCGTTGTAGCCCGTGATGTCGCGGTAACCGACCTCGGCCAACAAGTCGTAGCGACGCTCCATCTCTCGGACCGCCCACGACAGCGCGTTGGCCGCTTTCTTCGGGTTCGTCACCACCTGGGTGAGCAGATGCGGGAGGCGGTCGTACTGGCCCATCTCGACGCGCTTCGGGTCCACCAGGATCATCCGCAGCTGATCGGGTGTCGATCGCATGAGCATCGACGTGATGATCGAGTTGAGACAGCTCGACTTGCCTGCGCCCGTTGCGCCGGCGATGAGCAGGTGCGGCATCGTCGCCAGGTTCATCATGACGGCCTTGCCATTGATGTCGCGGCCGACCGCCACCTCGAGCGGATGCTGCGCTCGTTTGGCTTCCGGGGAGGCGAGAATGTCGCCGAGGGACACGAGATGGCGCTCGGCGTTCGGCACTTCCACGCCGATGGCCTGCCGGCCCGGGATCGGGGCGAGGATCCGGACGTCGGGTGATGCCATCGCGTACGCGATGTCCTTGTGCAAGCTCGTGACGCGCGCGACCTTCACGCCGGGCGCGAGCTCGAGCTCGTAGCGAGTGACCGACGGACCGACGACCATGCCGACGAGCCGCGTCTCCACGCCATGCTGCGCGAGCGCGGCCTCGAGCACGCGGCCGCGTTCCTCCACCGCTCGCTTGTCGACCTCTTGCGACTCCGCCCGCTCGAGCAGCGAGAGCGAGGGAAGCTTCCACGGCGACGCCTTTGCGCCCGGGCCGAGATCGATCGCGAGCTGCTCCGTCGGGCCGGCATCCTCGTCGAGCGGCGTCGGCACGGAGACCTTCGGACGCGGTGGGCGCTTCGGAACGGGCGGCGTCGCCTCCCGCAGGTCGACATCACCATCGTCGTCCGCATCCGCGTCCTGGTCGTACAGCCCCGCGAAGGACGGCGGCCGGTCTTGCTCCGCTCCGAGCTCGAACAGGCCCGCGAACAGTCGGGTGAGCGGGCGCACGCCCGCCGCCGTGCGGTCGGCCGCGACCCGCACGGACGTCTTCGTCAGCACCACGAGGCCGACGAGCCCGATGGTGATCAGCACGAGCGACGCCGCCCACGTCGACGCGAGCGTGTGAAGCGGCTCGCCGACCGCGAAGCCCATGAACCCACCGGCCCGGCCGAGCGGCCGCAAGCCGTCCTCGATGGCGGGAGTGCCCCGCCCGAGGTGGAGCAGCCCGGTGACGGCGACGAGCAGCAGCAGGGAACTGACCGCCAGGCGGGCCGGATGGCCGACGGACAGGCCGTCGTCCTCGTCCTCGCGGTCGCGCACGATCGCGACGCCTGCTCCGATCAGCCCGACGGGGAGGATGAGGCGCACCATGCCGACGGCGGCGCCGATCCCGAGGTCCAGGGCCCGACCGAGCGGTCCGGCGAGATCGGCGTAGATGGCCAGCGCCGAGACCAGACCGAGGCCGATGAGAGCGAGGCCCCAGACGTCGGTGCGGTGGGCTTCCAGG
>JBEEFX010000092.1:0-4351 GCA_041166365.1 Acidimicrobiaceae bacterium
GCCGAGCTCGCCGTGCGCCACGCCAGCCAGCTCGCCAAGGACCACGAGGCCCGACTCGTGGTGGTCACGGCCTACGAGCCCCACGACGATGAGCTGGCCAAGGAGTCCGAGGGTGTTCCGGAGGACATCCGGTGGGCGTTGACGGACCGTGTGCAGGCCGAGGAGAAGGCCGTGCACGGCCGCGCGATCGCCGCGGAGCTCGGCCTGAAGGGCGTGGTCGCCCAAGCCATCCCCGGCAGCCCTCCTGATGTGCTGCTCGAGGCGGCCAGCGACTTCAACGCCGACGCGATCGTGGTGGGATCGAAGGGTCTCACGGGGGCCGCCCGCTTCGTCCTGGGCAGCGTCGCCAGCTCGGTGTCACACCACGCGATCTGCGACGTCCTGATCGTCCACACGGCGTAGGAGGACGATTTCCCCGGGGTCCGGCGCGTCGACCAACATGGCGCGGTGACGGAACGCAAGTCTCCGATCGAGCAGGCCCTCGACCTCTTCTTCTACGCACCCCTCGGGTTTGTCTTGAACGCGCAAGAAGTCGTGCCGCAACTGATCGAGAAGGGTCACCAGCAGGTGATGATGGCCCGGATGTTCGGGAAGTTCGCGGTCGAGAGCGAGGCCCCCAAGCAGATCGCGCAGCTGCAGAAGCAGGTGCAGAAGGTGGCCGAGCAGTTCACGGCCCGTACTGGTCCTGCGAAGCCTTCGAGCAACGGGCCGTCGGCGCCGGAGATGCCGGCGACGCAGACGTCTGCCCCGGTCGCGAGCTCACCCGCTCACGGTCCTGGCGCGGCCGAATTGGCGATCACCGACTACGACAGCCTGTCGGCGTCACAGGTCGTGCCCCGCCTGGAAGGTTTGTCCGGCGACGAGCTGGCCGCCGTCCGCGACTACGAGACGGCCCATCGCGGGCGCAAGACGATCCTCAGCAAGATCGCGCAACTGCAAGGCTGACTGCCGCCATGATCGAGGCGGCCCGTCCCGCGTCGAACGACGATGTTCCCCGGATCGCGGAGTTGGCGCGTGCTGCCATCGCCGAGTTGCGGTCCACCAAAGGGGGCGAGGTGTGGGCGCGGCGCGAGGCCCGGCCGGAGCCGATCGACTCCTCGCTGGCGGCCGACCTCGCCAACGGCGATGCGATCGTGTTGGTGGGCGTGATCGACGATGCGGCGATCGGGTACGCGGTGGCCGTCATCGAGCAGCTCCGCGACGGCAGCGACCTGGCGCGTCTCACCGATGTGTACGTGGAACCGGAGGCGCGCGGCGTCGGGGTGGGGGAGGCGTTGCTCGACGCGGTCGTCGAGTGGGCGACCGGGCGACACTGCGTCGGGATCGACTCGCTGGCGTTGCCCGGCAACCGTGAGACGAAGAACTTCTTCGAATCGTTCGGCCTCGTCGCGCGGGCGATCGTCGTGCATCGGCCGTTGCCATGAGGCCCGAGGTCTGTGTCGGCGCGATCGTCGTGGAGGACGGCCGCCTGCTGCTCATCCGCCGCGGCCGCGGGCCCGCGCAGGGCGAATGGTCCGTCCCTGGCGGGCGGGTCGAAGCGGGCGAGCTGATGGCGGAAGCCGTCGTGCGCGAGCTGGCAGAGGAGACCGGGCTCGAAGGTGTGTGCGGCGAGCTGATCGGATGGGTGGAGCGCGTCGGCGAGCACCACCATTTCGTGATCCTCGACTTCGCGGTCACGCTGTTGAATCCCGAGGCCGAGCCTGTCGCCGGCGACGACGCTCAGGAAGCAGCGTGGATCCCACTGCACGAGGTCGCCGACTTCCAACTCGTGGAGGGCCTCGCCGAGTTCCTCCACGACCACGCCATCATCGAGACGATCCTCTAGAACTACTTGCCCTGCCAGACCGGGTCGCGCTTCTCGATGAAGGCCTTCGGGCCTTCCCAGAAGTCTTCCGTCTGGGAGAGCTCGATCATCGCCTCGCCCGAGAGCCGGAACCCCGTCTCGTCGTCGGCGTCGACGGTGAAGAGCGAGAGCTCGCGGCTCTTGCGCACGGCGAGCGGCGCGTTGACGATGATGCGCTCCGCGAGCGCCTTGGCCTGTTCGAAGGCCTCACCCGGCTCGCACAGGTCGTTGACCAAGCCGAAGTGGTAGGCGCGCTCGGCCGAGATGGGATCGCCCGTCATGATCATCTCGAGTGCGATCGGGCGGGGCACGACCCGCGGTAGGCGGAACAACGCGCCCGCGGCGGCCACGAGCGAGCGCTTCACCTCCGGCACGCCGAAGCGCGCCTGCGTCGACGCGACGATGAGGTCGCAGGCCAACGCGATCTCGCATCCACCCGCGAGTGCGGGGCCGTCGACCGCGGCGATGAGCGGCTTGGTGCGCTTGCGCTGCACGAGGCCAGCGAAGCCACCTCGAGCCGTCTGCAACTCGCCGGCCTTGCCGGCGTTGATCGCCTTGAGGTCGGCGCCGGCCGAGAACACCGGACCGTTGTGCGTCAGGATGCCGACCCACGCGTCGTCGTCTTCCTCGAGCCGATCGATGGCGGCTTCCATGCCCTTTGACACGTCACCGTTGACGGCATTGCGTGCTTCTGGACGGTTCAACGTCAACACCGCGACCCGTCCCTGGAGCTCATAGTCGACCATTCCGTCACCCTATGGCACGTGCTACGGCGGCGAAACCGACGGGGTACACCGCTGGTCAGAGAACGGTCCGGTAACGTTCTTCGTAGCGATCAGGGGGAATTCAAGGTTGGGAGATGAGGCCGAGCACTTCCAGTGCCCGTACTGCAGCTCGTTCGACGTCGACCGGCTCTACCTCGCCTCCCTCCGTCTCGACTCCTGCGCCTGCCTCACCTGCGGTGCGCGTTGGGATGAAGACGCCGCCAGCGGCGAGTTCCGTGGCCGGTCGAGCCGGTCGTCCGTGATGACGCCCCGCGAATCCTGACGTCGTCCGCGCCGCCGGTCATCCCGGTGTTCGACCTCGACGGCACGCTGCTCGACTCGGACGCGGCATTGGTTGCGCCGTTCGTCGCGCTCGGGGTGCCGGAGGAGCAGATCACGTTCGGTCACACGCTCGCCGACGAGTGCGCGCGGCTGAGGATCACGGTGGACGACTACCTCGCGCGCTACGACACTGATCTCGCGCTTCCGTTCGCCGGCGTCGAAGACCTCGTCGCGCAGCTGGACCGCTGGGCGGTCTGCTCGAACAAGCACCCGCTCGGCGGCAACGCCGAGTTGGCCAGGCTCGGTTGGGCACCCGACGTCGCGATGTTCGCTGACAGCTTCGACGGTCCGAAACGTCTGGGCCCCGTCCTCGACGCGATCGGCGCGCAGCCGCGCGACGTGATCTTCATCGGTGACACCGATCACGATCGACGCTGTGCCCAAGAGGTCGGTTGTGCGTTCGCGCTCGCCGGGTGGAACCCACGAGCGTCAGCCGTCGTCGGCGACCGTGTCCTCGCTCGGCCCCTCGACCTGCTCGATCTGCTCTTCCACCGCGACTGACGGCGGTGTGTCCACCGGCTCGATCGGCTCGCGCTGCTCCACCGCCGGCGCGGACAGCGGCGGGGGCGGAGGGATCCGCGGAGGCGGCGGCGGCACAGGCTTCCCCTTCGACGAGCCGCGGCGCTTCGGCGCGTCGCTGACGTCGATCCCGAAGGCCGCCGCGACCTGCGGGAGGCGTGACGCGAGCTTCTTGGCCCCGGCGAGCAGCTCGTCGCTCGGCTTCTCCGGCAATGACTGCGGCTTGACGGCGAGGCGCACCGGCGAGAAGGCCGTGGCATCGAGCACCGCGGCCCAGCGCTCGGCGGGCGCGTCGGCGGTGAGTGAGGCAGACGCGCCTTCGGCGAGGCGTGTCGTCAGCGCCGGATCGAGGATCACGCCCGCCTTCGGTGGACGCGAGCTGAGCCGCAGGGCGCGGACGACGCGGCCCTCGTCGAGCGCGGCGGTGAGCTCCGCGACCCACGCGGCCTGCTCGGCGTCGACGCGTTTGGTCAAGGCCTCGCGCAACTGCGTCGCGAGCGCTCGGGTGTCGTCGTCGCGCGCCGCGCTGTCTGCCGCGACCACCACCGAACGCAGGTCACGCAGGTCGATCTCGTCGACGTCGGCCATCGCGGCCTCCGCCTTGTCTCTCCACTCGGCGGTGCGCAGCTGCGGGCGCAGCTTCTCGGCGATGGCGAGGAGCTCCGCGCCGTTGATGGTCGGCTGACCGGCCGCCGTCCGCGTGAGGTTCTCCTTCTCGATCGCCTGCCGTACCGCGGGGATGTCGCCGGCCAGCACCTGCTCGGCGATCGGACGATGTTCCGGCAGCAGCTCCTCCAGCACCGCGGCGCGGTGCACCCGAGCGGGTCGGAGCCGCTTCGGCTTCGGCTTGGCGGGCTCGTCGGGGCGGGCGCGGGGCGGGCGG
>JBEEFX010000093.1:0-5351 GCA_041166365.1 Acidimicrobiaceae bacterium
CCTTCGGGTGGGAGAAGAGGACGGCCCAGCTGTCGCCCTTCCAGTCGTAGAAGTTGATCGGCCCTTCGGTGGTCTCGGCCTTGAAGTCGGGGGCATCGTCGCCCAAGCGCAATCCCATAGCGGTCTCCTCGTGTGCGGTTCGCAGTCGGGGCGGAGTCTAGGCAGCGCAGACCTCAAAGCCGACCAAACCAATCGGGATTCTGTGCGAGCTTTGTCAAACGAATCGCTTGACATAAACAGCAATGCTTGACATAGTATGCAGTACCAAGCATCCCCCTCCAAGCAAGGAAGGTTCCCCAAATGGCTTCCCTCACCGAGACGCTCTCCGGGTTGCAGGACCAGCTCCTCGACCTCATGAAGACCGTGCAAGAGCCCGCCGTCGACGCCGTCGAGAAGGTCGTCGAGACCGTCGAAGGCTTCCTCCCCGAGGACCGTCCCGCCGTTCCCTTCGCCGATTCGCTCCCGAACCCGGCCGAGGCCATCGACAAGGCGTTCAGCTACGCCGAGCAGTTCGTCGACGGCCAGCACGAGTTCGTGAAGGCGATCCTCGCCAACCAGCACGACTTCTCCAAGGCGATCGTCGATGCGATCGCGCCGCTGTTGCCCGCCGCCGCCAAGGCGCCGGTCAAGCCGGTGGCCGCCAAGACGAGCAAGGCTGCCTGACCCAACCCCCGCAGCTTTTCCCTGGCAAACCGACACACTTCTGTGTTCGTTTGCCAGGGAAAATCGTTGTTGCGAGTGAGGCCCCGGGCTTACGCCCGGGGCTTCTTCGTTTTTTCGGCCTCGTTGGCCTCGAGGTACGACCGGTAGACCGCGAGCAGCGCCGTCCGTTGCTCCGCCTTCAGGGCCGTGTCCGCGGCGATGGCCCGCTCGGTCGTGGGCGCACCGTCACCGACGCCGCCTTCCTCCTCGAGCAGACCGGCTTGCTTGAGGAGTGACTCCGCCGACATGTTCAGCGCGGAGGCGATCGCCTTCAGGACGCGCACCGATGGTTCGTGCAAACCCCGCTCGATCTGGCTGAGATACGGGTTCGACACGTTGGTGCGGGCTGCGAGCTCGCGCAACGACAGCTCCGCCATCTGGCGTTGAGCCTTGATGAAATCACCGAGCGCACGCAGCTGACGCTGCGCGTTCTCATCGAGGGCTGCCACCACCCAACCCTACCGAGGGGCGGGCATGTCCACGGGCTGTCCGAACGAGCCCGGAAGGATGCGTTCCAGCTCGACGGCCGTCATCGGCGCGCACAAGTGGAAACCCTGACCCTGTTGGCAACCGACTCGACGCAACGCCTTGAGCTGCTCGACCGACTCGATGCCTTCGGCGATCATGTCGAGGCCGAGCGTCTCGCCGAGCGACAAGACGGTTCGCACGAGCGCGAGATCGCGACTCGAGCGCTCCACGTCCTGCACGAGCGATCGGTCGATCTTCAACGCGTCGACCGGAAGGCGCTTCAGGTAGCCAAGTGACGAGTAGCCGGTTCCGAAGTCGTCGATGGCGAGTCGCACACCGATTCCCTTCAGCGCGAGGAGCCTGTCGGAGGCGGCCGCCCCGGTGTCCTGCATGACGACGGACTCGTTGATCTCGAGCATTAGTTGTTTCGGATCGATCCCGGCTTCGTTGATCGCGCCGATCACGTCGTCCACGAGCCGAGGATCGTCGAGCTGGTGCGCTGACACGTTGACGTTCATCGTCACCGTGAGTTCGTAACGGTCCCGCCACACGCGGGCCTGCCGGCACGCCCGCCGCAGAATGGTTCGTCCGAGCTCCACCATCAGCCCGGCTTCTTCGGCGACGGTGATGAAGAGCTCGGGCTCGATCTCGCCCTGGCGCGGATGGTGCCAGCGAGCGAGCGCCTCGACACCGATGAGGTCGAGCGAGAGGAGGTCGAGGATCGGCTGGTACACGAGGGTGAGATCACTCTCGCCGTCCGTCTTCGCGATCGCGGCGCGCAACTCGCTCTCGAGGTCAGCGCGCTCTTCCATGTCCGACCACATCGACGGCTCGAACACCTCGTAGCGACCGCGGCCGAGGGCCTTGGCCCGGTACATGGCGAGGTCGGCGAACCGGAGCAGCTCTTCGCCCTTCGTCGCGTCACGCGACATGGCGAGCCCGATGCTCGCCCCAATCGGAAGTTCGCGACCTTGCACGACCGCGCCTGGTCGCAACGCGGCGAGGATGCGCTCGGCAACCCGCTCCGCCTCGTCCTGCGACGAATCCTCGAGGAGCACGGCGAACTCATCTCCGCCGAACCGCGCCGCGGTGTCGGCCGCGCGTAGACAACCCCCGATCCGATCTCCCACCGCGATCAGGAGAGCGTCGCCGACACTGTGTCCCAAACGATCGTTCACGAGCTTGAACTGATCGACATCGCAGAACAGGACGGCAACGTTGGCGTTGTTCTGACCGGCACGAATCAAGGAGTGTTCCAGCCGGTCGAGGAACAGCGTTCGGTTCGGAAGTCCGGTGAGGTCGTCGTGCAGCGCCTGATGCGTCGTGGCGGCGACCCGGCGCGCGTCGGAAAGGGCCAAGCTCGCGTGCTCCGCGAACATGGTCAGGAGGTCCTTCTCGAGTTCGGTGTAGGTACCGGGCTGGTACGAGGCGACCGTGAGACTGCCGACGATCGTGCCCTGATCGTTCACCGGCGCGGCCATCGCTCGCTGCAGCTTGTGTTCGCGAAATGCGGCGATCATGTCGCGATCGCTGGAGTAGTGGTCGACCGCGATGACCCGGTTCTCGCTGATCGCGCGTCCACCGGCTCCCTCGCCCGCCGGTGAATGGAGCACCAGGTCGAGGAGGTCGTCCTTGATACCTCGGTGAGCGACCATGTCGACACGAGACGGATCGTCCGCCCGGATGAGCCGTAGGCCGACCACCTCCTGGCCGAGTAGCTCCGCCGCGCCGCCGACGATGGTGTCGAGCACCTCCTTCAATGGCGCGCCATGAGAGATCGAGCCGGTGACGCGCACGAGTCGCTGGAGTTGCTGATGCCGCTCGCGCAGCTCGTCGTTGAGACGCCGTTCGGCGGCCTGCGTACGGTTGCCCGCCACGACGAGCGACAGCACCCGCGCCATCGCACGGAGCAGGCCGCGTTCCTCTGATGTGAATTCATGCGGACCCGCCCGCGCGACGACGAGGTGTGATCGAGGCGGGTTCTCGAGATCGAGAGCCAGCGCGGGCGAGAAGCCGGCACCCGGAATTGGCGCTGATGCCGCCCCACCGCACACGGCGAGCAACTCTGCAGCCGGCACGGTTTCGTCGCCGTAGCCCAACGTCATCGCCGCACGACCGCGCACGACGATGGCACCGACCTCGGCCTCCACGGCCTCGGCCGCTCGCTCGAGGCCCGTGCGCAGCATCGAGTCCTCGTCCTCCGCCGCGGAAACAGCTGCGAGGAACTCCGCGAGCAGGAGTGTGCTCGTCATGCGACGGCCAACACGACGAGCGTCTGGTTGTGGAAGCCGCCGGTGCCGTGGGTTCTCGCGATCTCGCCGTAGGTGTAGAAACCGGCGAGCGGGACGGACCCGGTGTGCGACTCGATGTGATCGACCTCGCGCGAAATGCCCTGATCGCCGAGCACGCCGCGTCGAGCGATGCAGTCGAAGGCGATGACCCCCAGGGGGTCGTGGCCATCGAGTTCCGCCAAGGCGTCGCGGCACGCGCCGTCGGTCGCGGCCAGGACGGAAGTGACATCGCCCTCCATCAACCACGCGAGCGCGCCTTGCGGCACGGATGCGATGCAGCCGATCGACCGATCGGCGAGGTCCGCCCCGGCGATGAAGCGCACCTCCTCGCCGCCCCGGCGAACGAGTCCGAGGGGATGGGTCAGCGCGAACCGGGTGAACGCGGCCGCGTCGGTGCCGGCTTCGGGCGGCGCATCGAGTCGGGCGAGGTAGGCGTCGAGTGCAGGTTGGTCGTCGATCGTGAGCACGCGACTGCCGACGCTCTTCGTGATCAGCATCGGATCGCCGACGCGCTGCCAGCCGTGACGCACACCGATCCCGAACGGCGCGTCGCTGCCGATCGCCGCGCCGACGACGGCGTCGCTCAGAACCTCGTCGTCGACCATCTGAAACGTGCGCTGCATCTTGAGGTCGTCACCAGCGCAGCCGCCGACCAAGGGCACCCCGGCTCCGGCCACCGCGTACGCGCCTCGAACGACTTCCTGCTGGTCGCCACCCAAACCGTCGGACAGCAACAGCAGGACGCGGTGGCGCTTGGCCCGGACGGCCGTGTCGCGGAGCGAAGCGGCCGCGTCCGCGCCTGCAGCCCGCAGCCGCGTCGACGCATTCCGGCCCACGGTGGTGGCAACGGAGAATCCGTCGCCGCCGAGCACGATCGCAACCACGCTCGCATCACGCGGCCCGCCGGGCACGATCTCGCCCGCGGTCGAGCAGCCGATGATCGGCGTCGAGCCCGCGTTGTGCCGCAGCTGCTCGAGGAGGGTCTCGAGGTCGCAGGCGTCCGACGCGAAGACGATGAGCAGGCGGGGGTCCCGATGAATGAGCGCGCTTGCACACACTTCGTCAGCGGCGATTGTCCCGTCCGTGGCCGAGGAGCTACCCACGGCCAACCAACGCCGCCCAGGGTCCCCGGCTTGGTCGTTCTTAATGTCGTCCCATCGGCACTTTTGGCGCCCGGTCTGAGAACTTTTATTGCGCCTCGGTCGTGGCGACGCGGGTCCGGGTCACATCCGGTTCGAGGTAGATGAGCCGGGCTTCGGGAACCCGTCGGCGTATCGCCGCTTCGACGAGGTCGACCACGTCGGCCAGCTCGCGAAGGGTCAGATCGGGCGAGAACTCGACCTTGGCGGCCACGAGCAGCTCATCGGGCCCCAGGTGCTCGGTCCGGAGGTGGATCAGGTTGAGCACCTGCGCTGCGTTGGTGATGGTTTCGGCGATCTGCTGCTGCACCTCGGGGTCGGCGGCCTCACCGAGCAACAGGCTGCGCATCTCGATGGCGAGGACGATGGCGACGACGGCGAGCAGCACACCGATCGCCAGGCTGCCGATCGCGTCGTATTTGGGATCGCCCGTGACATCCGCGGCGACAACGGCACAAAGGGCGAATACGAGACCAACCAGGGCGGCGAGATCCTCCAGGAGCACGACCGGCAGCTCGGGATTCTTCGCAGTGCGGATGAACCGCCACCACGACGTGTTGCGCTTCACCTTGCGGGCCTCGCGGATTCCGGTCCTGAACGACAAGGCTTCGAGGACGATCGCGCCGAGAAGGATGCCGATCGCCCACTCCGCCGACTCGAGCTCGTGCGGATGCGCCAGCTTCTCCACTCCGTCGTACACCGAGAACAGGGCGCCGACGGAGAACAACATCACCGCAACGACGAACGCCCA